>RFFQ01000180.1 GCA_003697105.1 Gemmatimonadota bacterium | reverse complement strand
ACCATTGATCCGTTCGTAATTTTGATGACATAGGGCGTTTCTCCTTTCAAAGAAACAATATGTCATAAACAAATTACGAAATGTCAACAGAACCTAGTTTGCGTAAGTCCTGTTCAGGAACACATCAAAACCCGTTTCGATCAAGAAGGTATTGAAATACCGTTCCCCCATGTGTCGCTTTATGCGGGATCGGCATCCGAACCGCTACGGGTCGAAATGACTTTCCGTCATCTAAAAGAGGATACACCCCATCATGCGCCTTAAAACCATCATTTTTTTAGCCAGCCTGACCCTGATGTTTGATGCCACCGCTACCGGTATCATCTCTGCCGAAACCACGCTCACCTACCAAATGCCCCCGGATGAGATCGCCGCCCTGATTGATGCCCCCCGAACACCGTACGCCAGCATCAGCCCAGATAATCAATGGTTACTACTCATTGGCATCCCCAATTATCCCTCGATTGAAGAAGTTGCTCAACCGGAAGAACGACTGGCAGGGCTGCGCATCAACCCGCGTACCAACGGGTCAAGCCGGAATTACTATCGCAATTCCCTGACACTATTGAAGATTTCCGATCAATCTCAGCAGAAAATCACCGGATTACCGGAGAACCCCAAACTGCAAACCTTCAAGTGGTCGCCGGATAGCCGGTACGTGGCGTTCACACGAACAAGTTCGGAAGCGGTTGAATTATGGTTGGCAGAGGTCGCCACAAGCACCGCCCGCCGCCTAAGTACCCTCCGCTTAAACGACGCCGCTTACGGGGATGCGTTCTACTGGCTCTCGGATAGCCGAACCTTGGTCTGCCGTGCCCTGCCGGAAAAGCGGCAGGAAAAACCCCAAGCCCCACAAGTGCCCGTGGGACCTATCGTACAGGAAAATACCGGTAAAAAAGCACCCGCCCGCACCTATGCCGACCTACTGAAAAATCCCCATGATGAAGACCTATTTGAATATTACCTAACTGCCCAAGTGGCAACCGTGGATGTGGAAGGTACGGTGAATCGCTTAGGCGATCCGGCATTGATCATCACCGCCGAACCCTCCCCAGATGGCAACTATTTTTTGGTTGAGACCATCCACCGCCCGTTTTCTTACCTCGTGCCGGCGTATCGCTTCCCGAAAACCATCGAAATTTGGGACCGGTCTGGAAGGGTTGTGCGGCAAATTGATGACCTGCCGCTGGCGGAAGAAATCCCTATTGGGCGTGGTGCCGCCCGGCGGGGGGCACGTCGTGTGGAATGGCGAGCCGATGTTCCGGCAACGGTGGTCTGGGCAGAAGCACAAGATGGTGGCGACCCCAAAACGGAGGCAAAAATCCGCGATCATCTGTACGCATTAAAAGCGCCATTTGATGGCGATCCTGTATTATTAGCGGCACTGGGTCTGCGTTACGGTGGCGTCGATTGGGGCACTGGAGAGGTGGCACTGGTTTACGACTGGTGGTGGAGCACCCGCCAATCCCGCATGTGGCGCATCCAACCGGATCACCCGGAAAAAGTACCCCACCTGATCTACGACCGCTCCTTTGAGGATCGCTACACCGATCCCGGCGATCCAATGAAGGCTTACACCCCATCCGGAACCCGCACCTTGATCCTCCTTGATGACGGAAAAACAATTTTTATGGCAGGCGACGGGCATTCGCCGGAAGGGAAACGCCCCTTTATGGATCAATTCGATCTGGAAAGTGGCAAATCCACCCGGTTGTGGCGATCCGAAGCACCCTTTTATGAGTACGGCATCCGGTTAATCGACCCGGAAGAACGGTTGCTCCTCACCGGCCGAGAAGCCGTCGAGCAGCCGCGCAATTATTTTGTGCGCGATCTGGACGACAGTACCCTGACCCAGCTAACCGATTTTCCTCACCCAACCCCACAATTGAAGGACGTACGAAAAGAATTGATCCAGTACCAGCGGGCGGACAGTGTGAACCTGAGCGCCACGCTCTACTTACCACCCGGCTACACCCCAGAACAAGGACCCTTGCCGGTACTCGTCTGGGCGTACCCGGAAGAGTTCAAAAGTGCGGATGCCGCCGGTCAAATCACCGATTCCCCCTACCAATTTGATCGGGTTGGCTGGTGGACACCCCTGTTATGGCTGGTACATGGCTATGCCGTTCTCGATGACCCGTCCTTACCCATCATTGGCGAAGGGGATGCCGAACCCAACGACACCTATGTGGAACAATTGGTCGCTGGTGCGCAAGTGGCAGTGGATGAAATTGTACGCCGGGGTGTCGCCGATGCGGATCGAATTGCCATCGGCGGGCACTCCTACGGTGCGTTTATGACCGCCAATTTGCTGGCACATTCCGATCTGTTTCGGGCAGGCATCGCCCGAACCGGAGCGTACAACCGCACCCTAACACCGTTCGGCTTTCAGGCAGAAGAACGCACCTTGTGGGAAGCACGGGACACCTACATTAAAATGTCGCCGTTCATGTATGCCGACCACATCAACGAACCCCTCCTGCTGATCCACGGTGATGCGGACAACAACGCCGGTACGTTCCCCATGCAGAGTGAACGCATGTACGAGGCTCTCAAAGGGCTGGGCAAAACGGCACGATTGGTCATGCTACCCCACGAATCTCACAGCTACCGCGCCCGCGAATCCATTATGCACATGGCATGGGAAATGACCCGGTGGCTCGATACCTACGTTAAAAATGCACCGCCACGCCATAAATGAGGCACCAACAATAAAAAACCCTTAGGGCATCTCAATGCCCTAAGGGTTTAACCGGTTTGACGGGATAACCACCTCTCACCCGGCATATAATACATCCGATTGTGCCGCCATAATCAGGTCGTTCAAGTGCAAGCCCCCGATGGAATGCGTCCACCACGTGACCTTCACCTTACCCCATTCGATGAGCAGTGCCGGATGATGATCTTCAGCTTCGGCAATCTCACCGACTTTATTGGCAAACGAGATCGCGGTAACAAAGTCCTTAAACGTATATTCTCGCTCAATGCGGTCAATCCCTTCCACCGTGGTCACGTTCCATTGCGGAATTTGATCCCGATACGCCTCAATTTCAGCCGGTGTCAGCGGTTTAGAATCCGCGTGAGTGGGTTCGCAATGCATCTCCGCTAATTTCATCATGGTTTCCTCCTTGCTGGGTTCATTTTTAATCTTCACATCTGTTTGTTTAATGGTTCATGCCGGTTATTGTCAAGGGCTTTTTCCAATTCAACAAAAGTGCTTGAAAACATTTCCGTTTTGATATACTATGCTTCAAACACGTCCTTGGGAAACAACCCTCAGCGCGGGAGCGATACTCATGAATGCTATTTTGGCAGTCGGATTCAGTTGTTTGCTGATCCTGCCCAGTTTTGCCGCTGAAATCATTGAAGATTTTAACGACGGCGAGGTGATTCTCTTCTCGTATCCTGAGGAAGATCAGAATCCGGCGGCGTGGCAAATCACTGCCACCGACACGTATGATGAATCCGCGTTTGCCCTGCTGATTTTTGGGAATACGTGGAAATTGGAAACCATTGAACCCACCCCACTGGATACCGCCACCGTCTGGCAAGTGGCGGCAAAAGTCCTCAGCGAGGCGGCAGAGATTCAAGGGATTGCTCTGCTGGATTCGCTCCATGAACTGCGGTACGCTTTTAGCGGTAGCGAAGCGCTCGATAATGACATCTGGACAACCGTCTATCAGGGGGCGTTTCCGGTCGGGGACTGGCAAATTTACCAACTACCGGTCGGAGCAGACTGGTTGGCAAATTTTGGCTATCTCCCGCAGATTGATCATCTGGCGTTTTTTAATGACCGGGATACGACCGGTGTCCGGTTTTTCTTTATCGATGAGATTTTAGACATCACAGACGATCTGCCGGTTGCTCCGCAGGTGACCATTTTGACGGACATCGGACGCCCGTTCCGGACACCAGCCGGCTTGCGCGCCGTGACAGTCGCGTTTGGAGCAGAGGTCGTCGATCCGGATAGTGACATCCACATCTACCATTGGGATTTTGGCGACAGTACCACCAGCTACGAAACCAACCCGGTACACACCTTTATTGTGGAAGATGATCACCCCTACACCGTCCGCTTGACCGTCACCGATACCACCCGCAAATCCGGTTGGGCAACCACCCAAATCAGTGTGGATACAGGCGAAACAAGCTTTCCGGTCACCTTCAATTTTGTTGGGGATATTATGCTGGCGCGCCGTTACGAAGAAGAAGGCGGTATCATCCCCACATACGGAGCAGAAGTGATTTTTGAACCCACCCGGGACGTACTAGGACGTGCCGCCGATGTGACTGTGGCGAATCTGGAATGCCCCCTCACCGACCGCGGCACACCACACCCTTCTAAATCGTATGTATTCCGGGGTTCTCCAGCAAATGTAACCGCCCTCTCTTACGCCGGTATTGATGTCGTCTCTTTGGCGAATAATCATGCCATCGATTTTGGGGTCGAGGGACAACGGCACACACAGGCATTGCTGGATAGTGCCGGAATTGCCCATTCAGGTGGGGGAGATAATGCCTATCAGGCATACCAACCGCTGTTTTATTCCGAAAAAGGAGTCAATTTTGCCTTTTTAGCCTTTTGTGACCGTACCGGGCAATACGATAACCTCCAACCCTTTTTGAATGCCGGTTTTAACAAGCCGGGGTTTGCTGAAGAGACCGTCTATGACGTTCTGCGGATGATCGACGCCGTCCGGACGGATGCCGATGCCATCATCTTAGAACTTCACGCCGGATATGAGTACGCTGAACATCCCGAAATGGCAGGTGAAAGTATCATCCGGGGGGAAGCATATCGGATACAAGGGTCACGAGATGCCGCGAACCTTCGCACCCCCCAACCGGCAGACCGAACCTTGCGGCAAATGGCAATCGATGCCGGTGCAGACGCGGTGATCTGCCACCATCCCCATGTCTTGCAGGGAATTGAGGTCTATCAGGGAAAGGTCATTGCCCACTCCTTAGGCAATTTTGCTTTTGATCAAAATTTCCCAGAGACCTTTCCTTCGATCATCCTCAACGCGGAGTATGACCAACGCGGCTTTTACCGGTGGAGCATCACCCCCATTTACATTGATGATTACATCCCAACTCCGGCAACCGGTGAATTAGGGCTGTTCATACTGGATCATCTGGCACAGTTGTCCCGCGATCTGGGGACGATCCTCCACGTGGATCGCGAAGCAGGGCGCGGATATGTCGTTTTAGACCCCGCCACACAGGAAACCCACAGCGAGATGTTCACCATACAGCTCGCGCTCCAACCGGCGGACTCGCTCCGCTGGCAAACCGTACCCATCCGGTTGGAACGTGAAGGGTTCCTCAGCCAGCTCTATGAGATTCGCCCCCAACCGCACCCATGGCGGTATCGAATCGGGCGAGAGGTACTCTGGATGGGTAATTTTGAAGCGGAAGGTTCTACTTTGTGGGAATTGGATCACGCGGACGAATCCATTGATGAAACCATCGCTCACCGTGGTCAGCGCTCCCTGAAACAGGAGCGTCCCGCAGGTTGGGTCCGGCTAAACACCCATTTGGAAAAACGGTTACCCATCGACGCCACCAAACCTCACACCGTTCAAGGCTGGATTAAAACCGAAAATGCCGCCAATGCCACCATCCACACCCGCTATTACCGGTGGCGCACGCTGGGTGAAAATCTAGGAACAGAAAATATCGGAACCGCCATCCAAGGTGATGCCGATTGGACGTACCTCTGGCATGAAATGGAGATTCCACCGGAGACGATCTACCTAAATGTACGGCTCAACAGCGAAGGACCCGCAACAGGAACCGGAATCACCTGGTTTGATGACATCAGTGTGATTGAGTGGAGCGAATGGCAGACCGTCACCCAACTACCGGTGGATATCCCCAACCCCAATGACAGGTATTACCTGCAACTGGAGACCCCTGTCGAGCCGGATTCCCTGATAGTGCGCTATATCGAAACCATCTACGCCCCAGAAGACCCAATCATCTCTGCCGGAAAACCCGATCACCGCCCCGCCGTGCCGCAAAACGTCCGTTTGCACCAAAACTACCCCAATCCATTTAATCCCGTAACGACACTCCGCTATGACCTCCCGGAAGCCGGTCAGGTCATCTTAAAGGTGTATAATATCGCCGGGAAATTGGTAACGATTCTAGTGGATGAATGGCAAGAAAAAGGCACTTATCAGGTTCAATGGAATGCCAGAGCGCACCCCTCGGGGGTTTATTTGATCCGGCTCTCATGGCGGAATACCACCCACACCATCCACAGTGTGTTGTTGAAATAATGGAGAGTTGAAAAATGACCTTATCCCAACGGAACAGATGAAAACACTTGAGATCATCTCTCGGCGAGGGTTAGCAAAGCTCATCAAATGGCTGTTGCCATCACAAACGCCGTTCAAAACCCTACCCCACCCGGAAAAACCATACACCCTATTACTCCTTCGTCCCGCACGGATTGGAGATTTGCTGGTTTCCACACCGGTCATTCGGGCAATTTGGTCACACTATCCCCATTTTACGCTGGATATGCTATTGGGGGAGAAAAACGCGCAATTACTTTCGGCAGATACGCATTTGCGGCAGATTTTTGTCTATCGCAAAAATCCGTTTCGGATATGGCAACTGATCGTCACGTTGCGCCGCCAGCGCTATGATGTGATTATCGATTTAGGGCATGATCGATCCACCACGGTGGCAATACTGATGCAACTCCTCCGCGCACCGTACCGGATCAGCCTCGCTAAAAAAACGGATTACGCGGCAAATATTGTGGTTCCCCAACAAATCACTCCGCAAGAAGGTCATATGATTCAGGTACTGGGTCAATTGATGTTAGCGCTGGATGATTCATTTGACATGACGACATTACGCCCATATTACCCCCTTTCGGAACAACGGCAACAATGGGCGACCCGTCAGCGGCAACAATTTGGGCAAGCCGTGGAACGGCTGATTGCGGTCAATATCAGTGCGAGTTCGCCTACACGATTTTGGGGAGTGGAAAACTTTATCCAGTTGAGTCGCCTTTTGCTAGATAATGACCCCCAGTGCGGGGTATGGCTGTTACATGCCCCCTCCGATCAGGCTCAAGCGAATCAGATTTTAATCGGAGTGGGTTCGGAGCGATGCCAGCTTTCCCCTCCCACCCCCCACATTGATGATTTTGCCGCCCTCATCCACTGCAGTGATGTACTCCTCTCACCGGATACCTCTGCAATTCACTTCGCCTCGGCGCTGGGCATCCCGACGGTGGGGCTGTTCCAGACCAAAAATACCCAATGGCATCCGTTTGGCGTACCCTATCGCGTGGTAGAAACTGCCGCGGATACCCTAGCGGCGATTCCGGTCGAGGAGGTGTTCGGCGCCACTCGCCAGCTGATGCAACAGTGCGGAATGACGTAATTTTCCATAACGGCATGACTGCCCGTCCCATAAGGACACGCAATCCTGCCAGAATCTTTCCCATAAAGGACATTCATGCCAGAATTCAAAGATGTCTTTATCTCCTATGGGCGACGCGAAAGCAAATTTTTTGCGATACGCCTCCATGACCGGCTCACGGCGGCGGGCTATTCCGTGTGGTTGGATCAGAATGACATTCGCGCAGCAGAAGACTTTCAGCAAGCAATTGATGTCGGGATTGTGCAAGCACACAATTTTATCTTCATTATTGCCCCGCGCTCGGTGGAATCGGAGTATTGCCGGAAAGAGATCGATCAGGCAGTCCGGCTCGGCAAGCGAATCATCCCCATTTTACATATCACCGCCAGTGAACAGCAAATGCACCCGGTAATCCGCAAACTCAATTGGCTACTGTTTGAAGAAAAATATGATGCGGATACCCCACCGGATCAATGGGAACCGGTTTATCCCTTTGAAGCGGACTTCCAAACATTGCAGAGCGTACTGGAAGACCGTCGCGAATATGTGGAACACCACACCCAATTGTTGAATCAGGCAATCGCATGGGAGAACCACCAACGCTCTACGGCGTACCTGCTGGTAGGTGCAGAACGGCACGCCGCCCAAAAATGGCTCCTCACAGAATTTAAGGAACAACCCCCCTGCCACCCGACAGATTTACAATGTGACTATATTTGCGAGTCACGTAAAAATGCCGATAACCTGATGACAGACTGCTTTATCTCCTACACCTCCACAGATCAGGCGATTCGGGAGAAGGTGCGCCGGGTGCTCTCACGCCATCTCATCACAACCTGGACGCACGATACCGATGTTCAAAAAGGGTCAAAATTGGATGATGCCATCCGGGATGGGGTGATTCAGGCAGATAATTTCCTCTTTTTTATCTCGCATGAATCTGTCCAGTCGGAATATTGTCAAAAAGAATTGGCGTATGTTCAGCAGTATCACAAGCGGATTATCCCCCTACGGATTGAAGCGGTCGATCCGGCAGACCTCCCCCCGCTAATTCAGGGACTGCAAAGTATCGATTTTACCGATAACCGCGAAGAAGCGGATTTTGAACGGGACATCGACGAACTCCTAAAGGAAATTTACACCGATCGCGAGTATTTCTGGCAGCATAAGGTCTTTTTAGCGCAGGCAATCAAGTGGCAACGGCAGGGAGGCAACGCCAGCATTTTGTTACGAGGCCATAATCTGGAAAAAGCCAAAATTTGGCTAAAATTGGGAGAACAACGCACCACCTACCCCCCAACAAAGCTCCACAAACAATTTATCTTAGAGAGTGATGCGAAACGTGAACAACTCCACAGTGAGGTTTTTATTTCGTATTCCCGTGCCGATAGTGACGTTGCCCGAAAGTTAAATGAGGAACTGCAAATTCATGGGAAAACCACCTGGTTTGATCTGGAAAGCATCGCCGCCGGAGAGGATTTCAAACAGGAGATTCTACGTGGGATTGAAACCGCCGATAACTTTCTGTTTTTGATCTCGCCGCACTCGGTCAAATCGCGCTATTGCAAAGCAGAGATTGCCCATGCCCAGCAATTCAATAAGCGGATTGTAACCCTGCGAATCGCCCCGACTCCCGATGAAGACGTACCGGAAGCAATCCGTTCGGTACAGCGAATTGACTGGACGAACCCGCCAGAATTCCACCGCGCGTTTAGTGAATTGATCCGGACGTTGGACACAGACCGCGAACATGTACGGAATCATACCAAATGGTCGCAACGGGCACAGGAATGGGAACACAACCACCGTCCCGAAGATTTGCTTCTGGGAGACTCCGAACTACCGGTCGCCCTCGAATGGCTGGAAACCGCCCGCGCCGAAAATAAGCAACCCCCACCCACCCCACTTCAACAGGAATGGATTGGGGCAAGCCTAAACCGGCGGAATAAACGAGAAAAACGGCAACAACAGTTAAAACAATTGAATATTTTGGGGCTGGTGGCGCTGGTAGTGATGATCCTTTTCGCCATTTTTTATGAAAAACGAGAAAGTGATGAGATCACCCAGTCGGTGCAAGACATCCTGCTGTCTGCTTCCCAAGCCGTATCCCCCACCGATTTTCTACATGGGTTCTATCTGGCGGAACGGGCATTTACCCTTAGTTTTCCGGCAGTCCCGCCGCCGATAACCCGCCAGCTCGCACAGTTGCATCAGGAACTTTACACCCGGGCAGATTCCATCGCGCGAACCACCGGTGTGCCCCCACCGTTCAAAACGATCCGTACCGAACGCCGGGTTCAATCGTTTGAATATTCTCCGGACGGGTCCCATATAGTCACCTTGACCGGCACTGGGGTGATTGAGGTGTGGTCGGTGGCAGATTTACAGCGGCGGTGCCGTCTTGTCGCGCCGGATACCTTGCAATTCAGCTCCGCGGTGTTTGTTCCCAATCGCGAGGAAATCCTGACGACGACCCGCACTTACAGTGTCCAATTTTGGAGCCTAGATGGTGAATTCCGGCGGGAAATCACCCTGATTGATTCCGGCGATACGGACACCGGTCCAGTGGATTGGGCAGATATTTCCGCGGATGGACGGCGCATTCTAACCCGCCACCAGCCCGCAGCAGCGACCGGAATACCGGAAGTGACCTCCCAATGGGGCGCCATCAAACTTTGGCATTCAGATGGTACATCGCCCCAAGTGCTCTCTTCCAGCTATTCGCTTGCCAGATTTTCGCCATCAGACCGTTGGATCGTGATCAGCAAGGAAGCCTACAACCAGCCGGCAACGCTCTGGAATGAGGACGGAAAATACCTTGCCCAACTTGACCCCCCCATCGAACAACTGGCAGTAACCACCGATCATCACCGAATTGTGGGAACATACGGCACACACCTAGGCATCTGGTCCGTGCAGGATTCAATCCGTACCGATCTGGATTTACAAGACATCATGATGAAGTCCTTACAGCGGGATGAACCGCTAATTTCTCCGGTACGGTTGCAAAAACTCCGCACGCTAGATGTCCATGATGCACCGCTCACTGCCCTCGATATCTCACCCACCGGTGAGTATATTCTTACCGCTTCAGAAGATAACAGCGCCCGCTTATGGTCAATGGAGGGGCAATGGGTTGACCTGTTTTTACATGCTGATGATGTTCAGGAGGCGAAATTTTCTCCTCAGGGGCAAACACTCGCCACGGCAACCGGTCATTGGATAGTCATTTATCCGGTGGAGCAAAGCCCACTGAAGTGGGCGGCAGTGAATAGCCCCTCATTATACCCCACCGCGCAACGGCTTTACCAGAAACATGGCTCTTTTTCGGAGAGATTGTCCCAGTTAGCGCAGGAAAAAAAGCTCAAATTCGGGGTCCAATGGGTCTTGTTTGTATTAGCGCTCTCGTTTTTGCTAATCCAAACGATACGGCAATTTCGCCGGCATTTCCAAGAGTGCCGTTAT
Source organism: Gemmatimonadota bacterium (assembly GCA_003697105.1). GTDB lineage: Bacteria > 4572-55 > 4572-55 > J002 > J002 > J002. The sequence goes on along the minus strand of RFFQ01000180.1, from coordinate 2,694 downwards.
TTTGCCCTCGTGTTGTACACGGTGGGTTATCTCAGTACTGTAGCATTTTGGCTGGTACTGGCGAAATGGCAATTAGCCGATTTTTTCTTTGATTTTGTACTCGTACTGGCCACATTGTTGGCGGCAGTCGTCTCTTTTTTGGCACTCGTTCGCTACTATGATCAAAAGCGACAACGCTATTTTTATATGGTGAGTTTTTTGGTGCTCTTTGCGGTACTAACAGTTCATGTCGCCCCACACATGAACAACCCCCAATACCAATCAAATGTCTTTCTTCCGGTATTATGGGTAACACCGATCAAAGTGGCAATGTTTTATGCCTTTACATTGTTGTTAAACCTGTATTATAGTGGGCGACGACGCCTGTTCTGGTGGTTTGTGCTGGTCATGCTCAGTTTGTTAGATGCCTCGATCATCACCGTTTGGGGGTTAGATCAAGGTGATTTGGTCACAGACACCGGTTTTTACCTGATATTCTACAGTTTACTGCTCCTGCCCACGCTGGCGGTGGTCTATCTGGTCGCAAACATGGTGCGGCAGATGTCCCTTTACTATCAAAACCGGCAATTTTTAGCGATTTTACTTTTCGGAATTATCGATGGATTGGTAATAGCCATCAGTACCCTCACCACCTATTACGAACCGGGTCTGGGAATCCTTATTTTGGGCATTATATTGGTGATGTTGATGGTTCTGATCGCCACGTGGCAGTGGTTTCGCCGTCAAACCAAATGGGTGGGAAAACTCCTGTCTGGGTTATTCATGCTGGGGGTAAGCATCATGACCTTTTATGTCTCCATCCCCTTTGCCTTGATCTGGTTTCCGGCAAAACGAGCGGTCACTGCGTTTTATCACCAACGTTATACGATATTTGGATTATGGTTGCTATTGCCCGTGTTCACGGGTCTCTCAATAATATTGTACATCCTTGACACAGTGGGATATTGAAAATGGATACCTCTACAATTTTAAGCATGGCACACGAAACGTTTACCGTTGAAATCGATGCCGTAAAACATGTCAAAGATCAATTGAATGATTCCTTTGCGGCAGCAGTTAACTTGATCTTGCAAAGCGCAGGCAAGGTGATTGTCACCGGTATCGGAAAATCAGGTAATATTGCCCGTAAGATCACGGCGACCTTGTGCAGTACAGGTACGTTGGCGGTATTTCTCCATCCGGCAGAAGGGTTGCACGGCGATTTAGGTGTCGTGACAAAAGATGATGTCGTTATTGCGCTGAGTAAAAGCGGCACGTCCGATGAAATTCTGGCAATTTTACCGGTATTGAAAAAAATTGGGGCGCGATTGATTGCCATGGTCGGGAATCTGGACTCCCCGTTGGCACAAGCCGCAGATGTTGTGCTAAACGTCACGGTGGAAAAGGAAGCCTGCCCGCTAGATTTAGCCCCCACCGCCAGTACAACCGCCATGCTGGTTATGGGCGATGCCTTAGCCGTGACGCTACTCAATTTGCATGATTTCAAACCGCAGGACTATGCCCTCTTTCATCCGGGAGGACGTTTGGGTAAACGGCTCCTTCTAACCGTAGCAGATGTGATGCACAGCGGCGAAGAAAATCCACGGGTGGGCGGTGATGTGCCCCTACCCCAAGTGATTATTGAAATGACCTCTAAAGCGATGGGGGCAGTCAACGTCGTAGAAGCGGATCAAAAATTGGTGGGAATTATTACCGATGGCGATTTACGGCGGGCATTACAACATCAAGGGTCTCACCTGCTCAACTTGACGGCGGCAGACATCATGACCCGCCACCCGATTTCCGTCACCCCCCAAACCATGGCGGTAGATGCGATCCGCCTGATGGAAAATCGACCCAGCCAGATTATGGTTTTACCCGTCGTGGATGATCACGGGAGAGCGGTCGGAATTGTCCGTTTGCATGATTTAGTACGAGCCGGACTTTAGACCGGAAGAAGTTGTGAATATGACTGCCAGTCCTTAAAGGACTGGCAGTCATCAATTTCCGTCACCCCCCAAACCATGGCGGTAGATGCGATCCACCTGATGGAAAATCGACCCAGCCAGATTATGGTGTTACCCGTCGTGGATGATCACGGAATTGCATATAATATGACTGCCAGTCCTTTAAGGACTGGCAGTCATGTTGCCTGTTTGTTTTTACATGTTTTTACAAGGTAGTTAGCTTAAAGGTCTTCATAAACTCATGAAAACTCTCTTCCCAATGCTTCATGGTGGCTTCAGGACCGGTGGCTTTCACAAACCAGGGCCCCGCATCGGTTTCCACCACCCCGGCGAGCATCCGGTAGCCGGGTTTTTCCACCGGCGGGTCAGGGGACATCAAGTTGGCTTTAAAAAGGTAGGTGCCGTTAAAGGTGACTAAGGTCTGTTGCAAACCATTCACCTGCTGAACGGTGCGCTCTGCAACCTCGGCGGTGGAACGCCCATCCGGTTGCGAAAATTGTCCGTACCACCGTTGCAGATTGGCTTCTACCGAACCCCCTTGACCGGGGAAATGAAAAATGGCCACCTCACCATCTTCACTGTCACCCGCCACTTTTGGCAGGCGAAATTGACCCTTCCGCATACTGGATGAAGGCATCTCCTCCACCCAGCCTTCTGGGGCTTTCCACGTCATTTCCCCCGTTTCTACCGGTAACATGTGCGGATTCGGCATCACGGATGACCCCGATTGAGACGATGTCGCTGTTGT
>RFFQ01000179.1 GCA_003697105.1 Gemmatimonadota bacterium | reverse complement strand
CTTTTACCATTCATCCTTCCGCCTTCCTCCTTCATCCTTCCTCCTTCCTCCTTCCTCCTTCCTCCTTCATCCTTCATCCTTCATCCCTCATCCTTCATCCTTCCTCCTTCCTCCTTCCTCCTTCCTCCTTCCTCCTTCATCCTTCATCCTTCATCCCTCATCCTTCATCCTTCATCCTTCATCCTTCATCCTTCATCCTTCCTCCTTCCTCCTTCATCCCTCATCCCTCATCCTTCATCCTTCCTCCTTCCTCCTTCCAACATCCGTTTTCCCGCTTTAGTTAGATTATCTACAGCGAGCCGGGTCAAGCAGACCAGTTCATCCCCGTGAAGATGTCCCGGGTTTTTTTGGGCAAAAAAGGCAATATGTGGGTCTTTGAGGCGGTTGGGGGTAATTTCGGCAACTCCGGCACGTAGCGGCGAGGGATTCGCGAAACGTACAATTCCACGCTGTGGCTCATATGCGGTATCGAATTTTTGCCGGGCAAATGTATCGATGACTTTTTGGATGTGGGGTGGGGTAGCTTGCCGAAAATGGGGGTAAAATTCGCGATAAAAAAGGGGCAAAAAGCGGTATGTTTTATACCCGGAGCAGATTAACAGCCAATATACCGGCTGAACCGGAATTGACCTCGCTACCTGTAATGCCCATCGAATCCACAAGCGGGGCAACACCGTTTCTCCCCAAAATTCCCGGTTGATAATCGTGTCCCCGGAGAAAAGGGCTGCATAGGGGTGACCATCCAATTCTATCTGGAGGAGCATCAGGGTAGTAAAACCCTGAATTTGTCCGGTTTGTACCTCATCGAGGAAGATCACCCACGATTTTTCGGCTAAATCTTGCTCAAATTGGGCATGATGGATTCCTAAAAAATGGTTTTGCAATAATTCAAACATGCGGTTTTTTTCAAGGGAGGTCAGGGATTCCACCCGCTGGATACGTCCTTGTAGGCGGTTACCCCGGCAGGGGTCAATACGCGGCGATGTCAAGGTAGGGGGGGCGGGAGTCGAGCTGTTCATGGAAAGGGGCTCCATCGTTCCAAGTGACGGTGTAAAGGTGGCTATAATAGGGGATATGACGCCATTTTCGGGCAAGCGCAAACAGTGGGTCCCGCGTGGAAAGTCCAATCATTACATACGCCTGATGGCGTTCTGCGGCAAGGGCAACAATCGCCCGGAGGAGGTGATCGAATATTGTCGGATCCTCTTCTTTTACTGCCCAAAAACTAGCGTAGCTGTAGCGGATGGGCTTACCCACTTCTGGCAAACGGGGATGCCCGACAAACGGCATTATCGCATTGTAGAACGGGCGCAACCCGCGTAACATTCCGGTATATCCCTGTACAACCGTCTGCTTAAACTGGGATTGATCCCAGTAGCCCATCACACCGGCGATCTGCCCCTGCCGGCGCACGAGCCGGAAATCCGCCGGCTGAAAATCTCGGGTTAGTGGGGATTCTGCAAAATCAGAGGTCGTGTAAACCGGGAAAAACTGCCGTTTTGCACCATGTTTGTTCAAAAAAGCGATAATTTCAGGTAGATCGGATGCGGTAGGAACGGAATTTTCAAAATCTTGATATGTCTTAAAATCTTTTCGGAATTGAGTAACCACAATTGCCAACACACAAAAGCGATCCCACCAGCGATATACCGGAAAATGACGGCGGGGTTTATCCACTAGAACTGATTTTGCTAGCCGGTTGCCCTCAATAATGGTGGTTAGCTGTCCCTCTGCTGGATGATCATCGTGTACCTGCCGCAAAAACCGGAATCCTTTTGAGGTGATCCAATATCCTTGAAATTGCGGATGCACCCGAAGTTGGCTTAAATAGGCAATCTGCCGCACCTCACTATTGACATACATCGGGCGGATTGCCCGGCAAGCAATCCCTGCCAGTTTGCCACTCGCGGTGTGCCGGGAAATGAGCACCTGACAGGTCTGCCCCATCACCCCGCACCCAAGAAAATAATTGGGTTCCCGCTCGTAAGTCACTGGCACCGCGCCCGGCACCGGCACGGTGCGCAATAATTCCCGAATCTCTGGGTCATCTTTTGGAGTGGCATACCTAAACGTGAATTTCATGGTATGACCCCACCTTGAGCAATTCGCCACGAAACGCTTCATCACCTAGGGGATAGCCCCGCCGCTGTTGAGCTTCCTTCCGCAGCAGTAGGTTAATCACGAAAAAGTTAGACCCCATCAAAAAATTGCGGCAATTGACCCGAAAATCCAGACTGCGTTTAACAATCGAACTCAAGCTATAAAATGCTTTTCGCGCTTCTACACATTTTTCCTGTAGCGTAACCGGATCGAGGTGTTGGGGCATAAACGGCACCATCCCGTAACGGTATGCCGGGTCGAGCCACCATTTGTCAAACCGTAGCCGTCCCTCCTGTTCCAAGCGGGTGTAAAGGGGCGTACCGGGGAACGGGGTCAAGTGGTTAAACGCCACCATGTAAAATTGGTGATAGAGCGAGAATTCCAGGACTTCCCGGAAGGTCTCTTCGGTATCCTGATCGTAGCCGATGACAAACGTCGGGTAGAGCCGGATGCCATAACGCCGCAGATTTGCCAACGCCGCGCCGTACCCTCCGTTCATGGTATTGAACCCCTTGCGCATCTGCCGCAGATTGTCTGGATTGAGTGTCTCAAAGCCGATCAATAAGCCCTGACAGCCACTAGCGCGGATCAGGTGCAAAAATTCCTCATCATGGGCGGCGTTGATGCTCGCTTGCCCGACCCATTTGATCTTCAAGGGAATCAATGCCTGAAAAAACGGTTTCGCTTGATCCATATTGGCGGCAATGTTGTCATCCACAAAAAAAAGAAGTGGTTTGTGGATTTGGCGAATTTCATCAATGATTTCATCGACGGGACGGCGAGTTTGGGTATTGCCAAAATAGGCGCTGATCGCGCAAAAATCGCAAGTGAACTGGCACCCTCTACCCGCCTCAACCAAACCAACCGGCAGATACCGCTTGCCTGTAAAAAGAGAACGATCCGGGCGAACCCCTCGGCGGGAGGGTCGCCGAACCGCCCGGTAAACGGGATGTGGCGCTCCGGTCCGAAAATCGTCGATAAAATCCTGCCAAATCTCCTCTGCCTCGCCAATGATCACGGTTTCGGCGTATTGTTGAACCTCCTCCGGTACAAGGGTGGCATGAAAGCCACCCATCACAACCGGTACACCTCGCCGGCGATATTCAGAAGCAATTTGATATGCCCGGCGGGCGGTGTAGGTTTCCACGCTGATTGCCACCAGATCGGTGGGTTCGTCATAGGGGATGCGCTCTAGCCGGTCATCATAAAAGGTAATGTCAATCTCCGGTGGGGTCAATCCGGCGAGTACTGCCGGGGCAAGGGGTTCCATTTGCCACGACCGGATATACGGCGCACCCAGGCGCCGTCCGATACACGGATGAATCAGAGTTAAGCGCATCTTAATTCCTCCAATCGCAGGTATAAAATTGGTGCAAGCGATAGGCATAAAACCGGTAGCCGATGTTTGCCGGAATCACCAGCGGTAGTTGCACCCGCGCACCCGCTAATCGCCGAGCAATGGAGCGATACCGGTAAACCCGTTTCCAGACGGCTTCTGTGCCCCGCCAAAGTTCCTCTGGCGACATCTGGTACGGTTGAAAGACCACATGCTGACCATCGTAGAGACTCCAATTTTGAGTCAGGATACGATCTTCTGCAACCAATTTACGATATAACGGTGTGCCCGGAAAAGGGGTTAAAATGGCAAAGCGTGGTAAATCGATGTGAGAATCCAGGACAAAATCCGCTACCTGATCGAATGTCTCCTTCGTGTCATGATCGAAGCCAAACACAAAGGTGCCCATCAGAGCGATTTTGTGAGCGTGGAGCTTATCGATCACAATGCGGTACTCATGATGCCGGTTAAACCCTTTGCGCACCGATTGCAACGCCTCCTCGGCGAGCGTCTCAAAGCCGATCAGCAAGCCCCGGCAGCCACTCCGCACGGCCAGATCAAGCAATTCGTCATCCCCGGCGATCAACGTTGTTGCCAACCCGCCCCACGTGACCCGAAGTGGGATCAATGCCGCAAAAAGTTCCTTGGCATATGCCACATTGGCGATCAGATTGAGGTCAAGGAAGATGAGCTTTTTTGCCCGCATCTGGCGGATGTCATCGATCACTTCCGCCACCGGTTTGTGTCGTGGGCGTCCCCAAGCACTAGGTACGACGCAAAAGTCACACTGGTGAATGCAACCGCGTGTTGCTTCGCTAGTATGGATGGTGGTGTAATCATGTGGATTCAGCAAGTCACGACGGGGATGGGGCAAATTCGCGAGGCTTAAATCTGGCGATTGAACGTACCGGGCTTGCAAGTGTCCCGCGGAAAAATCGCGTAATAATTGGGGGAAGGTTTGCTCGGCGTAACCGACTACAACGGTATCCGCATGTTCCGCCGCTTCATCCGGCATTAGGGTGGGGTGCACCCCCCCTAAGATCACCGGTAAACCCCGTCGCCGGTAATGGTCTGCCAGTTCGTAAGCGCGGAGGGCACTACCGGTGATTGCGCTGATGCCGATCAGGTCGGCGTCCAGATGTAAATCCACATCGGTGACTCCCTCATCGACCAACATGACCTCCGCGTTCAACTCCGCTGGCACAAGCGATGCCAATGTCGTTAGGGTCAGCGGTGCATAGCGGAGAGACTTCTTCCAGATACCGCCGGTATGCTTGTATAAGGCTCCTCGGGGGGAGATGAGCGCAATTTTCATGGTGTAAAACCTGTTCGACGGAGGTTACGGGTGATTTTGATACTCTAGCCTCTCTCCCGAGGGATTCAAGAGAAGGGTAAACCGTTATTCGGTGAGAAAAGTGTTGAGATTATCGTAAATCTGCGTCCGGTATGGCTCTGCTTCGTTCAATAGATGATGTCCTGCACCGGGAAATTCAATGACCTGTGCCGCCGTGAATTTTTGCCGCAAAAAGGACAGATTATAGCGCCAATCAACGGTAGTATCGTGATTCCCTTGTAAAATCAGCACGGGTAGGTCGCTAGGAGAGTAGCGTTGTAGCCGCTTTTCCCAACGGAAGAGTGCCTTGACCCACGAAAGAGGAACGTTCCGAAGCGAAAACGGGTCTGTTTTGAGCCGTTCCACAAATGTTGAATCGGAGCTACCCTGAAATTGGCGGCGCGGTACGCTTTTTATCCACCAACCGGTGAGGAAAACCCCTAATTTTGAGCCGCGCCAGTGTGCCGACCGCACGAGCGGTGCACAAAACACCGCTTTTGCAAAGAGAGGTTCGTCCCGCGTCAAGATATAATCGATTAAAATTGCCGCCCCGGCGCTATGCCCGATAGCATAATACGGGGCAGGAAGTTTTGACTGGCAGAGGTTCAAGAACGTCTCCAACCCGGATTGATATTCTGCAAAATCGCCAATTGTGGCAGGTGTACCCAAAGAAAAGCCATGCCCCGGCAGGTCATATGCGGCCACCGCATACCCCTGCCCCACACAAGCGCGAATAGCCCCTGCTACCAATCCAACATGATCGAGATAGCCGTGTAACACAATCACAGTACCTCGTGGTTCTTGGGGACAGAAAATATGTGCGGCGAGAGCAATGCTATCCACTTGAAAATAACCAAAATGATGATCCACATCCTCAAATTCCAGACCGTAATACATCCGGTATGTTCGCATGACAGCGGAGGTATCCGGTTGGTCGAAATTCAGCATTGGAGGATTTTCCCGCAATTGCGGGGTATGAAAAGGGTGTTCCATGTTGGGTTGGGCGAAAAGCATTGTACTGTACAGGCATAACCAAGGTAATCCCCTGAAGCGTAACACGAGTCATATCCTCTTATTCGTGCGGGGTTTTTGAGGGCGAGCTGTAATACCCGCATAAGATACCGTGTATTTTACCCGGTGGTCGCAAGATGCCCTATACCCCTCAAAACAAAGGAACTTCTTCTGAGATTCTTACGGGATTTATCCGCCCCCGCGTTCAAACAGGCACGCTACTTCGGACGTTTTTATGTAATTTTACCCGTTAATGTTCGTGACGCAAACCGAGTTTCATGCCTTGTTTTTTGAAAGTTTCTTTACGAAACAAGGGGTTGTACGTCAGATAGAGGGCGAAGCGGTACAGAGAGCGCATATTTGTTTGGAAGTCCCATGCCCGGCGGAAAATCGAGCTGATGCTGTTAAATTGGGAGCGTGCCTCGAAACAGGCGCGGGTCAATTGGGTAGCAGTCATTTGTGCCGGTTGAAAGGCGGCGTAATTAAAGCGATATTGGGGATGTACCCACCATTTTCCGCCGTACATCAATCGATTTTCCGCCTGTAACCGCCGGTATAATGGTGTATTGGGATACGGCATTAAAATATTAAAGGCGGCAAAGGTAAATTTATGATGTAAGGCAAAATCCAGCGTGCGCCGAATCGAGTCGAGCGTATCGGAGTCATGGCCGAGGGTGAACGCCGCCCAAATTTGCAAACCGTGGTTTTTGAGGATACGGATCGGCTCGGCGTAGCCTTCCCCAGCAGTAGCGAGGTTCGGTGTTTTTTTCATTCCACGCAGACTGGGGGGGTTGATCGATTCAAATCCGACGACATGCCCCAGACAGCCACTTTTCACCATGAGTTGCATCAGTTCCCGATCCTGTGTCATATCGATACTCGCCTGTGAGACCCAGCGAATCTTAAGCGGGATCAATTCCCGGAAAAGCCGTTTAGCGGCCGCATGATTCGCCAGCAGATTGTCATCGACGAAGAAAATCAGCCGGCGCTCTTGGGCTTCGATCTCCTCTACCACCTCTCGCACGTTCCGCACAAGGTGGGTTTGACCAAAATAAGCACTGACCGCACAAAATTCGCAGGCGAACCGGCATCCCCGGCTGAATTGCACTAACGTGATCGGCAGATAACCTTTACCCTGAAAAATATCGCGCCGGGTAGGGGTGCCGGGTTGCACCCGTCCAACATCTGCCGTATATCGGGGTTGCAATCTGCCGCGTTGCGCATCCTCCACCACATGCGACCATACAAACTCGGCATCGCCGGTCAAAATCGCATCCGCGTGGGGCGCGGCATCTTCAGGAATGAGTGTCGGGTGCATCCCACCCATGATGACCGGTACACCCCGTTGGCGAAATTCGGCACTGATTTCGTACGCACGTCGTGCCGTGAAGGTCTCCACGGTGATGGCTACCAAATCGGTTGGCTCATCATAGGGAATGGTTTCCATGCGGTCATCGTACAATACCACTTCCACGTCCGGTGGGGTCAATGCCGCCAGCACACCCAGTTGTAGAGGTTCCATGCGGGCTTCATCCACGTAAAGACTATGTTCCATCCGTCCGATATTAGGCTTTATTAGGGTGATTTTCATGCCGTTCCTCCCAACGGAAGCCCCTGTTTTTTGTGGATTTCACGCCGTGAGATGAGATTCGCTGCCAGAAATAATCCCATCCGGTCTAAGTTTCGATGAGGGGCGGCGTAGGCACGCCGGAACATCGAGGAATAGCGGTTAAATTCTTGCCGAAGACGGTAGCAACCTGCCGCCAGTTGTTCGGCGGTCATGCCTCGCGGGTGAAAAACCGCGTTCCCGTAGCGGAAGTCTGGGTGTAACCACCAGCGGTCATAGATCAAGCGGTGCTCACGCTTGAGCCGGGCATAAAGTGCCGTGCCGGGCATCGGTGTCAACGGGTTAAAATTTGCCAGAAAAAAGTGCTGTTCCAACGCAAAATCAAGGATGCGATCAAAAGTATCTAGGGAGTCTTCATCATACCCCAGCACAAACGTGCCGTAGAGCATGATGTCCCGCTCGTAAAATTCCCGGATGGCGCGGGAATAGTCTTGTGGGCGGTTCCACGCTTTGTGCATTTGGGTAAGATTGTGTGGATTCAAGGACTCAAAGCCAATCAACGCCATAATACAACCACTTTTTGCCAGCAAGTCCATTAGACGTGAATGACGAGCAATATCAATGCTAATTTGGCCAGTCCAGCGGAGGTGGAGAGGAATTAATGCCTGTAAAAAGGTCTCAGTTTGTTGCGGATGGTAAAAGAGATTGTCATCCACAAAAAAGATGTGACGCCGGTCTAGCTGTTCAATCTCCCGCACTATGTCGGCAACCGGACGGTGGCGGTGAGGGTGCCCATAAAAGACATGAATTGAGCAAAACTCGCAGTTAAATTTGCATCCCCGTCCGAACTGGACCGGATGGACCGGGACGTACCTCTTTTTCGCAAAAATCGAGCGGTCACAGTGGTACTGCACTGTGGGGGAACCATTGCGTTGGCGATAGATGGGTTGTAATTTGCCGTGTCGGGCATCCTGGACAATCTGAGGCCAGACCGTTTCTGCATCCCCGATAACGACAGCGTCGGCGTGAGCGTCGGCTTCTTGTGGTAAAAATGTGGGATGAAACCCTCCCATCACTACCGGTACATGCCGAGCTTGAAAATCACTGGCAATTTGGTATGCCCGCCGCGCGGTGTAGGTCTCCACCGTGATGGCAACGAGGTCTGTGGGTGAATCGAGGGAGATCGGTGCTAATCGTTCATCTTGTAGCGTAAGTTCGCAGTCTGGAGGTGTGGCACCGGCTAAAACCGCAAACGCAAGCGGTGGCATCGCGTCCGTAGAACGCATATCTGCCAGATTTGGACGAATAAAAGTAATTCGCATCAATTTTCTCCGAGACCGTAGCCACCCCTAAACGGTGAACTGAAGGTCTGACTATTAAAAAGCGAGTCTCTCCCCTTTCCAGAGACTCGCGCATTATGTATCTATCCGGTCAGCTAGAGTTTTACTTACCGATTTTAACTGTGCCGTTTTTGTAAAAGGGAGGCTTAACCACTTTTGCCGGGGCTTTTTTCTGGCGGATTTCGATCTGCAGTTCCGTGCCCTCTTGGGTGAACTCACGTTGGACATAGCCCAAACCGATGCCGATCTTTAACGACGGGGATTTAGTACCACTGGTGACGGTGCCCACTTCTTGGTCTCCGGCAAAAATTTTATAGTGGGGGCGGGGGATATTTTTGTCCTGCATTTCAAAGCAGATCAGCTTGCGGGCAGGTTTTTCTGTTTTCATGCGGACAATCGCATCGCGCCCGATAAATTCTCGATTTTTTGTTTTGCAAATCCATCCCAGACCCGCTTCAATCGGGTTGGTGGTGTGGTCAATATCATTGCCATAAAGTGCCATTTTCATTTCTAACCGGAGCGTATCCCGGGCGCCTAAGCCGACCGGTTTGATGCCAAACTCGGCGCCGGCTTCTACGGCGGCATCCCAGGCGGCAGGACACGCTTCTGGCGGGAGGTAGAGTTCAAAGCCATCTTCGCCGGTATAACCGGTGCGAGAGATTAAGGCATCATAGCCAGCAATTTTACCGTAGTCGAAATGGTAATAGCGCATGTCTGCCAGATTGAGGTCTGTCATTTTAGCGACAACTGCCTCTGCTTGGGGTCCTTGAATCGCCAGCAAACCGGTTTCGGCACTTTTATTTTCCAGCGTTACATCCCCTTCCAGATGGCGCTGGAGCCAATCAAAATCTTTTTGAATATTAGCCGCATTGACCACCAGCAGATACCGGTTTTCCGCCATATCGCGGTACACCAAAAGGTCATCCACAATACCGCCGTCCTCGTAACACATCGCGCTATACATCACCTGCCCCGGCGCAAGTTTACTGGCATTGTTGGTCATCATTTTCATCAAAAAGGGGAGGGCATCTGCCCCACTGACCCAAAATTCACCCATGTGCGATAAGTCGAACATACCGACCGACTGGCGGACGGTCACGTGTTCCGCAATAATGCCCTGGTACTGAATGGGCATTTCATAGCCGGCAAAATCGACCATGCGTGCGCCGGCGGCAATATGTTTATCGTAAAATGGTGTCCGAATTGACATTGTATCCTCCTGAGCGAATCGCGAGTGGTTTCGGAATGGATTCCAAAGCCCGCGCCCGTAAAAAGAAAGGGTTACCCTATGGCAACCCTTCTTGGTTTATATCTTGGATGTTTTCAGCTTGCGTAATTGTGGTTCAACGGCAAGACGGTCAATCATGGAGAGATGATCAATGAAGAGTACCCCGTTGAGATGGTCAATTTCGTGCTGGAGTACCCGGGCGAGAAGTTGGTCATCTTCAATGCGGATTTCGTTGTTATGCCGGTCTAGTGCTTTTACGACGACCCGCTGGGGACGGGTCACATTGCGGCGGACACCCGGGATGCTGAGGCATCCTTCCTCAAAGACATCGCTTCCTTCGCTTTCGATGACCTCCGGATTAAATAGCACTAAGGGGTAATCATAGTTCGGATTTGTCTCCACGTCATCTTGAGGGTCAATCACCGTTAAACGGATTGTTTTGCCCACTTGCGGTGCGGCTAAACCGACCCCGTTTGCTTCATACATGGTTTCAATCATATCGTCGGCAAGTTTGAGTAATTCGGGTGTAATTTCCGTAACGGGTTCGCATGTTTTGCGCAGAACCGGATCGCCATAAATACGGATATCTAACACAGCCATTATTTTTTCTCCTCTGTATTCTCTTTGGTGATGACTTCGCCCACCGCGCTGCGGCGCATTTCCACTTTCACGTTATTGGCGATCTGTACCACCACCACATCTTTCCCTTTCAGGTGGTCAATCCGCCCGATGATACCACCGGTGGTGACAATCCGGTCACCTTTTTTCAGATTTTCCAGCATCTCCATTCGTTTTTTGTGTTCTTGTTGTTGGGGACGGATCATCATAAAATAGATAATGGCAAAGATCACGAAAAAGGGCATCATTTGCACCAAAAAACTCGGTGCCTCACCACTGCCGCCGGGCGGTGGTGCCATGAGTAGTGCGGTTAATAGTTCCAAGGGTTTATCCTCCTCTAATGGTCTGAATTTTCAGACGATAAATATTTTTCTAAAAAGGCTTGTTTCCAGCTCAAAAATCGATTTTCCCGGATAGCCGCCCGCATATTGCGGGTAAATTTCTGCCAAAAATAGATATTGTGCCACGTGGCGAGGCGGGGACCGAGCATTTCATGGGTTTGGAAGAGATGTTTCAGATATGCTCGGCTAAAGTTCTGGCAGGTATAGCATTCACAATCTTCTTCAATCGGGAAGAATTCTTCTTTCCGGGCGGCATGGCGTAGTACCAATTTTCCGGTGTGGGTAAACACCGTTCCATTACGGGCATAGCGTGTTGGGACGACACAATCAAACATATCAACGCCCATCGCCACCGCTTCCACTATATCTTCAGGATACCCTACCCCCATCAAATAACGGGGTTTGGTTGGGGGATAAATTTCGCAGGCAAGTTGCACCATCTCGCGCGTGGCATTTTTTTCTTCCCCTACGGAAAGCCCGCCAATGGCATTTCCGTCAAAGTCCAAATCGACTATGGCGCGGGTGCTTTCGGCGCGTAAATCGGTATAAATATTTCCCTGACAGATGCCGAAGAGCAGTTGGCCGGGAGTAGTTGGATGGGGAATGGTTGCGTGATGTTTCTTGCAACGGCGTGCCCAATCTAGGGTAATTTTATTGGATTTTTTTGCGTACTCGTACCCGCAATCTGGGGGCGGGCATTCGTCAAACGCCATGGCAATATCTGAACCGAGCGCCTGTTGGATGTCCATCACCTTTTCTGGAGTCAACATGTGATAGGCTCCATCATGATGTGCCTGAAATTGCACCCCCTCTTCTGTAATTTTGCGGAAACTGCTGAGGCTAAAGACCTGAAACCCGCCACTATCGGTTAAAATGGGTTTATACCAGCCTTGAAACGCGTGCAAACCTCCCGCTTGGCGGATGAGGTCGTGTCCCGGGCGCAGGTAGAGGTGATAGGTATTGTTGAGAATGATCTGCGCCCCGTTGCGCTCCATTTCTTCGGGGGTCATCCCTTTGACCGTTGCTTGTGTCCCGACGGGCATAAAAATGGGCGTTTCAAACGTGCCATGGGGCGTTATGACTTCCCCTAACCGGGCGTCACATTCTGGGCTATCGTAAGTAATGCGGAAACATTCCGTTGCCAACGCCTGTTCTCCCTTCCGGTAAGTTGCAGATCAGGGTGTTTAAAGTCAACCTTTTTCAGAAAGTTGCTGTAAAAAACGCTCACCAAAATGGACAATATCACCGGCGCCCATCGTCAACACCAAGTCGCCGGCGCGGGTAATCTTGGCGAGGTAGGCGGGAACATCCACTTTATCCGCGATATAGTGTACCTGTTTATGCCCGTAGGTTTTCGCGGCATCGGCGATTAATTTGCCGGTAATCCCTTCAATCGGTTTTTCCCGCGAGGGATAAACATCGGTGACAATGAGCACATCCGCTTGGTAAAAGGAGCGGGCAAATTCATCACAAAAATCACGGGTACGGGTATATAGGTGGGGTTGGAAAACCACCACCACCCGTTGGTAACCTGATTGTTGCGCCGCTTTTAGGGTCGCTTTGACTTCGGTGGGGTGGTGGGCGTAATCATCGGCTACTGTGATGCTCTCAATCTCGCCTTTGATTTCAAATCGACGGTGGACACCGCTAAACCCTTCCAGAGCCGCTTTAATTTGATCAAATGGAATTTCCAGTTCGGAAGCCACTGCCACTGCTGCTAACGCATTGGAAATATTGTGGTCGCCGGGCGATTTTAGATGAATCTTACCCAACGAGGTACCCTCTAACCGGACTTCAAATGTAGATGAGGCTCGATCTACCGGATATGCTTGGAAGGTCGCTTGCGGGTTCTCAATTCCGTAGGTAATCAACCGTTTGCGGGTTTGCAACTGGGGGATAATTTCTTGCACGCCGGGGTTATCCAAACAGGCGATTACGGCGCCATAAAATGGCACTTTTGCGGCAAAGGTTAAAAAGGCTTGCTTGATGTCATTGATGTCTTCGTAGCAGTCCAGATGTTCGGATTCAATGGTGGTGATAACGGCGATAGAGGGCGTGAGTTCCAAAAAGGTACGGTCAAATTCATCGGCTTCCACAATCAGATATTCGCCTTTACCGGCATGGGCGTTACTTTGCAAGTAGCCAACACGCCCGCCGACAATAATCGTTGGGTCGAGTCCGGCATCCCGTACGATGCACCCGACCATCGAGGTGGTTGTGGTTTTGCCATGGGTTCCGGCGATGCAAATGCCGTAATGCATCCGCATGAGTTCCGCCAGCATAATCGAGCGTTTGATAACCGGAATACCCCGTTCTTTCGCCGCAACGACCTCCGGGTTGGTTTCTGGCACGGCAGATGAGATCACGACCACATCCGCTTGTTGGAGGTTTGCGGCATCATGTCCCGCCATAATCGTTGCGCCGAGTTGTTCCAAGCGGGCGGTGACCTCCGTCAAATTTAAGTCCGAACCGGTGATGTTATGCCCCCGGTTAAGCAGAATTTCCGCGATACCGCTCATGCCGGCGCCGCCGATTCCGACCATATGGATATTTTTCAAACGATGAAACATTAGCTAATCACTTCAATTTCTTCGTAGCCCGCCGCTTCAATTGCATTGATGAGCGCATCTGGGGTTAAATCATGCTCCACATCCACCGTTTTTGTTTTTAAGGTGACCTCGACATGAGTCACCCCTTCTAGGGCATTGATGGCGTTATAAATTGCTTTTTCACAATGCCCGCAGCTCATGTCATTAACCACCAATTGAGTTCGCATGAATACACCTCCTCGGTAAAAATGAAAAGATTCCATCCTTGCGGATGAAGGATGGAATCTCATGGTTATTATTTTTTCTTCCGTTTGACGTTGGTGCGTACTTTCGCCTTTTGATTGGCTTCTTGACGCGCTTGCCATTCCACCAGCATGGGGCTGGCAACAAAAATAGAGGAATACGTACCAACGACAATCCCGACCAATAAGGCAATTCCGAAATCCTGAATCACCGAGCCGCCAAGGATGATCAGGGACAGCACCACCAAAAAGGTCGTACCGGAAGTTAATAACGTCCGGCTCAGGGTCTGATTGATGCTGGCATTAATGATTTCGCTATATTCTTTACGGCGCATATTCCGCAGATTTTCGCGGATACGGTCAAAGACCACGATGGTATCATTGAGGGAATATCCCACAATCGTCAAAAGGGCGGCGATGATCGTCAATGAAATTTCATGATCGATCAGGGAAAACACCCCAATGGTAATCACCACATCATGAAAAAGTGCAATAACAGCAGCGGCACCAAATTTAAACTCAAACCGCCACCAGATGTACAAAATAATCCCGATCATGGAATATAAAATTGCCAAAAGGGCTTGTCCTTTCAGTTCCTGCCCTACCTTGGGACCAACCTGCTCTTGGCGGTCAATGATTGCCGGATTATCGGGGAAGGCTTCGGCAAATGCTTCTTGGATTTCATGTACCAACGGATTTTTGCCTTCCTCCGTTTCGGTGGTTCCTTCTGTGCCTTTGATACGGATCAACACTTCGGTTTCAGCGCCAAACATCTGGATTTCAGCCGAGGGGTGTCCGGTTTCGGCTAAAATACGGCGAATTTCAGCAATATCGACGGGTTTTTCAAAGCGAAATTGAAGTTGCAATCCTCCTTCAAAATCAATACTTAAACGGGGTCCACCGTGAACAATCAAGGAAATGATTCCCAGTGAAATGATCACCAGTGAGACGATAAAGGCAACTTTCCGTTTGCCAATAAAATCTACATTTGTGTTGGTAAAAATCTCCATTACGTATTCTCCTTTTGGGTTAGATGCTCAATTTTTGCAGGGGACGGTTTGCCAGAATGGCATCAAAGACAATACGGGTGACAAAAATAGCGGTAAACATACTCATCACAATCCCGATACTCAGGGTAACCGCGAACCCTTTGATGGGACCCGTCCCAAATTGGTAGAGGACTATCGCCGTAATCAAGGTTGTCACATTGGCATCCAAAATTGTACGGAACGCGCGTCCATAACCGGCATCAATTGCCGCCCGGACACTTTTGCCGGTGCGCAATTCTTCCCGGATACGTTCAAAGATGAGCACGTTTGCATCGACCGCCATCCCGATAGTCAAGATGATACCGGCAATACCGGGCAGGGTCAGGGTAGCACCAAACCCAGCCAACGCCGCCATGATAAAGACCACGTTGAGCACCAACGCCAGCAACGCCACAAAACCGGACAGTTTGTACCAGATCACAATAAACACAGCCACTGCCGCCAGACCCACGATGGTTGCCAGTTGCCCACTGCGGATGGAGTCTGCCCCCAGCGTGGCGCCAACGGTGCGTTCCTCTTCAATCCGGATCGGTACGGGCAAGGAACCGGCTTTGAGGACAACCCGCAGGTCTTTTGCCTCTTCCATGCTAAAATCACCGGTGATTTGCGCCCGACCGCCCCGAATTTTATCCTGAATTACCGGAGCGGATTGGACTCGGCCGTCTAATACAATAGCTAACCGTTCTTTGATGTTGGCACCGGTCACATCGGCAAAGAGGTCCGCCCCTTCACTAGTGAAGGTCAAGGAGACATACGGTTTACCCGCTGTTTTCGGGTCATAGCCCTGTCCCAGCTCAACCCGGGCATCTTTCAAATGTTCCCCGGTGAGTTCTGCTTTGGATTTCAGCAGAAATAGGGGGGTGTAATACTGTCCATCGGGGTATTGTTCTCGTTTTCCATAGGCAATTTCATTTTGTTTTTTGATCAAGCGTTTCACCCGCGGGTCGCCGGCATATTTGGGTTTATCTTGGGGGTCGGCTCGGCGGTAGAGCACCGGGTCTCCCAGAATCCGGCGGACTTCATCCAGATTCTCATCGGGGATGAGCAGATCACTACCGGAACTGGATAACAATTTGGTGAATGGATTTTGATCCGTATTGAAACCCGCGGTATCGGAGGAGCTGGACGCTAAGGTTTCATCAATTTTTTGTAGAAGTTCATTCAATTCGTCTGGCTTTTCGACCAATTTAAATTCCAAGAATGCCGTTCGATTGACGATAGCCTTTGCGCGATCCGGGTCGGTCACGCCTGCCAATTGCACGATAATACGTTCATCACCTTGTTTTTGGATGATCGGTTCTCGCACCCCAAATTCATCAATACGGTTACGGATGACTTGCAGAGCGCGATCCCGGGCTTCTTCAATTTCATCTTCTCCTGAGAGTTCGCTCTTATCAATTTCAACCACAAGGTGCATCCCACCTTGCAAGTCCAGACCCAAATTAATGGCTTTTTCGCTCAATTCTTCAATTTTAAGCGAATCTGCCGGGGTCAGCGTATCTTTTGCTTTTAAAGAATACAACTGGTACGTCGGCATCAGATAAAACACCGCTAAACCCAACGCGATAAATGCGATACCAACTCGCACCCATAAGTTATTAAGAGACATCTAGTTATCCTCCATAAAAATAAAATGGAATTCCCTATATTCTCCCGGACAGTCCGGGGACGAATTGAGACCCGTCTCCAGATACTCCGGGACGAGTCTGAACATCACCTGAGTTACTTTTAATGTATCAGTGGGATTATACCGGTAGGGGCAGGCCATCCCTATCACGAGTAAGGCGATAGACGAATCGCCATTTTTTAACTAAAACGTGAGGATTTCCCCCAAATTGATGGGGTATAGGCTTGTTGCGGAGGCAAGCAATACCCGAAGAGGACATTGCCGTAACGGTGGCATAAACGTGTTGCCGGAATTCGCGCCCATTGAGAGTGTATCCAGAGGGTAAAATGCCCGCCAAATAGGATAGGTGACGCATCTGGAAGCAATAGTGGGTTGCGGAGGTTGACCAGCCGGAATCGGTAACCGGAACAACTTCATTCGCAGGCATTTCAATAAGAGAAAGGGTCGTAATCAACAAAATAACGACCCATAGTCCCGAAAGATATGGTTTATAAGGGGTAATGAAGCGAACCATCAGGCGTAACCGGGAAAGCGGAGTAATCGTTTAACTTCGGATATTAACTCATTGATGTCAAAAGGTTTTGTCATAAATGAATCAATACCCCATTCTTTTTTTGCTTTCAATTTGAAGCGGGTTTGACGATATACGGCAGTCAGTAAAATGATAGCCACTTGTGGATTCAGTGATTTTTTGATTTTTTCACTCGCTTCAAATCCATTGACTTTCGGCATTAAGGCATCCATAATAATCAACTTCACTCGGGGGTGGCGCGCGGCGGTCATGGCTTCCTCCCCATTGGTGACGACCATCACTTCAAAACCTTCTACCTCAAGTGCTTTTTTGATTAATTTTCCGATCTGAACGTCATCATCGGCAACTAAAATGATTCCATCAAAGCTTTCTGGGACTGCCATGAGTGTCTCCCTCTTCTCAGCGTGCTCAATAACCGAGCAATTATAACCGGAATCCCCCTTTACCGGCGTCCTATACGAATTGGATTTGGATGAGAGGCGTCACGAAGTTGCTGGTAGCGGCGTTTACCTTCATCAGTCATCAACGCTGGACTCCACGGAGGTGTCCAAATCAATTCCACATCCACATGATCGACACCCTCCAATTGAAGGATAGTACGCCGAATACCATCGATCATGTGCCCTTTAAGTGGGCAGGCAGGCACGGTCAGAGTTGCCTTGATGGAAACCTGAGTACCCCGCACTTGAACCCCGTAAATCAGACCCAAGTCAACCACATTGATGGGAATTTCAGGGTCATAAAACTCTTTTAATTTCTCCCAAATTTGGGCTTCGGTAATATGTGCCATTCTATTTGTTTCCAGTTATCTTTTGCGTGGTCTCTGCAAATGAATACCACTGTTCTTTAGCCCGGTTGAAGTAGCCAAATTGTACCGAAGGGAAATGTTTCTGTAGTTGCTGAACCATTTGGCGAATGCCCCTACCGGCGTGCGAATATTCTGGGTATAAATCCAAATACATCAGTGGATCGATGCTCATATTCCGTAACTGAATGTAATCCAGTTGGGTCTCTTCAATTAATTGGAAGAGTCCCTCGATTTCGCAAGGTTGGTCGGTAATTCCTGGAAATACCAGCAAATTGATTGAGGTGAATATACCATTTTCCTTACAAATTTTCAACGACTTTTTGACATCGGCAAAGGTGTAGCCGCGGGGTTGGTAGTACCGGTTATAGCTTTCGGTCACGCCACTATTGAGGCTCACCCGAATCGCATCCAGACCGGCATCACACAGTTTTTGGACTTCACGCGGGAGGCTACCGTTGGTGTTGATATTAATCGTCCCTTTAGCGGTATGCTGCCGGATCAGCTGGATTGCTTCGGCAATGACCTTGGTTTGTAATAAGGGTTCGCCCTCACAGCCCTGACCAAAACTGGCAACAGCTTGATCGACGGATTCTAAATGCGGTACCGCCGCCTCGGCGATTTCGTGAGCACGTAGCCGGTACGTCACCCGGTCATGGCTGGCTGGGCAGGAATCTTCCGGCTGGAACGATAGACATCCCACACAACTGGAATTACACGCTGAGGAAGTCGGCAAGGGGATTTCGAGCCGTTTTTTCATAGCATTATACGCGGCATTGCACTGATATTCCAACGTACAGCGTGCTAATTGCTTCCAAACCCGGTTATGGGGATAGTCTGCCAGTTTTTGCTGAACAACTGCGGTTAAATCCTCCTGATAGTAGATGGGATTCCATCCGTCACGCGGATCCGACTTAAAAACCGCTACCCAAAATTGACCGTCTTTCCACCCTACTGCCGTATAAGACCTCAACGGCAACCACTCCCGCGGTTGGGTATATTGGGCGGCAGGTAGCAATGTTCGGGTGTAAGCTGGTGGGGTGTATGCCGAGACCGCGTACACCCGGCGCCGTTTGCCGTTTAACCGCTGAAACTCCAATGGTCTTATTTGACCCGTTTGCGGTTGGTAACCCAACGGAAATGTCTGGGGTAGGATATACAATTCACTGCCGTAGGGAATCGGAATCCATTCATCCGGTTCTGGAAGAAGGGTCTCGTGTCCAGAATTTCCCACAGCCCACAGACGAGGATGATCATAAATCTGCCCGCAGTCATCGGCAAATACAAGATATGGCTGTTGGCTCATCACGACACCTGAAAAAATAAAGAAAAAAAGAGAGCCTGAATTTCAGGCTCTGCAAGGTATGTGGTGGGTATATATATGATACCCGCTGAATTGTCAATCCATTTCAGCAAATTTTAGCGCACTAACGTGAAATTGGCACTGAGACCGATCCCAAACCAGAATTCATCTTCATCATTGATACCCACATCTTTATCGGGTACGATCACATAATGGAATTGTCCGTAAAGTTCATAATTTTGTGCGCTAAAACTCGGTATTAAGGCAATATCCACATGGCTAATTGCCGGGTCTTCAACCATCAATCCGTTATCATAGCCCATATTCGCGGTAGCCGTAACAGACACCGAGCGCATCAACGAGTGTGTATGTGCCACGCCGAATTCTAAAAAGCCATTGTTACCATGGGTGTACTCGTAATAGTACATCAACGACGGATTGAGGGGTGCTTCCAGCGCGATACCGGCATATAATTCCGAAAAGGTCACCGGAATGTTCGGGTTGATAAAGGCAATTGCGCCGAACGTGTAGGTCATCCAGTCTGTAAATGCGGCACTATACTCGCCAATCAGATCAATTTCATCTGCTTCTTTGTATGTCTCTCGGTCACTCAGTCCCATCGAGGTCCAGATGCTGAGCAAAAGCCCATTGGATGTCAGCGTGAGCGAGGGTTGAACTGCTGGTTTATCATCTGCCAATAAGTCCATCCCCCGAAAGATATATTTGTTCACATAATCCACGGTGATATTCATATCCGGACCCTCTTCGGCAAAAAGCGCCACAGGTGCGCACAAACCGGCAAGTACAAGGCTGATGGTCATTAATTTCATGGATAGTCCCTTTCATATTGAGTTTACGTTAATCTGTTGGCGTACCTAGCACGACGGGTTTTATTTCCGTTTGCACCTTTCCGTGGGAGTCACGGATTTCAAAATAGAGCAAATAAATGCCAATATTGAGCCGTTCCCGGTTGTCATCGGTGCCGTTCCAGCTAATTTCGTAATATCCTCCGGCGGCATTCCCGCCGGGGGTTAAATTGCGAACTTCGCGCCCATCCAGATCGTACACCATCAAGGTAAAGCGGCTTTCGGTTGGGCAATTGATCGTCAGGTGCAGCATTTCCCCTAAATCTGGGGCAAAGGGTTCATCTTTTAACCCGTTACCGGGGATTTGTCCGGGCATGAGGGTTTCCACATTAAAGATAATGTTGTCTCCCAAGGACTCGGTCAGATTGACGACATCTTCCCCATAACCTGTCAAAATTTGATATTCACCGTTATAGACCGACCCAATACCGGTAATCTGGTAAAAATCATCTTTTTGAAAGATACGTTCGATGACCTCTGCCGGACTTCCCGTGTTCTCTCCAAAAAGACCGGCTTCCACCGCGCTATCCCAAATTCGCACGACAATGCTACCGGAAAAATCCCGCACCAAAATGTTTGAGCCACCGCCGATGTTGGTACCCACTTCGATTACGGTTCCTTTCACCCGGATCAACGCCCCATCCCAACGGGCAGATTTGGCTTGAGCGATACTCACCTCCTCGACCAAGTCCTCTACTGGCAGACCCGTTGCCAAAATTTCAATATCTTGAGCGGGGTTTTGCGGTTCAATTTCCAGAACACCGTTAAACTCCGTGATTGTCCCCGTAACCCGCAGCCGGGTTCCGCGCACTAAATCCGTCAACGCCGCCGCATTATACAAGTTAAGCCCATAACCCGAATCGTCCTGAATGTAAATGCTGGTGCGATCACTTCGCAGAGAGCCAAAACCCATCGTTACTGTGGCTTCTACCGTTACCGTTTGGTTTAGGAGCGCATCGCGGTTTTCCTGAATGAACTGAATGGAGTACAGCCCATCGCTTTGCCCGACGATATAAATTTGGGGAGCTGACGTAGTGGTGTTACCGTCATTATCCGTCGCTTGCACCCAAAACGAAACCGACGTACCGTCAGCAAAACCGGGGATTTCACCTTCATACACATCGCCCCCAATCGGAGTCATGGCAGTGGTGACATCGCCGCTACCGGCGTTGTAAATCAGGTCTACCGTCGTTATTGAGCCATCATCGGAAACTGTTGCCGAGACCGTCACAGTTTCACCCGCTTCCGGATCGGCGGGATTGTACACGATATTGGAAATCACGGGACTCCCACCGCCGGCACTGCTGATATGATCCGGATATGCGGGTAGATATTGGGGTGCACCGCTGAAACAGTCTGCCACGCCGGTCAAGGTCACGGTTTGACCG
>RFFQ01000178.1 GCA_003697105.1 Gemmatimonadota bacterium | reverse complement strand
CATATCCCGAGAGATCGGACCGTCGTAGAAGAAGATATCGATGTAGGGTCGATCGTTCGTCCCTGTGTCCTCGGAGTTCGGCTAATATCGGTGAAGTCTGTATGGGTAATCGTATAGTAAATGGTCAACGACCCCCCGGCGATACCCACAACGCTAAACAAAAGTATAAATAGACTCCGACGGCCAAAAATTCCCCCTACGAAATAGCCTAAGATTATTGCTACGACGAACATAACTGCCACAATTAACGCCGTACGGATAATGATCCACAGGTAGCGCCGTATGATATGATGGTCGTCATTTGGCATGACATCACTCGTCTTTCATTTGGATTTTTCCATTAAATTGAGCCCCTTCGTCCATGTTGAGTTTACCTTTGGGAACGGCAATATCACCGAAAATATTGGCGGTACTATTCACTTTTAAGACATTAATCACTTGGACGTTACCTTCAATCGTTCCACCGATTTCCATATTATTGGCAATTACTTCGGCGTTGACTTTTCCACTTTTGCCGATGGTCAGTGTTCCTTCCACATTAATGGTGCCTTCCCACACGCCATCAATGCGGACATCGCCTTTTTCTTTAAGTTCGCCTTTGCCAGTGCATCCTTCACTTAATACGGTAAT
This sequence comes from Gemmatimonadota bacterium, assembly GCA_003697105.1. Lineage (GTDB taxonomy): Bacteria > 4572-55 > 4572-55 > J002 > J002 > J002. The sequence continues at coordinate 27,633 of RFFQ01000178.1, read as the reverse complement.
TGCAATTCCTGAACCTTCTTTTGGATTGAACACGTTTTAACTCTCCATTTTTTAAAGTATAACGATGGTTGTATGGTTTTTGTTGTCAATTTGCAGATACTTTAAGCGGAATATATTTCCCCGGATCAACGGGTTGATTTTCTTTCCAAATTTCATAATGAACATGAGGGGATGTACTATGTCCCGTATTGCCCACATAGGCAATCACCTGACCTTTTGTGACATGTTCACCTTTTTTCACGGCTATGGAAGAGGTATGCCCATATTTTGTGATGAACGTGTTGTGATGATCAATAATGACCAGATTTCCGAGCACGGAATCTGCCCCAGCAAAAGTCACTACGCCGGCGCCCGTGGCTAGGATGGGGGCATTTTTCGGAGCGGCGATGTCAACTCCAAGGTGTGGGTTCTGTTTTGCGTTGATGAACCGGCGACTGACCCAACCTTGTTTGACAGGATCAATGGAGGGGATGAAATCTTTTGCTTTCCGTTGGTGTTCTACGGCTTGATCCAGTTCTGAGGTTGCTTTACGGGGCATCATTAAAGAACTCACATTTTGACCGGTATCCTCGCCGCCATTTGTCGCATCAAATAAACTTGTACCAGGATTTCCTGCCGGTTTAATGCCAGTTTCACGCTTTGCCATTTCCCGAATACGGCGGTCCATCTCCTGTAAGGAGACCAATTCCTCTGCCAGTGCCATCACTTTTTGGTTTTTTTCGGTTAGAATCTCATTTTCGACGATTAAACGGTCAACCATCTGTGCTTTCAGTTGCAGGCGTCCATAATTCCATAAAAAACTGATTAATATGATCATGCTAACGGTTAAAATACCGATGATAAAATACAATAACCGTAAGGGAATACGTAAGTTGATCGGATTGTGCATCCCGTGCCGCACAATAACGATGGAAATCGCTTTTGGTTCTTCAAACATGTGACCCACCTATTTTTGAGAACTGTTCAATGAGCCGGTTCAAATCCTCATTGGAGTAGAATTCAATTTCAATTTTACCTTTTTTATTTGATTTTTGGTTTACAACCACTTTTGTGCCCAAAAGTGTTCGCAATTGCGCTTCTACGGATGATAATTGAGGCGATTTTATTTTTAAATTCCGGTTACCGGATTTTTTTCCGGAGCGTTGGTTCTTTTTAACGAGGGCTTCTATTTCGCGTACGGAAAGCTTTTCCTTGATGGCCAATTCACCATAATAAATCTGACTGGGGGTATCGGGTAACGCGAGCAATGCCCGGGCATGTCCCATCGAAAGGTGTCCTTCTTGAAGATATTTTTGAATGGCTAACGGTAATTTGAGTAGCCGCAGAACATTGGTAATGGTGGACCGGCTTTTTCCGACTTGTACGGCGAGTTCTTCTTGTGTCCAACCCCATTGTTGGATTAACTGTTCGTAAGCTTGGGCTTCCTCTACCGGATTTAAGTTTTCTCGTTGGATATTTTCGATCAAGGCGAGCTGTAATAGCTGGTCATTGGAAACGTCACGAACAATGGCAGGAATTTTCGTTAATCCGGCTAATTGGGACGCTCGCCAGCGGCGTTCTCCAGCAACTAACTCATAGGTACTATCTGTATCCTGTTGCCGGACGATAATGGGTTGCAACACACCATTGATCCGAATCGATTGTGCCAATTCTTCCAGTTTTTCGGTGTCAAATTCCCGGCGGGGCTGAAGTGCATTGGGTTGGATTTGATTTAGTTCGAGATGTAAAACGTGTTCACCTTTACCCACGCTTTCACCACCCGGGATCAATGCGCCTAATCCGCGTCCCAGCCGGTTTGATTTACCCTTCACGAGATAATACCTCTTTTGCTAATTGTTGGTAACTTTGTGCCCCAGAGGAGTCCGGGGCATATTCAATGATCGTCTGCCCAAAACTAGGAGACTCACTAAGCCGGACGTTACGAGGAATAACGGTTTTGTAAATTTTATCCTTAAAAAAAGATTCTACTTCTTCCATGACCTGTTTGGATAGGTTCAACCGTTGATCATACATGGTGATTAGCACCCCTTCGATATCCAACGTTGAATTTAAGCCACTCCGTTTCAGTAATTCGATGGTGTTTAACAATTGTTGCAACCCTTCCAAGGCGTAATACTCTGATTGGATGGGGATCAATACTTTATCGGAGGCGGTCAAACTGTTGATAGTAAGTAACCCTAATGACGGAGGGCAGTCAATGATGATAAAGTCATATGCCTCTCGTAGGGGTTGGAGGGCATTTTTGAGCCGTTGTTCCCGTGCTAGAGTTTGAATCAATTCCACTTCCGCCCCGATAAGATGAGGGTTTGATGGGGCGAGATCAAAATCGACCGCGATTGGCCGGATAATTTCTTGCAGGTTCGCTTCTCCGATCAACACGTGGTAAATACTGGTCTCAACTGCATTTTTGTCAATTCCCAACCCGCTCGTAGAATTTGCTTGGGAGTCCATATCAACGAGTAGCACGCGCTGTCCCGCTTCCACAAGGCATGCGGCTAAGTTGATCGAGGTTGTCGTTTTACCCACGCCCCCTTTTTGATTGGTAATGGCGATGACTCGTGCCATAACGTTTTTATTTTTCCTCAGAGTGCTTACAGATGACTAAAATTTTGCGTTCTTTTTGAATACCGGGTAGTTTAAACGTATGAACGGTTTCAAGTGATGCGTGGTACTGTGCTAAAACAGGTTTTGATGCGTCAATTTCGTTTTTTAAATCCCCGCCTTTATATGCAAAAAAAATACCTCCGGGACGCAGTAGGGGTAGCATTAGCGGAATTAGCGTCTCGAGCGCGGCAACGGCTCGGGCAACCCCCACCTGAAACTGTCCTGCATGGGATTGTGCTAACGCTTCCGCTCGGATGTTTAAAATGGTTACTCCAGCGAGTTGGGTTTCTCGGATAAAATGCCGCAGAAACAGTGTTTTCTTGCGTGACGCATCCACAAGGGTGGTGTTCATCTCCGGTAACGCCAGTTTTAAAGGCAAGCCGGGGAATCCTCCTCCGGTTCCCACGTCGATTAACGTTTGGGGACGCCGTCGTTGTAATTCCGGCACGATCAGTAATGAATCCAAAAAGTGGGCAATTTCAAGGCGGGTTGCATCCTTTCTGGAGACTAAATTGATCCGGCGATTCCATGCGACAAGCAACTGGTGGTAGTGCTGAAATTGGCGTAATTGCTCCTCCTCCAATTCAATATTAAATGAACGAAGCCCCTCTAAAAATGAGTATTGCCAATCAGATACCGCTGATGTTTCACGTGAAACATCCATTTGATTAACCTAATTTGCTGGTTTGAGTCCGTGCTTTGAGATGTACCATTAATACCGCAATATCCGCCGGGGATACGCCTGAAATTCGGGAGGCTTGCCCGACGGAAACCGGACGGATGCGCGAAAGCTTCTCCCGCGCTTCGAGGGTAATTCCCTGAATTTCACGGAAATTGACGTCCTGTGGAATCTGAAGTTGTTCCATCTTGCGAAATCGTTCAATTTGTTCCGTCTGGCGTTTGATGTAACCCTCGTATTTTATCTTTAGCTCCACTTGTCGCGTGACCTCCTCCGGTAATGGCGTGCGGTCTGGGTCGATCTCCGCCAATGTCGCGTAATCGAATTCTACGCGCTTGATTAAATCAGCTAATGAAAGGGATTCATTCACCGGAGCGCCGCCGGCGGTTGCCAAAAATGGGTTCAGTTCTTTTGGTTTGACTCGCACAGAGTGCATCCGGTCGATTTCTGCGTCAATGCAGGCTTGCTTTTTCTCGAATGCGCGATAAACCGTTTCTGGCAATAATCCTAAGTCATACCCGTAAGGCATTAACCGTTCATCGGCGTTATCCTGCCGTAATACCAAGCGGTATTCCGCACGGCTGGTGAACATCCGGTAGGGTTCATCTACGCCTTTTGTAACCAGATCGTCAATCAATACGCCAATATAGGCTTCCGAACGTTGAAGAATAAAAGGTGATTGCCCGCGGAGTTTTCGCACCGCGTTGATTCCTGCCATCAGCCCTTGTACGGCGGCTTCTTCATAACCTGTTGTTCCGTTGATTTGTCCGGCAAAATAGAGGTTTTCCACCGCTTTGGTTTCCATTGTCATGTGGATTTGATTCGGCGGGGCATAATCATATTCAATGGCATAACCCGGACGCATGATTTCTGCATTTTCTAAACCGGGGATCGTGTGTACCAGTTCCCATTGGACTTCCTCCGGTAAGCTTGTGGATATACCATTGCAGTAAATTTCGCGGGTGTGATACCCCTCTGGCTCAAGGAAAATCTGGTGGCGGGTTTTATCGGCAAAACGCACCACTTTATCTTCAATGGAAGGGCAATACCGGGGACCTGTGCCTTCAATAATCCCGGCATACATCGGGGAAGCATCTAAATTTTCCCGAATGAGATCGTGCGTCTTTTCCGTCGTATAGGTGATCCAGCATGGAATTTGGGGTTGGGTAATTGCTTTTGTTTGAAATGAAAATGCCGGTGGTGGATTATCGCCCGGTTGAATTTCAAGTTTGGAAAAATCGATGGTTTTCGCATCAAGCCGGGGGGGGGTGCCCGTTTTGAAGCGTGCCAGTTCAAACCCGGCATTACGCAAATCACTGGAAAGTGTTTCGGCTGCGGTGTCCCCTGCCCGACCCCCAGAAAAATTGTTGTGTCCAATATGAATCAGCCCACGTAAAAATGTACCCGTGGTCAGGATGATCGCGTCGGCATTGTATTCCATTCCAATCTGGGTTTGGACACCATAAGCACACCCTTCTTTAATCAAGATTCGCTCAATCAACGCTTGTTTGAGATCAAGGTTTTCCTGATTTTCTACAACATATTTCATCTGAAGCTGGTATGCTTTTTTGTCCGATTGGGCTCGGGGTGACCAGACCGCCGGTCCCTTCCGAGTGTTCAACATTCGGAACTGAATACCGGTTTTATCTGTCACTTTTGCCATTTCGCCGCCAAGGGCATCGATTTCACGCACTAACTGCCCTTTTGCCAAGCCGCCAATTGCGGGGTTGCAGGACATTTGGGCAACATGATCTAAATTTAGCGTGAATAATGCCGTCCGCATTCCCATCCGTGCGGCCGCGAGTGCGGCTTCACACCCAGCGTGACCGGCACCCACTACGATGATGTCATATTTACGATTACGTGCCATGAAACCTCTTACCCCAACCGCGGTAAATGTGAAAAAAATGTGCTAGAAACATAATAACGGAAATACCTCCTGTCAATCAGAATTCAAAATTGAGTGACGCCGGGAAGGGTTTGGTAACAATATCGTAGCTCTACATACCGGTTTGGTGGCGATCCTCCTAGGGATTCCACCTGAAGTTTCGCATAATTTCCATCTGCTGTATGGATGACAAACAGATGCCCCACTTCAGCTTGTTCCTCTGCCACAAGCACAAGGTGGGGGACTTCATTGAACTGGGGAAATTGATAGCTCGTTTTCAAATCTACAATGCCAGTTTTACGCAGCCCTTTTTGACGTAAATGAGGGCTGCGCAATAGTGGCACTTTTTGGCGGACATCAAACACAATATCAGCATTTTGGCTGGTACTGCTGACCAATTCCAGGTGAGAAAAATCAAACGCACTGAAAGACTTGGATGATGTTTCATAAAGTTTGATAACCCCTTCTGGGCGCGGGATGACCGTCACTTCGTTCGAGGGGGCACTGACTCGTTGGTTTGAGCCTACGATCCGGAGGTGTATATAGTATCGTTCTCCATTTTTTAGATCGTCTAATTGATAATGCGTCCAATCATTGCTATCGCCATCCAAATGATAAGGAGGCCACGTGGCACGCGGGGCGGGTAATTGGGCAGTGCTAAGTCCCGCTAACGGCTTATCGCTTACGAAAATCTGATAGCCGAGGACATATTTATTCAATTCTCCCTGTAATTCCCAGTGTAATTGTGCCTGTTGATCCCCCGCTTGACCCATCAGATTAATCGGTAGGGGTAATTCCGGTAACTGGTTCGATATTTCTGAAGACGATGGTGGTTTCGGGGCGGAGGCGCAACCCGTCAACACCAAAATAACACCAAGTAAACATGTATATAATCGAATCATCATCATATCCTTGAAAATCAACAAAAAAGAACCCCTTCATACTGAAACCATGAAGGGGTTTGAGTTGGTACTACATCATGAATTTTAAGAAGATTGTCAAGTTTAAAGTTAGCGGCTGCCGGTGAGTTCATAACTCATGCCGACAAAAAAGTTCCGTTCTGCCGCCGGAAAAAACGAATCTCCTTCACCATGCGAGATGTACAGTTCATCAAACAGATTATTAATATGCATTTTAACCGAAAGTCCGGTGAGCGGTTCTACAGGTACTTGATAGTTTAGATTGAGGTCAAAGACCGTGTACGGATCGACGGTATTCTCTTCATTTTTAAAATTATCCGTGTATTGCTTACCAACGTGTTGCATTTTCAAGGATGCCGTCAATCCAAAATTGGAGTACGTTACACGGGCATTGCCCAGTATATCGGGGAAACCCGCGATTGGATTCCCAGCTAAATCGATCTCGGTTTCATCGGAGTCGTAAACCGTGTATTTTTTCAGCTCATTTTGGCTGTATGTGAAATTTCCACTCAACGTCAATGTTTCATGAAGCGGTAGGGTTGCCGCAAGTTCGATTCCGGCATGAACGGTCTGTTCGGCATTACCTGTGACCGGTTGTCCAAAACGGTCTAGTTGGCCGCTCTTAATGATTTCATCTTGAAAATCCATATAGAACAGATTGACGCTAGCAAATAGCCGTTCTTTCCGGTAGCTCAAGCCCCACTCATAATCGTTTAACACTTCTGGATTCACTAAAGGTTCATCAAAATTATAGCTTCCATCGGAGTTGACTTCAAACTGAGGCACGACCGCTCCCCAACTTTCCGGGGTACTGGCTTCCGCGGCATCATAGAAGTTCTTGAGTCGGGGTTCGCGGCTTGTCCGGGAAAAACTGACAAATGTACTCAATTGATCGTCAATATTGTAATTGATTCCAATTCGGGGATTGAGAAAGTGATATGTCAAATCAAAGTCTGTGCCGATAAATTTTTCATCATATAATTTATATTTGAGATACACATATTGTAGGTCAACCATCAAATTGATGTTGGGGCGTACATAATAATTAAGCCGGAAAAACGGCGAAATAATATCTTTCCCGCCTTTGTATTCATAATAACGGCGGCTGCCTACGTAATTCAAACCCTGATAATCCCCGGAAATAGCACGGGGTAGCTCGCTGTCACCCTTCTGAATACGCCCCCAGTGCAGGGAACGATGGGTACGGAATTCCGCTCCACTGACAATTCCACCCCAATCTTGCTTGAGCGTTACCTGCGGATACCACCCGTATTGTTGGTTGTCCACATATGCCCGGATGAGCAAACTATCCACATACGTGTTTTCCGGGTCTTGGATGTCAAATCCGTATTCCGGTGTCAGGCGGAAGTAAGACATTGGCGCCCACGATCCGTCATAATCAAAAAAGCCGTAGCCCCAAATTCCAAAAATGGTATTATTGATTTTTAATCGATCATTTACCCGAAATTCATGGATAAAATCCAGATGAGGTTGGTTGAAATTCTCAATTTCATCCGGACGCTGGATCGGATTCTGTTTGCGTAAGTCCTGATCTTTAGCATCCGCTTTAGAAATTCCACTATAGGCGAGGTGATCCTCAATGGGGCCACCATAAAACTGCAAGCGGGCTGTTGTGCGTTCTCCCAGACGCTGAATCCCCAAAAAATAACTTTTGAAATCTACCCACGATTGGTCCCGATAACCATCGCTCTTGATTTGAGAAATCCGCCCGTGCAAAATATACCGGTCTTTGATCAGTCCACTGTTGAGGGCAAGTGAGTGACGCTGTGTCTCATAACTACCAAAACCGGTCTGGACGGTTAACTTTGGTTTTACCTTAAAATGAGACGTAATGATGTTGATGGACCCACCAATCGCCGGAGGTCCATAAAAAGCACTGCCTGCGCCACGTTGCACCTGAATGTCCTCAACATTAGCGACCAAATCCGGCAGATCAACCCAGTACACATTATGGTCTTCGGGGTCATTCTGGGGAACACCATTGATCAACACCGAAATCCGGCGCTGGTCAAACCCACGAATCGAAAGATACGTGTACCCCACACCATGACCCGTTTCTGAATACGCCTTGATCGACGGTAACTCGCTGAGTAACATGGGGATATCCTGTGCCGCATACCGGTTTTCGATGTCATTACGCGTCAGGGTAGAGAATGCCGCTGGAGTCTCTCGATCACGAGCACGGCTCGAAAGCACTAACACTTCATCTAATGGGACGGCTGCCGGTTGGAGCAAAATGGTCAGCGTTTGATCCTGCTCGATTACAATCGATTTTTTATAAGATTGATAACCGATATAACTGACGTGTAATTGATATGTTGATGGCTTGATGTTTTTAAATTCAAATTGACCCTCCGTATTTGATATTGTGGTGCGTGGCGGAGTTCCTTCCAAGATCACATTTGCCCCATTTAAGGGTTTTTGCGTTTCCGCATCAAGGACAACCCCTGCCAACGTTTGCCCCCATCCGGTAGAATATGCCAGCACTAAAAACAGAGCGATTATATGAATGTGTTGCATCTGAACACCTCCTAAACAGAAAAAGGTATAAAAAAAGCCGCCTCCTCTCGCGTAGGAAGCGGCAACTTGATAAACCTATAAAATGGTTACATGTTAAATGATTACGTTCCCTACGCTGGTATTACCCAGATCAGGTGCAATGGGTCTAATCTCAGCCACCACCTAGGTGGCACCCCAACTGGTAAAGATCGATAGCTACTTGAGGGAAGAATACAGTCGATAAAAAAAAATGTCAATAGCTTTGTGCTGATTTTGCTTGCCTCTTACGATTTATTATGGTACGATGGATTATCTTAGGGGGGTATTTTTGTCAGTCACACTATGTCCCGATTGGGGATTTACATCTACTTAACAGGAGGCTTATATGATATTTACGATAAATGGACATCGCGGGGTGGGTCTGATGGGGGTTATATTGGCACTGGTTGTTTTCAGTGGTTGTTTAACGGTACAAGAAAAAGAGTACCGGTTCACGCTCAATAGCGATGGTTCCGGCGAAGGGGTGATCACCTACATCAACCTTGTCTCGGAAGAAGATGAAGGGAAAAATGTTTCCTTCAAAGATTTCGGCGAACTAATTTCCGATTATTATGAGGGGACTACGTTCGAAGACGAAAATCCGAATTACACCGTCACCGAAAAGAAACTTTACGAAAAAGATGATATGCTGATGGGGGAAGTTCATTTTACGTTCTCTTCGCTGGACTCTATCGGATTTTACACTGATCGCTCGTGTAACTGTTCCGGTATCATGTACTACATGGGGTCACTTTCGGAAACGCTGTTGGAGACCAACGGTAAGTATCTGGGCGAAAATCAGGATTTCCCGATGATTGTCTGGAAGGCAGGCACCAAAGAATTCAGCTTTAAAACGCAGGTAAAAGAAGATATGAGCGATGCTCATAGTTTGTTGCCGTTGTACAACACGTGGAAAAATCAATAATTCAGCCTCATCAAATGGGCATCAAATTAAAAACGCTCCTGAGAGAAAATTCAGGAGCGTTTTGCTTTTTTCAGCAGCGATAAAAAATTTAGTTATTCATCGCTTTTTTCAGCAAGTCCGGAATTTCCGAAGGGGTTTTAGCCACCGGAACACCTGCCGCATTCAAGGCTTTGATCTTGTCTGCCGCGGTGCCCTTACCACCGGAGATAATCGCCCCGGCATGACCCATCCGCTTGCCCGGAGGCGCGGTTTGACCGGCAATAAAACTGACTACCGGCTTGGTTACATGTTCCTTGATGTATTCTGCGGCATCTTCTTCATCCGTGCCGCCAATTTCACCGATCATCACAATCGCTTCCGTTTCCGGATCATTTTGGAAACCTTCCAAACAGTCGATGAACTTTGTACCGATAATCGGGTCGCCGCCAATCCCGACACAGGTGGTCTGACCCATACCAGCGGCGGTAAGTTCATGCACCACTTGATAGGTCAACGTCCCACTACGGGAAACCAACCCCACATTGCCTTCTGCATGAATCTGACCGGGCATGATTCCCACTTTTGCCTTACCGGGGCTAATCACGCCGGGGCAGTTGGGACCAATCAACCGGGCGCCTTTTTCTTTTACGAACGGCGCAACTTTCAGCATATCCACGGCGGGTACGCCTTCTGTGATACAGACGATCAGTTTTAAACCGGCATCTGCTGCTTCCATAATGGCGTCGGCGGCAAATGGTGGCGGTACGTAAATGATGGAGGCGTTGGCTTCTGGATGGGCGGCAACCGCATCTGCCACCGTATTATAAACCGGTACGCCTTCCACCTCTTGTCCGGCTTTACCGGGGGTGACACCGGCAACAATAGTTGTACCGTATTCCAGCATCCCCTTAGTATGAAAGGACCCGTCCCGTCCGGTAATCCCTTGCACGATCAATTTTGTGTCTTGATTCACAAAAATGCTCATAAATCGCTCCTTACAAATATTGAGATATTAACTTCTAAAATATTATAAATTTCAACCGATAATTTTTATAGACCCATTTGGCGTTTTAATTTTGCAAGGTCATCATCTACCTTTTGGTCATTGATTTTTTTGTCCAATACCAGGGCTTTCCCCTCATCCCCCAGAAGCATCTCAAATTCGGCTTGCAATTGGTTGATATCTACCAGCGGTGTAAATGACGGTTTAGCAACCTGATCCTTACAATACTGTATTTTGACGGCTAGCTCTTGGAGTTCTTTTTCCAGCGTCAGCATTTCAGCTTCCAAATTCATAGCAAATTGGGCCGCTTCCGCCGCTAAATCAACTTGACCCTTCCCGGAGGCGTATGCGGCTTTTTCGTGCCATTCTTGCGCCTCTTTGCGCTTTTGCTCTAGTTGCGCAGATGTCCGCTTCTCTACCACTAGCAGATCGTATAAATATTGTTTCAGATCAACTTTTTCTTCGTGAGTTTGCATGATTCATTGACCAAAAAAAGAGCCCTCGCCCAAAATCAGATTTGGTGAGGGGCAGTTATCAAGACGTTTAAGCCGCTTTATTTTCGATCATCACCATCTTTTCCACAAAATCGATTGTCATCCGGGTTTGTTCCAATAGGCGTGTCCCGATGAGTGATTCTGGGGCATCGGTGAGTAAAATATCCACTTCGCGGGATTCTCCGAACCATTCCACAAATCCGGAAAAAACAAGCGTGTTTTCAATCGAGCCATCTGCTTTTTCAACTTCGACCACTTGTACCGGCTCTAAACCTAACTGGACGGCGACTTCGACCGGCAAACACAAATCCCCGTTGAACTCCGTATCGATGAGCGCTACGACCGAGAGGCTTGTCCGGCGACCATCCACATTTAATTTAATTTTCGGACGTTTCGCATCGTCCAGAAATCCGATCATGGTCAGCCTCCTTAATTAAATTTGTACATCGCGGGGAATCCGAGCCGCGCCGCATAAAAAATTTTGTTGGGGTGGCGGAGTTGCATTTTTTCCCGAGCTTTCACGGAATCTTTCTCAATCGCGTAATCACCGCTGTCCACATCGATCACAATATAGTCACCCTCATGATTTTTAATTTCGTTTTCCAGACGGCTCAAAATCGCTTTGCCTTTGCCGATAATTTCACGCTTGTTAATCACTTGCGCTTCGGACACTTCAATAAACATAAATCCACCTCACAACTTCAGGTTCAACCCCCGGCGAAATCACGTAAATACGCAATATTACAAGGCTAACTTGCCACGAGTATAACCTTAGCGGTGATGGATGTCAAGAAAATTTTAGAAACGTGAAAGAGGGCATTGACTTTTACCCCGCGTGAATTAAATTGAAAAAGATGCCCCAATTTAGAGACGATTTTACTCTCAAATCATTTTTTCCCGAGGAGGTCTTAAATGTCTGATTATAAACCGATTTACCCCCCTACTGGTACGGAACTTCATTGTAAAAGTTGGCTTACCGAAGCCCCGTTCCGGATGATTCAGCATAATGTTTCCCCAGATGTTGCCGAAGTCCCTGAAGAACTGATCGTATATGGAGGTTATGGCAAAGCCGCCCGCAACTGGGAATGCTTCCATGCCATCGTAAATGCCTTGAAAACGCTGGAAAATGATGAAACCCTGCTGGTTCAATCCGGTAAACCGGTTGGTATATTTAAAAGTCATGTGGACGCGCCCCGCGTGCTGATCTCCAACAGTATGCTCGTCCCCAAGTGGGCTACATGGGAGCATTTTTACGAACTGGATAAAAAAGGCTTGATGATGTACGGGCAGATGACCGCCGGTAGCTGGATTTACATTGGCACACAAGGCATCTTGCAAGGAACCTATGAAACGTTGGCGGAATTAGCACGGCAACATTTTGGCGGCTCGTTAAAAGGCAAATTGACCCTCACTGCCGGATTAGGGGGCATGGGCGGAGCCCAACCCCTTGCGATTACGATGGCAGAAGGCGTCGGGATTTGCGTGGAAGTTGATCCGCACCGGATTCAGCGACGTCTGGAAACCAAATATCTGGATGTTGCCGTCGAAACATTTGATGATGCCATGCGGCACGCTGAAAAAGCACTAAATGCCGGTGAACCCCTTTCTATTGGGCTGTTGGGGAATGCGGCAGAGGTCTTCCCAGAATTTGTCAAACGGGGCATCATCCCCGATGTGGTCACCGACCAAACCTCCGCCCATGACGAACTCAACGGATATGTACCCCACGGCATCCCTTTTGAAGAGGCGTTGGCGTTGCGACAAACCGACCCGGAAAAGTATATCCAAATGGCGTTTGCATCGATGGTAGCACATACCCAAGCCATTTTGGATATGCAACAAGCGGGAGCAATTGCTTTTGATTACGGTAACAACCTGCGAGCACAAGCGGAAACCGGTGGTTTGAATGTCCGTAATGACGCAGGGGAATTCCGCTATCCCGGGTTTGTTCCGGCATATATCCGCCCCCTTTTCTGCGAAGGCAAGGGTCCCTTCCGTTGGGTGGCACTCTCCGGCGATCCGCAGGATATTTACACCACTGACAATGCCTTGATTGAACTTTTTCCTGAAGATAAAGCCTTGCACCGTTGGCTGATCAAAGCGGGAAAACAGGTCAAATTTCAGGGATTACCTTCCCGAATTTGCTGGTTGGGTTACGGTGAACGGGAAAAAGCGGGAGTGCTCTTCAACGATTTGGTCAAATCCGGTAAAGTGAGCGCCCCGATTGTGATTGGACGCGACCATTTGGATTGCGGCTCGGTTGCCTCGCCCAATCGGGAAACGGAAGCGATGCTTGATGGCAGTGATGCCGTCGCAGATTGGCCCATCCTGAACGCCCTGATCAATGCCGTCAACGGCGCAACATGGGTCAGTGTCCATCATGGCGGTGGCGTCGGTATGGGCTACTCCATCCATGCGGGTATGGTCATTGTTGCCGATGGAACTCCTGAGGCAGAAGATCGTTTGCGGCGCGTCCTTACCAGTGACCCCGGTATGGGCATTATCCGCCATGTGGATGCCGGTTACGACAAAGCAAAATCCATTGCGAAAGAGCGCGGGGTGCGCATCCCCATGTGGGAAAAATAGACCCCCACACACACAACAGACCTGAAAGGTTCTCTAAGCCTTTCAGGTCTGTTTTTCACCCGCCGGGACGCTCTAAATTTTATCGCAAGAGCACCATCGAATGGGTTTGCGAGAAAACGCCGGCGTCCAGACGATAGAAGTAAACCCCACTCTTCATCGCTTGACCGCTATCATTTGTGCCATCCCAAATTGCTTGATGATAACCTGCTTCAACCCTGCCACCAACCAGCGTCCGTACTAATGCCCCCCGCACATTATAAATTGCCAAGCTCACCAGAGTGGCTTGCGGCACATCAAACCGGATTGTGGTTTGTGGGTTAAACGGGTTGGGGTAGTTTTGGTGCAACATCAACCGCTGGGGTGCCGTCACTTGATCGAGCGGATCATCAACAGAAATAATATTGTCGGCGCGGACTTCCACCGGCGGGGTGGGATCACTTTCATTACCGGCAAAATCATAGGCGGTGATAAGATAGTAATACGTTTCACCGAGGGTGATTTCGCTATCCATGAAGGTGGAGTCACTGGTGATGGCATACAGCCAAGCCGGGTGGGGCGTGATGTCGGGGCTCAAGCCGCGATAGATGGTGTAGTAGTCAAAATCCGCATCCGGGCTGGGTTGCCACGTGAGTACAATTGACTGATTTTCGCTGAAAAAGCCACCTTGAATCTCCTGCGGCGGGTGCGGCGCAAGGTTATCTATGGAATAACCGCTGTCCGGCACGGACGTGAAATAGAGGTACGGGTTCGCCGTATGCGCCACGACCTTGAAAATTGACCAGTAGATGCCATTCTCACGGGTGGAATCTGCCAACGTGGGCGCGACAACGCTGTACGTGGGTGATTGCACTGCCGGAATGGTGCTGATGAAGTCCCAATCCGTGCGGAAGGCATCCACTCGCCGCCAAATATCGTAACTGGTGATGGTATAGCCATCGTTAATGCCGTCATAGACGCTCCGTTCCCACGTGAGGCGCACTTGTCGCCCTTGATCATTCCCGACGTCCATAATGGATTGAATCACCGGGGCTTGCGGGTAATTCGGTGCGGAATAATTGAGGATCATTCCCTCAAACCCGACCGCCCAACCATCACTGATCGAGGGGAAGTCCACGTCCCAAAAGGTAAGAAAGGTGCCACTGACTTCCGGTATCCAATCCTCCCCCCCGTCATCGGTGCGCAAAATGGTGCCATCGAAACCGACCGCCCGCAAATTGACCGGTGTTGCCACGGAAATACCGGTCAGGTGGCGTTGGGTACCGCCGTCCTGATGATGCCAAATCACCCCGCCATTGATGGTGTGTAAAATCACCCCTTGATCACCCACAATCCAGCCGAAATTTTCATCAAAAAAGTCCACGTCTCGTAAGCGCTGGATCGTTGTGCTCGTCTGTTGCAGCCATTCCTGACCGGCATTGATGGTACTCAGCACAATACCGTTGTCTCCCACGGCCCAACCGCGGTTGACATCCACAAAATCGACTGCCCAAAGGGTACTATTAACCGGGCTATTCTGTGGTGACCACGTTTCGCCGCCGTTGCTGGTGTGCAAAATAATGCCCTCCGCACCCACTGCCCAGCCTTCTGTTGCATTGACAAAGTGCAGATCGTACAGATTCGTACTGATGCCGCTGTTTTGCTCGATCCAGTTTTGCCCGCCGTCCGTTGTCCGCAAAATTTCGCCACTGGTACCGGCAATCCAGCCATTTTGATCCGATTCAAAGAAGACCGACCGCAGAATACGGTTTGAGCCGCTATTTTGTGCCGACCAGATTGTCCCGCCGTTGGTGGTGTGCAAAACCGTCCCGTTTAGTCCGACCGTCCAACCGTGGTAATCATCGATAAAATCGACGGCATAAAGGATGCCCCCGACGCCGCTTTCCTGTGCTTGCCAATCCGGGGGAAATGCCGCGTTGGCAGTTACCGCAATTTCCAACGGGTTGGCATTTTCGGCATTGCTGTGAATCTGAATCGTTCCGGTGTAGATACCTTCTTCGGTGGCGTAAAATTGGATGGTCATCTGGCGTGAGTCTTCTGGCAACAGCGTGAATGAGAGATTTTCCGTACTAAATTCTGTTGCTCCGGCAAGTTCGATGGAATCCACCCGCAGGGGTAGATTACCCGTGTTGGTGACACTGAAGGTTTGTTCCGCCAGCTCACCGAGGTAGCGGTCACCAAAATCGATGGTCTCCGGATTGGGTTCAATGGCGGTATAAATGTCATACAGGTTTTCGGCATATAAAATGGTGCCCCCATCACCGGCAGTCCAACCGCGATTGGGGTGGGGGAAGCTCACCGCGCGCAGGGTACTGGTAATCCCGGAATCCTCAATTAGCCATGTAAAACCGCTGTCTTCCGTGCGGAGCGTTGTACCGTTTTGCCCCACTACCCATGCCCACTCCGCGGTTTTTGCCGCAATTCCGTTCAGATGGGTGCTCACGCCGCTGGTTTGGGGTATCCACGACTGGCCCCCGTTGGTGGTATGTACGATCACGCCATCTTGTCCGACCGTCCACCCATGTTGGGAATTGGCAAATTGAATATCATTTAACCGCCGGTCGGTGAAACTGCTTTGTGGCGTCCAAGTGTTCCCGCCATCTGTGGTGGAGAGGATCAATCCGGCTTCCCCGCAAATCCATCCGTGTTGGTCATCAATAAAATCAACGGCATACAAATCCATATTGGTGTTGGAGGCTTGGAACTGCCATTGGCGGCCGGCATCTTCGGTATGTAAAATCAGCCCGTTTGCGCCAACAATCCAGCCGTGCCCGATTTCAACAAAATCAATGTCCCACAGTGGTAAGTTTGTTCCGCTGGTTTGAGGAGACCAGCTCTCGCCACCATCGATACTGCGCTGAATTTCGCCATTTCGGGCAACTACCCAGAGGTGCAGGGAATCCAGAGCGGCAATACCTTGCCAATCTGCCGGAAGTCCGCCGGTTTCGCCTTCCCAATGTTGCCCGCCATCGGTGGTGCGCAGGATCGTCTCGCCGACTGCCCAGCCTTGCCGTTCATTTAAAAAGAGAATGTCATTCAGGTTAAAGAACGTATCGGTGGTTTGGGGTCGCCAGTAGGGGGGAATAAATCCCCGTCCGGCAAGCGGTACGGTGATCACCGGCTGATCGGGGTCATTGCTGAAAATGTGTAGCGTATCGTGATAATCGATCTCCTCCAGTGGGTGGAAACTGACGGTGAGTTGATAGCGCCGTCCGGCATCGATCACCAATTGGGTGGTGTCCACGTCGAATGCGTCCGTATCAACTCGGATTTCATGGATATTCAGAGGCAACCCACCGGTATTTTCGATCCGGATAAGGGTATCCGCGACGGTTTCCACCCGCACGCTGTCAAAATTCACTGCTAGAGGATGGACAAAGATATTGGGGTCGGGTAGAACATCACTGGTATATCGCAGGATGGTTCCCGCGCCGCCGACCGCCCAACCATTAGCAATATTGATGAAATCAAGCCCCCACAAGGCATTGGTGGTGTTGCTGGGTTGGGTTGTCCATTCCAATCCGGCGGTGTCGGTGAAGAGAATCGTACCGAAAAAGCCACATGCCCATGCGGTTGTGGGGCTGACTCCACTCACATCGTATAAGATCACCTGAACACCACTTTCTTGGGCTTCCCACGTGGTGCCACCGTCATTGGTATAAAGGATCGTTCCGGCGGAACCAACTGCCCAGCCAATATCTGCCGTATTAAAATCGATCCCGTACAGGGTGACGGTTACGCCGCTTGCTTGCGGTATCCAGGTGGTGCCGCCGTTGGTGGTATGGAGCACCTGTCCGCCCGCGCCGCTGATCCAACCGGTTTGGCTATCAATAAAGGTTACATCCCACAAGGTTTGGCTCACCCCGCTGGATTGCGGCGTCCAGGTGGTGCCGCCGTTTGTCGTGTGTAAGATTGTTCCCCCGGTACCGACCACCCAACCCCGTTGATTATCCACAAAATAGACGCTGTTTAGGTCGTTGGTGGTTCCGCTCACCTGATTTAACCATTGTTCCCCACCATTAGTAGTATGGATGATCTTACCAAAAGCGCCGGTTGCCCAGCCGCGCTGTTCGCTGACAAAATTGATGCTGTAGAGGTTGTTGGGGGTGTTACTGATTTGCGGAGTCCACGTTTCACCACCATCGCTGGTGTGCAGTAACGTGCCGTTAAAGCCCACAGCCCAGCCACGTTCATCATTGATAAAATCCACGCCTAACAGTGTTTCGGTTGTGCCGGAGATTTGGGCTTCCCACTCCTGAGCGATGGCAAAAAGCGGCAAGCAACAAAGGATCAATAGGATAATGAACTGGTGTTTCATGGGTGATCTTCCTCCTAAATGAAAAGTACTATCATCAGAATTTTTATAAGTTTAGCACAGATTTAGGGAAAAGACAATCCAAAATTGTGAGTTGGTGAGTTGCGATTTTCGTTCCCCCTAACCCCTAATCCCTAAATCCTGATTCGGGAGTTGATGAGTTGGATGAGGGTTCGGGTCAAAAAATATGAAACCCTGAGGGTTCTGCAATTCCCTCAGGGTTTGGGTTAGAGTTGATTATTTGCATTACAAATTAAATTTCGACCCTTTTTAGTTATCGCTTAATTTGGTAGCAAGGCTCAAGATGTCTTGTTAATGTCGGAAATTAAAAAGGACAAAAGCACTTAATTTACAGTGTATTACTACAGTCGCGTAGCTTTTTCCATCGCGGTGCGGAGTTCTTCGATCTCAAACCCCTTTTTTTTCAGGGCGGTAAATCCGTGGAGTTCTTTTCGTTCTGGATTCGCCGTCAAAAAGATCACCGGGGTGGGATAAATTTGTTTTGCGGCGGTGATCCCATCGATTTCGCCGGCGAGTTCTACGTCTGCGAGAACTAAATCGGGTTTTAAGATGCGGGTTTGTTCGATCATCTCTTTACCGGTGGTGACGGTATCCAAAACGGTATAATTTAACCGTTTTACAATACTTTGAATCAGGCGTGCGGTGATACGGTGGTCTTCTACGATCAAAATTTTCATGGGGTGTCCTCCTGATAGTTACGGATTTCAGTGAGTGTTTGGTCATTGATGGTTTTTAACTGATAAAGTAGGGGTACTACTCCGTTTAGATCGTTGTTTTTACCTTTTTGTTCTAATTCCAAAGCTATTTCTGAGACCGCAACGGCACCAATACTGATGGCAACCCCTTTTAATCCATGTGCCTCCTTCCCTAACATGTGTGCGTCCTTTTTTTGTATTGATTGCTCGATCGCGGTCACTAACCGGACGGAGTCTTCAAGATACATCTCCATCATTTCGGCGCATAACCCCGGATCGAATTCTTCCATGGCTTCCAGTTCTTGAATAGTCGCCCAATCCAGCAGTGGTGATGATCCGTTATTTCGGTGGGTTTTGGTATCTGGAGGGGTATCGAGGGATGTCTTTGTTTCAATATGTGCCGCTCCCCAGCGCAAGATTGCTTGTTGCAATTCCTGAATCTGGACGGGTTTGCTGATGTAATCATCCATGCCGGCTTTCAGGCACACTTCGCGGTCTCCGCGCAGGGCATTTGCTGTCATGGCAATGATGCGCGGGCGTTGGGTTGCGTCTGGGAGGCGCTCAATGATGCGCCGGGTTGTTTCCAACCCGTCCAGTTCCGGCATTTGCACATCCATGAAGATCAAATGGTAATCCTTTATTTTCATCATTTCTAATACTTCTAGCCCATTGGCGGCAATATCGACGGTGTAGCCCATACGCCGGAAGAGAGCCAACGCTAATTTTTGGTTAATTGCGTGATCTTCCGCTAATAAGATGCGGATAGGTAGTTTTTCTGCTAACTGGTTATCTACATTATCGGCGTCCCGAAAGTGAGATTCCGTCTGGGTTTCCGCTTCCGTGAGGATTTTCATCGCCACATTGAACAACAATGATTGCCGGATGGGTTTGGCGATAAATTCCGCAAATACACCGCGTGCTTTTTCGGTAAAATCTGCCGGTTTGGTGCCGGAACTAAACATGATAAGTGGCAATTCCGCTTCTGAACGCAATTCCCGGATTTTGATACCTAATTCCAGCCCATCCATTTCAGGCATGTGCAGATCAAGGAAACCAATATCAAATATTTCGCCGGATTTAATATGGTGCAGTGTTTCTGCTCCTGAGGCGAAGGCGGTCGGAATCATGCCCCATCGTTGGCATTGCAAGGTTAAAATCCGGCGGTTGGTCTCGTTATCATCCACAATCAGCACCCGGCGTCCCCGAAATTCCGGAATATCGTGTCCCCAATAGGCTTTTGGCACCCCTTCTGCCCGTTTGGTCTGGATGGTAAATGAGAAGGTTGATCCGGTGCCAACCTCACTTTCGACCCAAATGTTGCCGTTCATTAGTTCCACAATCCGGCGGGAGATTGCCAGCCCTAGCCCGGTACCACCGTATTTGCGGGTTGTAGAGGAATCCACTTGTGAAAACACCTTGAATAGCCGGTTTAATTTTTCCTTGGGGATGCCAATCCCACTATCTTTTACGGCGAATTGAAGGACCAAGGTCTCTCCGGCTTCTTCCCGTTTTTTTACGGAGATAAACACCTCGCCGCTTTCAGTGAATTTGAGTGCGTTGCCGATTAGATTGACCAGCACTTGCCGTAGTCGGGTAACATCCCCTTCAATAAAGTTTGGTACGTCTGGTTCGACCTGATATAGCAGATCGATGTTTTTTTCTGCCGCTTTGGAGGTAAATAGCTCGACGGCTTCTTCGACACAGGTTTTCAGTTCAAAGGGCTGGCACTCCAGTTCCATTTTGCCGGATTCAATTTTACTAAAATCAAGAATATCATTGATGATAGTCAGGAGTGCTTCCCCGCTGATGCGGATGGTTTCTACAAAATCGCGTTGTTCACGGTTTAGTGGCGTGCCTAGCAACAGGCTTGTCATTCCGATTACGCCATTCATCGGGGTTCGGATTTCGTGGCTCATGGTCGCCAAAAAATCGGATTTGGCGCGGGCGGCGGCTTCAGCCGCTTCTTTAGCAAGGCGAAGTTCGCGGGTGCGCTGTTCTACTTTTTGTTCCAGCAAGCGTTTTTGCTGTTTGATGGCACGGGTGCGTATCTTGTAAAACCCCACGACGAACAATATCGCTGTTAGAAGGACAACCATACGAAACCACAGCGTTTCCCAAAATGGGGGTGTTACCTTGACCTGAAGAGATGCCATTTGCTCACTCCAGATGCCATCCGCATTGCTACCTTTGACTTTGAAGATATATGTTTTGCCTTTCAGGTTAGAATATGTGGCAAAGCGGCGTTGGGCAGTGGTATAATTCCAGTCTTGGTCAAACCCTTCCATCATGTAAGCATACTGATTTTTTTCCGGTGCCGCGTAATGCAATGCCGCAAATTCAAAAGAAAATACCTTGTCCCGGTAGGATAGGGTTAGGTGCTGGGTCCGGTGTACTGGTTGGTGTAGGGGTGATTCTGCCCCCACCATGACCGGTTTATTCAGGATGTCCAAGCGGGTGATCACCACGGGCGGTTGGTAGGTATTATCCTTAATTTCCGCAGGATGGAACATGTTTAACCCGTACAGACCGCCGAAAAACATCGTCCCATCCCGCCGCTTGTAAAACGCACCCGAATTGAATTCGTTGCTCTGGAGCCCATCACTGACGTCATAGACCCGGATGTGTTCTGTGAGCGGGTCAAATTTTGCCAAACCGAGATTGGTACTCAACCAGAGATGCCCCGTTTCGTCCTCCAAAATGCCATAGACGACATCACTGCGGAGACCATCTTTGGTGCGATAACTTTTAAACGTTTCGGTTTCCCGGTCAAATTTGTTCAGACCGGCATTCGTCCCGATCCAGAGTGTACCAGTATGATCCTCATGAATACATAACACGGTGTTGTGGCTGATACTGTGTGGGTCTTCCGGGTTATTTTGGAATCGGGTAAAGGTGTGATCGGCTCGATTAAATCGATTTAACCCCCCGCCGGCTGTGGCAAACCAGAGGGTTTGGGTTCGATCCTCGTAAATGTCAAAACAGAAGTTGGCGCCGATCGTGGTAGAATCCGCCGGATTCGTGCGATAATGTCGAAAGGTACCGGTGGCGCGATCATAGACATCCAACCCGCCAAATGAGGAGACCCAGAGCGCCCCGGTGTGATCTTCTACCATCCCAGAGACCACATTACCGGAGATCGTGGTTGTATCGGCTGGATTGTTGAGGTAGGTGGTAAAACTGCCGGTTTCACGGTTGAATTTATTCAAACCGCCGGGGTTTGTACCCACCCAAAGGGTATCATACGGATCCACATAGAGCGAAAAGATAGCACTGGCGCCAAGTGTTGTGGGGTCTGTTGGGTCACTAAAATAGTGGGTTACGGAATCTTGGGCAAAATCAAGCGCGTTTAGTCCGTTGACCGTTCCGACCCATAGAATCCCCTGTTTATCTTCCACAATGGAGAACACACTGTTACTGCTTAAGCTATTGGTATTATTGGGGTCATGTTTTAGCAGGCGGAATTTTTGTTTTTGGGGATCATGCAAATTCGCGCCACCGCCAAAGGTTCCCACCCAAAAGATACCGGCGTCATCCACATAAAATGTGGTGATTGCATCATAGCTAAGACTCCGTAAATCGCTGGGGTTGTAGGTGTGGTGGTAGAACTTGCCGGTTTCGCGTTCAAGCCGGTCTAACCCGCCGCCGTTAGTACCGATCCAGAAATGACCTTCAGGATATTCGATGATAGCATTGACCGCATTATTCGATAAACTATGGGGATCATTGGGATTGTTCAGATACCGCTGGAATGTTTCTGTTGTTCGATCAAATTGATTTAAGCCAAAGAACGTCCCAACCCATAGGGTATCTTGACTATCCTCGTAAATCACATTGGCAAAATTGAGGCTGATTGTGCGCGGATCAGCCGGATTGTTCATGAACCGTTTAAATCGCTGGGATGTCCGGTCGTAGCGATTGATGCCGCCGCCATTCGTGGCGATCCAGAGTGTCCCGGTGTGATCTTCAAACAGATCGCTGATCCCATTCGCACTGATGCTGTTGGAATCCGCGGGGTCATTCTGAAAGCGCGTAAATATACCCGTTTCAGGTTCAAATCGGGTCAACCCGCCGGCAGTACCAACCCAGAAATTCTGTTGGCTATCGTACAGAATATCACTGATGATGTTACTCGTAATACTGGTACTATCTTGCGGGTCATTTAAATAGCGGGTAAACTGTTCGGTGCGGGGATCGAATCGATTGAGTCCGCCACCACCGGTTCCGACCCACAAATACCCGGCGTCATCCTCGTACAAGGTGGTTACGGTATTGTTGCTAATGCTGAAGGGGTTGTCGGGGTCGTTTTTGTAAACCTTAAAGGTGTAACCGTCGTAGCGGTTTAAGCCTTCTTGTGTTCCGATCCACATAAACCCCTGTCGATCTTGGAGTAAGGCGGTGATAGTACTTTGGGAAAGCCCATCTTCAATAGTCAGATGGTCAAAAAAGAGATGGCGTCCGGAGAGGGAAGTGGCAGCATACGCTTCGGGGGACTCCATTATCAGGAGCATCGGGAGTAGACACCCCAGTATGAGGGCTATCCGCCGGTGCGTTCTATTCATGAGACTCCTTTCTTCAAAGGGGGGAAAGGTAAACTCAAACCGATCTTCATGCGGTTGAGAGTGTTTTCATCGGAGTACTGGTCTGAACCGGCGGTGAGGGGTCTTGTGGTGTTTCTGTTTTAGCAATTTATGCCCGTACTAACATTCAGAGGCATATAAACGATTCAGAACGCCATAGATGAAAGCCTAAACTCAATTAACAAAGACCAATATTTGTAATATACGGTGTTCCTTGGAGTGAAAAAAGATATTTTTTGAGTAGAAGACCGCCCGAAAGAGGCGAGGAGCTCGTCGATTGCATCCAAATGGAAAGTTGGGGGGTTTCAAATGACCGGTTTTGTCTATTGACAGTCTGGATCAATGTGAATATATTGGCAACCAACTTTTAAGCTATTTTTTATGACTTTTGAAAGAAGCAGTCAACGGTGCTGGACATTCGTCGTGACCCAATTGTGGGGGCATGGGTATTGGTGCGGGATTTAGTGGATGTAAGCCCAACCTATCCGCCGGTACAGACGGGTGAAAGTACCCACTGCCGGTATTGTCAAGGACATGAGGGTCGATTAGCTCCTGCCATACACACCGTGACGGATGAGGCTGGCAATTGGCGGGTGCGGGTGGTGCCGCATCCCCAACCGCGTCTGGTAGATACGCTGGATTACAAACTGGAAGGGGTCGGGTTTTATGATACCGTCAGCGGTACCGGTTCGCACGAGGTGATCGTTGAATCCCCTGAGCACGGTGTGGAGCTTTCCCAAATGCCGCTGGCGCACGTAGAGCAGGTCATTGAGGTGTACCGCCAGCGATTACATGCTTTGCGGGAGAATGATTACGTGCGTTATGCCTTGCTATTTAAAAAGTATCTACCACGCCCGCAAGAAAGCACTTCTGGGCATTCCATTGCGGAGATTTTAGCGATTCCTGCCACTCCGCTACGTATCAAACATGAATTAGATACAGCAAAGCAATTTTTTGCGTTCAAGGAACGTTGCCAGTTCTGTGATATTATCGATCAGGAAATGCAGTTTCGTGAGCGGGTGGTGGACGAAAATGGGAGTATGATTGCCATCTGCCCGTTTGCCTCTCGTTTTCCATTTGAAGTTTGGATTTTACCGAAAGAGCATCAGCATGATTTTACGTTGCTAACCGCCGCCCAAATTCGGGATTTAGCGGTACTGTTGCAAGGTATCCTACGCCTCTTCCAGCACGTGTTAAACTCTCCACCGTACACCTACGTATTGCATACATCACCAAACTTAATCCCGCATCGTGGCTACTGGAAGACGTTATCAGATGATTATCACTGGCGCTTGGAGATTACACCAAAGCTATTTGATGATGTGGGTTTTGAGTATAGTACCGGATTTTACATCAACCATACCCCTCCGGAAGTTGCGGCACAAGCGCTTCGGAACTATATTTGAGTTATATTTAACCGGAGTTGAGGAAAATATCGCATGTCTAAAGAATTGCAAGAAGCGATTACCACGCTAGAAGGTCGTTTGAATGACCTGAGGAGGTATCTTTGACCTCGACCGCAAACGTGAAGAAATCGCTCAACTGGAAAAACAAACGCTGGAGCCGAATTTTTGGGATGATCAGCGGCATGTCCAGCATATTTATGATGAGATCAACCAGCGTAAGCGCTGGGTAGAACGTTGGGATACCATTCACGCGGAGTTGGAAGACGCCGGTGTGCTCTACGAACTCGCCGTTGAAGAACATGCCGATCATGTGTTTGCCGATGTGGAACAACAATTAAAGTTGATCACCGGGCATCTGGATGCCTTAGAGTTTGAAACCATGCTAGATGACCCAGATGATGTCAAGAACGCAATCTTGACCATCAATCCGGGTGCCGGGGGTACGGAATCCCAAGATTGGTCAGAGATGCTGATGCGCATGTACCTGCGCTGGGCAGAACAGCACAACTACAAAACGGCTTTTTTGGATTATCAAAGTGGTGAAGAAGCCGGTATTAAGAGTGTGACCATTGAAGTCAGTGGGGAATATGCTTACGGTTACCTGAAATCGGAGATCGGTGTCCACCGCTTAGTCCGCGTTTCTCCGTTTAATGCGCAAGGCAAACGCCAGACCTCTTTTGCCGCCGTTTTTGTCTATCCTGAAGTGGATGACAATATCGAAATTGATATTCGGGAAGAGGATTTGCGAATCGATACCTACCGCGCCAGTGGCGCCGGCGGGCAACATGTCAATAAAACCAGTTCGGCGGTACGAATTACCCACTTGCCAACCAATATTGTGGTACAGTGCCAAAGCGAACGGTCGCAACACATGAATCGTGACAATGCCATGAAAATGTTGCGCGCCCGGCTTTACCAACTGGAACGCGAAAAACGTGAAGCCGAAAAGGCGAAATTGGAAGAAAGTAAAACCGAGATCGGTTGGGGCAACCAAATCCGGTCTTATGTATTTCACCCGTATAGCCTTGTCAAAGACCACCGTACCAATGTTGAAACCAGCAACACCCAAGCGGTGATGGATGGTGACATTGATCTGTTTATCAATGCATGGTTAAAACAAAAATAGGATGTTTTATCAATTATGGCGTTATCTCACAAACTGATTTATGCCGTTTTCTTTGTTTTCTGCTGGATTGGCGGAACCACAACCGTAACCCTCGCCGAAGACGCCTCCTCCCCGAAAGCACCAACCCTCGAAAAAATGAAACTGATTCAGGCACAGGCAAACCCGACTTGGCGGGGTCAAGCTCTCGAATGGGCGATTGATGCGGAACAGTACATCGTGGGTCCCGGCGACATCTTTGCCATCAACATTTGGAGTATGGTCAACGAGAGTTTGACCTTGCCGGTTTCCCCAGAAGGGTACTTGATTATTCCCACCGTCGGTGAGATCAAGGTCGCCGGGAAATCACTCGCCGATGTGAAAACCGATGTACGACTTGCCCTCCGTGAGGTCTATCTGAATGCCGATATTACAGTGAGCTTGACCCAATTGCGACGTTTTCGCGTGACCGTCACCGGAGCCGTCATGATTCCCGGAACGTATGTAGTTACCGCAATGGATCGCGTTTCAGAAGCGATTCAAGCGGCGGGTGGTTTTTATGAAATTCCAGAAGACCCGGCAAAAAAAAGCCAATATAAACCGCTGATCCACGTGCAAAACCCCTCGTTGCGGAATATTCACCTGCGGCATGCCGATCAGTCGAGCGACCCCGTTGATCTGTTTGCTTACCAAGAGACCGGCGATCTTTCTGGAAATCCGTACTTAGCCGATGGTGATGTGATTTATGTTCCTTATGTAGATGCCGCTGTCGGGTTTGTTGGCATCTATGGGGCGGTCAATCGCCCTGGTGAAATTGAATTTCGAACCGGTGACCGGTTACAGGACCTGATCGACCTCGGGCATGGCTTGCGTGATGATGCGGACCCAACGGCTATTGAAATCGTCCGGTTCACGGGTAAAAATCAAACAGAGACGTTGATGGTCAATCTTGCATCTGGCGAAGGTGACGTCGAGGTGCAACCCAATGACCGTATCTTTGTACGATCTCGGGCAGATTACCCCGAACTTCAGCAGGTGACCGTGGTTGGCGAAGTGGTTTATCCAGGGACTTATGTCATCAATGAAGGAAAAACACGCCTCTCCGATGTGATCCGGCAAGCGGGGGGTTTCACCTCAACGGCATCCTTGTTGGAGTCCGAACTCATCCGGCAGGAAACCGAGTTACTCACGGACCCCGAATACGAACGCTTACGCCGGATGAATATTGAAGAAATGACCGAAATCGAATATGCCTATTTTAAAGCGAAATCCCGGCAAGTAACTGGTGCTGTTGCGGTTGATTTTGTCCGTTTGTTTGAGGAAAATGATACGACACAAGATATTGTCTTGCGGGATAAAGACTTAATCCGTATCCAACCATTGACCCGGACCGTCAATCTGATTGGAGCCGTCCGTTTCCCCGGTATTACCAGCTACTTACCCAATCGTACCGTCGGGGATTACATCCAACTGGCAGGAGATTACAGTTGGAATGCCCAAACCGGTGAGATGCGGCTTATCAAAGCCAAATCCGGCGAGTGGGTTAAGGCGGATGAACGCACTCCCGTTGATTTAGGCGACACGATTTTCGTTCCGGAAAAACCCAAACGTGACTACTGGGTGATATTCAAAGATGTACTCTTAGTGACAACACAAGTTGCCACATTGGCTCTGGTTGTCCAGAATATGGCTAAGTAAAGGTGTTTGCCATGAAATGGAAGATGGAGTCCGCATTTGTCAACCGGCAGGCGGAGCTTGCGTTTTTGAATGATTGGGTTGCCAACGAGCCCGGGCGATTGTTGTTTATTTACGGTCCAAAGAGCAGTGGCAAGACGACGCTTCTTTACAAGTTTGTGGCGGGTTTAGACCGGAAGCGCTATGAT
>RFFQ01000020.1 GCA_003697105.1 Gemmatimonadota bacterium | reverse complement strand
GGATCGTCTGCCCTGAAAACAGGGGAAAAAGGGACAAAAAGGCTCTTTTTTCAGTAAAAATCCACTCTTTTTTATAAAAAATGAAGAAACAGTTCAAAAAACTCTTACTTTTTTATTGACAAGCGGGAAGTAAAACGTAACAGTTATATCATAATCTGCAAGATAGCGCAAGCAAAAAGTGGGTAATTTGGGCATCTTTGTTGATAGCGTTAGTGATTTCCTGCTCCGTCCAGGTGCCCCCCAAAGACAAAACCGTTGACAAACCTTAGATCGGTTGTTATTCTAGCGCCGTTATCGCTTTTGGTCTTTGCTAAGGACTTATCATAACTATTTTTGTAAGGAGATTTCAGTGCATGCTCAATAAAATTATGGAGATGCTGGAAAAAATTTCGGAACAATTTCATTCCAACCCTCCAAATCTTGAAGAGGTGAAAGCCATGCGCGAGTCCCTGGAAGATCAGGGATATACCTCTGAAGAAATTAACACCGCTTTGGTGTGGCTCCTCCAAATGATGCGCCCGGCATCAACCGACCAACATCCAACGGATCAGGCTTACCCCCATCCAACTCCGCGTACTATCCGGGTTCTCAATATGTTTGAAGAATTAATGATGTCGCGGGAAGCCTTCGGGCATTTGATCCAATTGCGGGAATTGGGCTTGATTGATGATGCTCAAACCGAATTGATTATGGAACGAGCCATGATGTCTGATGCCTCAGAACTTGATCTGGAAGGCATTAAACTGATCAGTGCCTCCGTCTTATTTGATCCGTGGAATCTGACGCAGGTGGGTTCACGCCTCACCTTTGACAGTTTCGTCGAAGGTTCATCTCAGATTCATTGACATTTAGTATGAATTCAGCCGTGAAGGATTAGCATGGGAAAATCATTAGTTATTGTCGAATCACCAGCAAAAGCAAAAACCATTAACAAATATTTAGGAAAAGATTTTAAGGTGATGGCATCGTACGGGCACGTGCGGGATTTAGTGCCCAAACAAGGTGCGGTCAACACCGATGATTTCTCGATGAAATATGAAATCATTAAAAAGAATAAAAAATATATTGATGCCATTTGTGACGCTGTAAAAAACGCCAAAGCACTCTATTTGGCAACCGACCCCGACCGGGAAGGGGAAGCCATTTCGTGGCACGTTTACGAGATTTTGAAAGCCAAAAACTTACTGAACGGGACACCGGTTTACCGGATTGTGTTTCATGAGATCACCAAAAGTGCGATTGAGGAAGCGATTGCCAACCCGCGCCAACTATCGGAAGATTTGATCAATGCCCAGCAAGCCCGCCGGGCATTGGATTATCTCGTCGGGTTCAATTTATCCCCATTGCTCTGGCGCAAAATCAAGCGCGGTCTCTCAGCGGGTCGGGTGCAAAGCCCCGCATTGCGCATGATTGTGGAACGGGAAATGGAGATCGAGGCATTTGTCCCCCAAGAATATTGGACCATCGAAGCGGACCTCAATAAAGACCGCCGGGATTTCATCGCCAAGTTGATCGAATTTGAAGGAGAAAAAATAGAGCAGTTCAGTATCGGTGAAGAAGGGCAGGCGGAAACCGTAAGAGCCAAATTATTGCAAGAGGCGGATGGCACGCTCGAAGTGGTTTCGGTAGAAAAGAAAAAGCGCAAACGACGTCCGTCTGCGCCATTTACCACCTCCACTTTGCAACAAGAAGCCTCGCGCAAGCTCGGTTTTACTGCTCAACGTACTATGCGGGTGGCACAACAACTGTATGAAGGTATTGATATTGGTGACGGTGCTGTGGGTCTTATCACCTACATGCGTACAGATTCCGTGGCTATCGCCGATGAAGCGGTACGGGAAATCCGAGACCTCATCGCAGATCGCTATGGTGATGAAAAAGTACCGAAGACACCGAATGTGTACAAAACCAAAACTAAAAATGCTCAGGAAGCCCACGAAGCGGTGCGCCCTACATCGGTCATGCGGGTACCAGAGGAGATTAAAGCGCACCTTTCGAGCGATCAATTTAAGTTGTATGATATGATTTGGAAGCGTACCGTGGCGTGCCAGATGATCGATGCGGTGATAAACACGGTTGCTGTCAATTTTGCCTGTGGGGCAGGTAACACGTTTCGGGCTACGGGGTCATCAGTCGCCGTCCCCGGTTTCTTGGAAGTTTACGAAGAGGGGTTGGATGAAACCAAAGAATCCGATGAGCAAAATATGTTGCCGGAATTGAAATCGGGAGAACGGGTCAAGCTGAAGGATATTCGAGCCGAACAGCACTTTACCAAACCCCCGCCACGTTACACGGAAGCCAGTTTGATCAAATCATTGGAGGAATACGGTATCGGGCGCCCTTCCACATATACCTCGATTATCTCCACCTTGCTTGCCCGGGATTATGTCGAACTGGAAAATAAGCGATTCCGCCCCACCAATGTGGGACGTGTGGTCAACGCATTTTTAACCGAACATTTCAACCAATATGTCAATTATGAGTTCACTGCCGAATTGGAAGATGAACTTGATGAAATCTCA
The DNA here is from genome assembly GCA_003697105.1 of Gemmatimonadota bacterium. Taxonomy (GTDB): domain Bacteria; phylum 4572-55; class 4572-55; order J002; family J002; genus J002. The sequence goes on along the minus strand of RFFQ01000020.1, from coordinate 16,721 downwards.
CGGGGGGAACGGGATTGGGTCCCCGTCATGCAAGATTTTTGGCGTGAGTTCCATACCCAAGTGGAGGAAAAAAGCAATCTTTCGCGCACAGAACTCATTCAAGACCGCATTTTAGGAGAAGACCCCAAAACCGGCAAGCCGGTGAGTGTGCGGATGGCAAAGTTTGGTCCCGTAGTCCAAATCGGCACCAAAGATGATGAAGAAAAACCCCGGTTCGCCGGTATTCCGCCCGATATGAGCATGGAAACGATCACTCTGGAAGAGGCGCTCCACTTGTTCAAATTACCGCGGGAATTAGGAGAGACGGATGAAGGAGAACCCATCTCGGTCAACATCGGGCGTTATGGACCCTATGTCCGGTTTGGAAATAAATTTGCATCCCTGAAAAAAGACGATGACCCCTATACCATCACGCGTGAACGGGCATTGGAATTGATCGCCGAAAAGAAAGAAGCCGAGGCGAACAAAGTTATCAAAACGTTTGAGGATAGCCCGATTCAGGTACTCCGCGGCCGCTACGGACCTTACATCACCGATGGAAACAAGAATGCCCGGATACCCAAAGGTACCGAGCCGGAAAGTTTGACCTTGGAAACCTGCCAAGAACTCATCGCCGCCGCCCCGGAAAAGAAAAATCGCCGCCGGGGTGGGCGGAAAAAAGCAACCTAAAACACACCTTCCGCATAAGGAATGCTGATTATGGTGATGATCAATAATGCCGCAAAAGAAGTGATCGCCAAAATCGTTTATTACGGGCCCGGTTTATCCGGTAAAACCACCAATTTGCAGTACATTTATGATCATATGGATGAGACGCGCCGCGGAAAAATGGTGAGCGCCTCCACCGAGGGCGATAGAACCTTATTTTTTGATTTGCTACCCATTGATTTAGGAACGATTCAAGGCTACAAAACCAAATTCCAGTTATACACCGTTCCCGGTCAGGTGCGCTATAACCGGATTCGGAAGATCGTGTTGCAAGGTGCAGATGCCGTTGTCTTTATTGCGGATTCCCAGACGGAACAACTGAAAGAAAACATTGATAGTATGAAGAACCTTCGAGAAAACCTGTCCGAACATGGGTTTAATCTCGATGAAATGCCGTGGGTTATTCAATATAACAAACGAGACCTGAAAAATATTTTATCTGTTCATCGACTTCAGGAAGAACTGAATCCGACAAATGTGCCTGCCATTGAAGCCATCGCTAAAGAGGGCAAGGGGGTGATGTCAACACTCAAAACCATCTCGAAAATGATGATTCAGCGTTTCAATGAAAAAGGTTTTGAAAACATGGCAACTGCCGGCCGGCGCAAAATTACCAAAAAAAGTGACCTTGAAAAACAACCCCCGATGCCCACCTTTGATACCGAAGTTATGGAAACACCCACCATGCCGCCTCCGCCTGTAACAACCGAAGATGGGGAAATTGACGTCGGGATCAATCCCTCCTTTTTTGAGTCATCATCGAGTGCTGAAAGCCCTACGGTTCACCCGGAACCCGAGCCATTTTATGCACCCACACCAGCCCCCCCCCCGCCAGAACCAACCCACATTGCAGAGGAGGAACCGGACGATAGCCTTCATCTTAGCACCAGCCGCCCAAATTACGCCAATAAGGTTGAGGTTTCCGCGGCACTCGATGCTGCTACCAAAGAAATTATGAACATTATTGAAACCTATGGTTTAACCATGGATGATATTTGGTATGTGATGTCTAAGATTAACAATATGTATATCGATTTGCGGATTCGGCGGCATTTAGAACGGGCAAAGATGATTTTGGATTCCGAAGGCGGGCAAATTTTTGTTTTGCGTTCGGATGATGAGTTTGAATAAATCGGACGTAACCGCAGCAAAATACAACAGGCGAAGGAGTAACAAATACCCTTCGCCTGTTTTATATGAACCTGAATTCTAACCGGGTTACATGGAATTCGCCGGGTTGGAATTGCGCCGTAACCCTTTGATGGGGATATTTGCCAGCAGGGCTACGGAATCCCCGCTTTCATCCAGTGAAATATCCAAACCGGAATCATCTACTTCAATGTATTTTCGAATCACATCCATAATTTCTTCTTTCAAAGCTTCGATCAAATGGGGTGAAATAGTGGCACGGTCATGCACTAAGACCAATTTCAGCCGTTGTTTGGCACTATCTTTAGAGGATTGCCCTTTCCCGAACCATTTTGTGATCCAATCCATTATACCACCTTCCTACCCAATATTTGTGGTTAAAATACGCTTTAAGCGACCTAAAAAGCTATGATTATCATCAAGGTCTAGCAGTGGGACATCTTCGCCTTCAATGCGTCGGGCGATACGCCGGTAGGCTTCTGCAGATTTGGATTTGTCATTGTTAAATACAGATTCACCCCGATTTGATGCGGTTACAATGGCTGGGTCTTCCGGAATAATCCCTAATAGTCCAATTGATAAAATATCCACAATATCGTCCTGATCCAGCATCTCCCCCTTTTTGACCATTTCAATATCGAGCCGGTTGATAATTAATTTAGGGATTCCTTTTTCGGCGGCTTCCACTAACCCAATAATCCGGTCGGCATCCCGTACGGCGGAGACATGCGGTGTTGTCACAATAATAGCACTATCTGCCCCGGCAAGTGCATTCCGAAAGCCGCCTTCAATTCCGGCAGGAGAGTCAATCAAAACATAATCAAAGGTTTCCCGCAGACTGTGGCACAAGGCTTTCATTTGTTCGGGTTCAACGGCTTCTTTGGTACGGGTTTGGGCGGCGGGCAACAGGTATAAATTTCCGACCCGTTTATCCCGGATCAGCGCTTGATTCAATTTACAAGTACCCTCGATCACATTCACCAAATCATAGACAATCCGGTTTTCCAAGCCGAGGATAATATCAAGGTTCCGCAACCCAATGTCCGCATCCACGACGGCCACTTTTCGGCCCATTAGTGCCAACGCCGTACCGATATGGGCAACGGTGGTCGTCTTGCCCACACCGCCTTTACCGGAGGTAATCACGATCACTTTTGAAAGCATTCACATGTTCCTTCTATCGATTAAGCAATCCGGTGAAGCATGCTTAATGTTTGCCCCACACATCAATTACGATCTGATCATTTTCAATAAATGCGACTTCGGGTCCCGGGTTGTTCTCCACAACATCCCCGGCGGAACGGGCAACCCGGTCCGCAATTCGCAGTTGGGTAGGATTCAGTTTGAGTGCCAAAATCATGGCATCCGTTTTGCCGGTTGACCCCGCAAATGCCATACCACGTAATGCCCCAAAGATAATAATATCGCCGGCGGCAATCAATTCTGCGCCGGCATTTACATCACCTAACACCACTAAATTTCCTGCACTTTCGTACTGTTGCCCCGAGCGAAACGTCCGGCGGACAATTTCTGTGGGCAATTCACCAGGGGGAATTGGAGATAACGTCGGCGGGTACTCCGGTACCGGGGGTGTCGCATGAGTGGGCGGGGCAATTTCAGTTTTAGCAGACGCATTCGGTGCCGGATGATCCTCGTGAACGATATTAACGTCAAGAGCTTGGGCAGCAGATTTCGTGCGTTCTGATGTTGTTTTGACGCCGGTAATGACAAGTCCGTGCTTGTTTTGGATGGTCTCTGCGACCTGATTTAGCTCCGTACGATCCAGATCGCGCGACCCAAGGTCTAAGGTCACATCTGCGCCCACAAAAAAATAGCCGGAATCTTCCAATTTCCGGACTAGATCAGCCATGATTGTTTTGAAAGGTTTTTCTTCATCCACCACCACCACAAGACCTGCTGGCGTGCCTCGAAAAGCGATACTCATTTTATCCGTCATTCCCGTATTCCCCTTTAAAATTCAGGGAATCACCTTATCATACGGGGGAATTTTTGTCAAGCCCTTTTTCGGGAAAGTTCCAGCAGGGTACCGGTATAGAGTAAGGGTAATAAAATTTCGTGATGACCCGTAATCGAATAACCTTGCCCGCCAGACATCACCGGGCGGGAAACCACATTGACATTCGGCCGATAGTGCTGAATCATATCAAAATTAGCGGTGGTAAAATGGGTGACCGGATACCCTAAATTGCGGGCAACCGTCAATGCTTTCAGAAATACTTCCGGCATGATGACCGCCGAACCGAGGTTCAGCACCACTCCCCCATTACCGAGTTCTGCCACTACCCCTGCTAATTTCTTAAAATCATCATAGCTAGCCCGGCCGATCGCCGCCCCGTCGGCGGAGGGTTGCTGGTGAATGATGTCCGTCCCGATGGCTACATGGATCGTTACCGGCAGATGTTCTTGGGCACCTGTCGCTAAAATGCTGAGTGCTTTGTTGGGGGCATCTGCCCGCACAATGGCGTCTCCCACAATCTGTCCAAAACCGATTCCTTCTTCCGCTCGTTCTCGAATCGCCAGATTGATCCCTTCGCCGGTCTCTTGTGCCATTCCAAAAGAGCCATCTTTCAGATTTTGGGCAACATCTTCGGAGGTATTGCCCCAAAAGGCAAATTCAAAATCATGGATCGCAAATGCGCCATTCGCTGAGAAGCAGGTGATGAGGCGCTGTTTCATCATCTCGACAAAAATCGGGCTGAGTCCACATTTGATCGTATGGGCGCCAACCATAGCAATCACCGGTTTTTGATGTAAATGGGCGTGAGCAATGGCTTGAGCGACCGTCTTCAAACGTTGCACTGCTAAAATATCCGGTAGGGCATCCCAAAACGTAGCAAAAGAAGCATCCGGCGGAACCGGTTGTGCCATATTTTCTAATGAGACTTTATTGGCACGAGAGGCAATCGGAATGAGGTTCACTTGGGAAAAATCAAGTGTGGGCATATTTTAATTTTTTTTACGTGATTTTGTGGAGTTTAAGTAATCTTGAATATGACTCTGCGAGAGCATTTCGTGCAGTTCTAATAAATCCTTTTTTAATTCGAGTAACAATTCTTTTGCGCGCAAATCGATGATTTCCACCTCATCAATGGTGCCGTTTTCTTTGAGTTGCGCTAACTTCCGCTTGGCCCCTTCAATGGTGTATCGTTCTTCGTAAAGCAAGTGTTTGATCAGCAAGATCAATTTAATGTCGGAATCCCGATAGATGCGGTTACCAGCCCGATTTTTACGGGGGTTTAACTCTCGAAATTCGGATTCCCAATACCGGAGCACATGTGGGCGAATATCGGTGATGTTACAGACTTCACTGATCGAATGGTAGAGACGATCCCGTGTATCTTTCGGCACTGTTTCTCTCCCTTGTTATTCAATCTCGGACTTTGGATCGCGTTCCATCAGGCTGGCAACGGCGGTCTTCGGGTCTTCATTGTTAAAGAGCACATCATACACTTTTTCTGTAATCGGCATATCGATGTTCATTTTTTGGCGTAATTGATGGGCGGATCGAGTGGTTTTGACCCCTTCGGCCACCATCACCATTTCATCGAGAATTTCCGCTAATTTGCGACCTTTACCAATTTGCTCACCGACATAGCGATTCCGGCTATGCCGGCTCATACAGGTTGTGATCAAGTCACCCATACCGGATAGTCCGGCAAATGTCAGTGGATTGGCACCCATCGCCACCCCCAAACGGGATATTTCGGCTAATCCGCGAGTTAATAATGCCCCTTTGGTATTATCTCCAAAACCGAGACCGTCGCAAATACCGGTGGCAATGGCAATCACATTTTTCAGCGATCCGGCAAGCTCCACACCGACAATATCCCGATTGGTGTAAATCCGTAACGTGGGGGACATAAAAGTAGCTTGTACTTCTGCCGCGATTTCGGGGTTTTCGGAAGCCGCTACGATAGTGGTGGGAATATTTCGACTGACCTCCTCGGCATGGCTGGGTCCGGAGAGCGTGGCGATTCGGGGATGAAAGCGTCCGGGGAGTTCTTCCTTCAATACTTCGGACATCCGCAAAAGCGAATCAATCTCAATACCCTTGGCGGCATTGACGATAATGGGCGACTTCATTTCACACCGGTTGAGCTGGTGCGCGACAGACCGTACCGCCGACGACGGGACGACAAAGGCGATTAAATCTGCATCGGCAACCAATGCCTCCAAATCGGCAGAGATGGTGATCGAATTGGGGATAGGAATACCGGGGAGAAATGGATCATTACGGCGTGTTTCTGCCAACACCTGAGCCACTTCGGGTCGATATTCCCATAATCGGACCTCATGTTGGTTGCGGGCTAACTGTAGCGCAAGCGTGGTGCCCCAACTGCCGGCACCCAGTACCGTTGTTTTTTTCATGATAGATCTCTTTCTTGAAATAAAGCCTTAGAACACTGATAACAAACTTGTTATGGAAAAAATTATAACATACCGGTTGAGATAATTCAAGAGAATTTTAGCAATTGTAAGGGGTTATCGTTTTTTTTGCGGGGCGATATGTCCAAAAATAGCCCCTAACCACCTGATATTATAAAGATTTTGCTTGACGGATCGTCCGCGATTACCTATAGATAACCCCAAACAAAATTTCCTTAATCGTAACATCGTTCTTATGGAGACGGATAGTATGAGTGCTGGTTATTATCGCTTCCCGACAATCTGTGATGAGACATTAGTGTTTTTATGTGAAGATGATCTCTGGACAGTGCCGGTCAAGGGTGGAATTGCCCGCCGGTTGACCTCAAATTTAGGTGAAAGCAGTCGCCCCATGCTTTCACCGGATGGGCAATGGATTGCGTTTACGGGGAAAGAAGAAGGGGATACTGAAGTGTACCTGATGCCCGCGGTGGGTGGAAAAGCCACCCGATTGACGTACAATGGGGGTATTCTGGGTGGTTTGGTTGCCGGCTGGAGTCGGGACGGTAAATCGATTATCTATGCCAGCGACCGGGGCCAACCTTTCAAGCGCATTCTGAATTTGTGGAGTATTTCTCCAGATGGGGGTGACTCCACCTTGTTGCCATATGGTCCCGCCCGAAATATCACGTTTGGTGCGAACGGTGGCGTTGTGATCGGGCGAAACACCGCCGACCCTGCCCGGTGGAAGCGCTACAAAGGTGGTACGGCCGGTGACCTCTGGATTGATGCCGAAGGCAGCGGTGAATTTAAGCGCCTTATCAGCCTCCGGGGAAATATGAGTAACCCCATGTGGATCGGAGAGCGTATCTATTTCCTCGCGGACCATGAAGGGATTGGTAATTTATACTCTTGTTTGCCCTCTGGCGATGACCTGAAACGCCACACCAATCATGAAGAATATTATGTCCGTAACCCCACCACCGACGGTAAACGAATTGTGTACCATTCCGGGGCAGATTTGTACCTGTATGACCCCGCAACGGATACGGAAACTGAAATTCCGGTAGAATTTTATAGCCCGCAGGTGCAACGCAACCGTAAATTTGTTAGTGCCGCCAAGTATCTGGAAGATTACGGGCTTCATCCCGAAGGTCATTCCGCCGTCATCACAGCTCGCGGAAAAGCATTTACCATGGGATTATGGGAAGGTGCGGTGAATCAATACGGCGAACGCGACGGTGTCCGCTACCGACTGAGTGCCTGGACCAGCGACGGTAAAGCCTTGATCGTCGTCTCCGACGCCGACGGCGAAGAAGCCTTTGAACTGCACCCGCTGGATAAAACCGGTACCGTTAAACGGTTTGGCGACCTTGATATTGGACGTCCTTTGAACGTGTATGTGTCTCCCCGTCATGATCGCTGTCAGGTGGTTTTCCCCAATCACCGGCAGGAACTCATGTTTCTGGATTTGGAACAGGGGAATCTTCGGCGGCTAGACCACAGCAAATACGGGCGGATCCGGGGCGTCTTCTGGTCACCCGATGGGGAATGGGTCGCGTATGGTTTTCAAACCTCCGATGCCACATCATGCATTAAACTTTGCCGAATTGAAACCGGTGAAACCTATGAAGTCACTAAACCCGATTTTGGCGATTATTCCCCCTCCTTCGATCCGGAAGGGAAATATCTCTATTTTCTCTCCGGGCGGATTTACAACCCAGTCTATGACAATATTTATTTTGATTTAAACTTTCCCAAAGGTGACCGCCCGTATCTGATCACCCTTCGCAAGGACTTGAAATCCCCTTTCATTCCAGACTTAAAAGCACCAGGGCGACCACCTATGGGAGATTTGGAAGAATTGATGAAAGCCCGCCAAGAAAAAGAGACGGACGATGATTCTCCAGAGGAAAAGGACGAAAAAGAAGAAATCAAACCGGTCCAAATTGATTTGGAAGGAATTCAGGAGCGGGTAGTTCCTTTTCCGGTACCGGAAGGATTGTACGGACGCATTGTGGGCATCAAAGGGAAAGTGTTGTTTACCTCATTTCAACCCCGTGGGAGTCTCGATCAGGAAATGGATCGTGAGGAACATGCCGCCCAAGGTAGCCTTGAAATGTACGATTTTGAGACGCAAAAGCATGAGACTGTCGCCACTGGAGTGACCAATTTTAAGGTCTGCCGGGACCGAAAAACGGTGATTTACCGGACGGGTGGCCGGTTGCGAGTATTCAAAGCTGGTGACAAACTGCTCAATAAAATGGAAGACGAACCTTCCCGCGAAAGCGGTTGGCTAGACCTGTCCCGCATTCGGATTTCGGTCGATCCGCCGGCTGAATGGAAACAAATGTACCGCGAAGCATGGCGGTTACAGCGCGAGCACTTCTGGACACCGGATATGGCAGGTATTGATTGGGAACGGATTTACAAACGCTATTTGCCCTTGATTGATCGTCTTTGTACCCGCTCTGAAGTCTCGGATTTAATGTGGGAAATGCAAGGGGAATTGGGTACCTCTCACTGCTATGAATTCGGCGGTGATTATCGCCGCCCGCCGTCTTATCGTTTGGGGCAGTTGGGGGCAGATATCGTCTATGACGCTGAACAGCACGGCTGGAAAATTACGCACATTGTCCAAGGGGATACGTGGGCGGAAGGATGGGGTTCGCCGTTGATGGCTCCCGGCTTGAATATCAAGGAAGGCGATGTGATTCTTGCCGTCGGCGGTTATCCGGTAAGCGAAAGGATACACCCGAATGCCTTGCTGGTGAATCAAGCCGGCGCAGAAGTGACGTTGACGCTCGCCGATGCAGAAAGTGACACGGGGCAACGGACGGTCACGGTGAAAACACTATCCGAAGAAACACGCGCCCGCTACCGGGAGTGGGTTGAGGCAAATCGAGCGTATGTCCACGAAAAAACCGGCGGTAAAGTGGGATATGTTCACATCCCGAACATGGGTCCGTGGGGGTACTCGGAATTTCACCGGTATTACCATGTGGAAGTGGAAAGAGAGGCGCTAATTGTAGATGTCCGCTTCAATGGCGGCGGGCATGTGTCACAACTCATTCTGCAAAAATTGGCACAGAAGCGCGTGGGTTATGACCTCACCCGGTGGGGGCAACCACAACCGTATCCGGCGTATTCTGTACTCGGCCCCATCGTGGCTCTGACTAATGAACATGCCGGGTCTGATGGAGATATTTTCAGCCACTGTTTCAAACTCATGGAACTTGGTACCTTGATCGGAAAACGAACGTGGGGCGGGGTAATCGGCATTTGGCCCCGCCATGCCTTGATCGACGGTACGGTGACTACCCAACCGGAATTCTCATTCTGGTTTAAAGATGTGGGCTGGGGTGTGGAAAATTACGGCACAGACCCAGACATTGATGTGGACATTACCCCGCAAGATTATGTTGCCGGACGGGATGTCCAATTGGATAAATCGATTGAAGTGGTTCTCCAACAATTGAAGGAAAATCCACCGGTTGTACCGGATTTTGACAATAAACCAAATTTAGCTTTGCCAAAATTGCCAAAATAAGCCGGCGACTTCTGTTTCACCTCGCTAGTAGAGCGGGTTTACTTGAAACCTTTAGCCGTTCCGTCACCGCCGGAAACTGGTCCCCTCTGTTACATTTAGTTTAAGGAATAGGAGAAGATATGAACCGAGAAATTCATTCGTGGTGGAGTCCCCATCTGAATAAAGAGATGCCGATTGCCGTTTACGGGCATTTTGGTTTTGCCTTGCTCATGATCCCTACCGCGGCCGCGGATTTTCTGGAATATGAGCGTTTTCATCTGATTAATGCTATCCGCCATCACATTGAAGCCGGGCGGGTGAAGGTCTTTTCCATTGATAGCATCAATCGGGAAAGTTGGCTCAGTGATATGCATCCGGCGCACAAAGCGATACGCCACCAACAGTATAACGAGTACATTCGCCATGAAGTGATCCCGTTTATCCACCATCATTGCCGAGGGCGGGTGTTGACCATCACCAGTGGCGCCAGTCTGGGTGCGTTCCATGCGGCAAATCTCCTGTTTAAATATCCCGATGTGATCGATGGTACCATTGCCATGAGCGGTATTTACGACATCAGTAAGCATACCGGGGGGTATTGGGATGAAAACATCCATTTTAACAACCCGTTTGCCTACCTCAATGATATGCCGGAAGGTCCGCAACTATGGCATTTGCGTGCCAAGAACCATATTATTATTGCTACCGGCTCTGGTGCGTATGAAGTCCCCTATTATTCGGAGCATCTGGGCTGGTTGTTATATCGCTTGGGTATCAATTACCAACTGGATGTGTGGGGACCCGAATGGCGGCATGATTGGCCCACGTGGCGGGCAATGTTACCCACGTATATCGAAACCCGGTTTTAATTCGTTCAAACCGGTTTTTAGGGAGATTATTTTAATATGAATCGAGAAATTCACCAGTGGTGGAGTGATAATTTAGACAAAGAAATGCCTCTGATTGCCTATGGACACTACGGATTTGCCCTGTTGATGTTTCCCACTGCCGCGTTCAACTGCTATGAATACGAAGAGCGCGGGATGATTCATCGTTTGGCGCCGTGGATCGAAGCCGGGAAAATCAAGGTTTATGTGATTGATAGCATTAATAATGAAAGTTGGATGAATCCCCACCTGCATCCCCGCGATAAGGCGATTCGTCACCAACAGTACAATCGCTATGTGACGGATGAAGTGGTACCGTTCATCTATGCTCATTGTGGCGGAAATGAAGTGCCGATTATCACCACCGGCGCCAGTTTGGGCGCGTTTCATGCCGCTAATACGGTCTTCCGCCGCCCCGATTTGTTTGACGGTATGATCGCAATGAGCGGTTCCTACGATGTCAAACTATACACCGATGGCTATTATGATGATAACTGTTACTACAATAGCCCAATCGATTATCTGCCCAATCTGGAAGGGGATCATTTAGCCAAATTACAGACCAAAACGCATCTATACATCCTGACGGGGCAAGGGGCATACGAACATTCCCAGTGGTCTATTGATCTATCAGCGGTCTTAAAAGCCAAGCATATTCCTCATGAGTTGGATATTTGGGGGTATGATATGCCTCATGATTGGCCCACGTGGTTTCAAATGTTGCCCTATTACATTGACAGCCGCTTTTAAGATGCGACATCCGGTTTGTATTGATCTTGCCCGTCTTTCACATTCCGTAAGATGGGCTTCTTTTATTTTTTATTTAAGGCGAACAAGATAGACACATGCGATTATGGGTCTCCAGCGTACTCTGCTTATTGTTGGTATCTGTTTCCGGACGCGCCGCTGAACGCGAGCCGGGGACGCTCACCGGCAAAGTGATTGACGAAGCCACGTTACAAGCCGTCGCCGGCGCAAGTGTGCAACTGCTAGATACCCCTAACAGGACTTTGGCGGACGACAACGGGCAGTTTACATTCCACAACATCCCACCGGGAGTGTATCGAGTGCAGATCAGCCGGATCGGGTACAAAACAACGGTTAAACCGAATGTATTTATCAATCCGGGGACGATCACCACGCTCGTGGTAGAGATGGCGGTGCAATATATTGCTGTTGAAGGCGTCGAAGTGCACGGTTCGTACTTTGACAAAGCCAAAGATGCCATTGTCAGCACTCGCACGATGGATTACGAAGAAATCCGTGAACAACCGGGGGGCGTGGGTGACATCCAGCGCGTGATGCAAGCCTTACCTGCGGTCGTTTCTGCAGCCGATCAGGAAAACGAAATCATTGTGCGGGGTGGCGCCCCGGGTGAAAATCTGTTTTTGATGGATAATGTGGAAATCCCGAACCCCAACCATTTTGGGCGAATCGGCACCACCGGCGGTCCCATCAACATGCTCAACACGGCGTTTATCCGCGAGGTTGATTTTATGGCGGGGGCGTTTCCGGCAAAATATGGGGATAAAGCCTCCTCTGTGATGGAAATTCGATTGCGAGAAGGAAGTCGCCAGCAGCGAATCTCTTCGCTGGAACTGAGCATGGCAGGAGCAGGAGGTTTGTTGGAAGGTCCCTTCGCTGGGGGTAAGGGCTCGTATCTCGTTTCCGCTCGCAAAAGCTATCTTGATCTGATCATCAGTGGTATTGGTCTGACTGCGGTGCCCCAATATTACAATTTTCAGGGCAAGATAGTGTACGATCTCTCCCAAACTCACAAACTGATTCTTAACGGGCTGTTCGGCGATGACAATATCCATATTGAAGGCGAAACGACCGGCTACGGTTCCAGTAACGATATGGATGTGCGGTCTGGCTCGGTGCAGTGGACGGTAGGCGCCACCTTGCGCTCTCTGATGGGTAGCCAAGGATATGGGCTGTTGACCCTGTCTCACTCTCAGACGCACTGGGATGAAACGGTGTATAAGGTTGATACGTGGCTGTTGGATTGGCGCAACGATACGACCGAAAAAGAAACACAGCTTAAATATGATCTGACCTACCAAATCACGCCAAAATTTGAAGTAGCTACCGGAATTTCCCTCAAACAGACCCATTTTGATTACACGATGTGGGCACGCCCGGACACATTGACCTATTACCAGTATGAAAACGGCGTGGTGGTGGATAGTTTCCCGGTAATCGATCCCCAAACCGGACAACCGGTTATCTACGAAATGGATGTTCAGCAGAATGAACGTGCCTACAAATACGCGGGTTACATGCAAATTAAATTACGCCCCACCTCACGCCTGACGTTACAAGGGGGACTTCGTTATGATTATTTTGATTATACCGGCAATTCCTATTTCAGCCCTCGCACTGGATTTTCTTATGAGATAACGCCCCGCACCGCGATCAATCTGGCGTATGGTGTCCATTATCAGTCACCTGCTTACTTTGAACTCACCCGTAATCCGGCAAACGATCACCTTAAACACAAATACACGACCCAGTACGTTGCCGGAATTGAACATCTCTTTGCAGATGATTTCAAAGGAACTCTGGAAGTCTATTACAAAACATACGATGATTTTCCGGTACGGTTGTATGAAACGACACCTGAACCGAATGATCCCGATGAGGGGATTTTCGTCAATGCGGGTGGTGGGCGTGCGCGCGGTATTGAACTTTTTTTGCAGAAAAAACTGTCACGCAATTTTTACGGGACCCTGAGCTACTCCTACTCCGTCGCAGAGGCAGATGACCCCCGTTATCCCGGTAAAACGTTTGATTGGCATTTTGATTATCGTCACGTGTTCACCCTTATCACGGGCTACCGCATCAATATGGACGAAAAAGGATGGTATCAGGAGATGAGCAAATCCATCTGGTACAAAATTACCGGTTGGATGCTCCCGTTTGCCGATCAGGTGCAATTGGGGCTTAAATGGCGCTATTTGGGTGGAAGACCCTACACCCCGCCGGTCTATCACCCAGAATTCAAACAGTGGCAAGTTGAAGAGGTGCAAGATATAAACACGGAGCGGTTACCGGCATACCATCGCTTGGATGTTCGGATGGACCGGCGTTACTTCTTCAAATCGTGGAATTTGGTCACGTTTATCGAGATCGAAAATCTCTACAATCAGCATAATATCTGGGATTATTCCTACGAGGATGACGGTGACCGGGAGACGATCTATCAGTTTGAAACCCTGCCCGTCGGTGGGGTGGTTGTGGAGTTTTGATCGGTCACGTGCTACATTTTCTTCCCCTATTTTTACGGGATTCCCTCCATGAAAAGGCTCTTCAAATCTCTTTTCCGGTCTATTGCGGAGGTCCGGCACCGGATTCTCATTGTGGGGTACGCCCGCTCTGGAACGACGTTACTGTTTTCCCAGATCAAGCATTCGTTACCTCACCCGCCGGTCACCTTTTTTGAACCGGGCGAATTTGCACCCATTGAAACGGCTTTGGAAGGAACAAAACCGGTACTGATCAAGGTCATTATCCCTGCCGCTTTGCAAAACGGATTGCTACCGAAACTCAATCCCCGTATGACGCATAAGGTTCTGCTGGCTCGTGACCCCCGCGACCTGATCATCAGTTCGTTATTGTACGGTGGCGCTACGGAAGTCCTCTGGCGGAAAGAGCCGGATCAAATTGTCCAGATATTGGAGCGGCTGCGTCAAAAAGAAGCACATCCGGCAGATGTCCCGTTGATCGAGTTATTCCCTCTATTACGGCATCATTTTGATGAAACCCACTTCTTTGCAGAAATGCGCCGTAATGCCCGCAACAGCTTGATTTTTTTGGAAACCCACCCGGACTATCAGGTTGTTCGTTATGAAGACATGATCACGCACCGCGCGGCTTCTCTGGAAGCCTATTTGGGTTTCCGGTTGGTCACGGAGGTGCCGGTGGAGTCCGAGTATCATCACGTAATTCGTACAAAAGGTAGCGGCAACTGGCGGCAGTGGTTTACCCCCACCGATGTGGAGAAGTTTCGCCCCATTTTTGATGAATTGATGGCACCCTTTGGTTACAGCACCGCCGATTGGGAACTCAACCACCAACCGATTTCGCCGGAACATGGCTCGGAGTACGTCAAATCCCGCCTTAATGAGCGTCGCCAGCAAGCAGGATTATCTCCAATTTGATACCCCTCATCACGCCGGCTGTAAAATTTATTTTTTCCGAAACCCCGTTTTCAGGTATTTACTCTCGACTTTTTGCTCAAAAAGGTTATATTGTGCGGATACTTTTCGCCTTTACAAAATATATCCTTCATGAGAGGAAGATAGCGTGGCGAGGTTAATTCATCAAACTTATTCAAGTGTGTGAACATATTATCATAGAGCCGGATTCACATACACAACCTTAAGGAGTTTTCATGCGTAGCACTTTTTTTTCAACCGCTTTGACCCTATTTTCGTGTCTATTTTTAGCTTGTTCGGCTCCGGCGGAACAACCGGAACGTCAACAAGCCACCCCGTCAGATGATGTGGCATTCACGGTCAACGGGAAAGCCATCTCGAATGAGATCGTCGATCTCTATCTACAACCGGAATTACAGCGCGCCCAAATGATGGGACAACCCTTGACTCCGGAGCTGGAAGCCCAAATCCGGCAACAACTTATTGACCAACTCATCGACCGGGAATTGCTCTACCAGCAAGCACAACAAGCACATGTGACACTTGAAGAAGCCGTGATCGATAGCCAAATGGCACAAATTCAAATGGATGGTATAAATCTCAGTGAAGAACAGGTACGAGAATTAATCAAAACCGATTTTGTCATTCGGAAATACATTGAAGATGAGATTCAAGCAAACATTGAGATTTCTGAGGAGGACGCCCGAAAATTTTATGATGAAAACCTCAGTGAGTTTGAGCAGTCGGAACAAGTGAAAGCCAGCCATATCTTAGTTCGATCCGGTCAAGACGATACCCCCGAACAAAAAGCGGCCGCCCGGCATAAAATTGATAGTTTGCTGGTCGTTGCTCGTGCCAACCCGGATAGTTTTGCCGAAATTGCCAAAGCCTCCTCCGAAGGTCCCTCGGCACCCCGCGGAGGTGATTTAGGCTTTTTTGGTCGCGGGCAGATGGTACCCCCCTTTGAACAGGCGGCGTTTGCTTTGAAGCCCGGGGAAATCAGTGATGTGGTCGAAACGCAGTTTGGGTATCACATCATCAAAATGTTTGAAAAACAAGAGGGCGAAATCGTGCCTTTTGATAGTGTCAAAACCGACATCCAAAACTACCTGCGGGACCAACGAACGAACGAGCAAATCAGTGCTTTGTTAGATTCCTTGCGTGTAAAAGCGACGATTGAAATTGCAAATGCCTCCCCGCCGGATACTTCCCGGCAAAAGGATCACGACCAATAGCTAGCGGCACATTGCTATAAACCGGCAATAAAGGGTCACTGCGGTACGGCAATGACCCTTTTTATTTCAGCGCAAATCGACTCAGATTTTTATATTGACTTATCACCAAAAGTGTGCTACGATATACCCAAATTTAGCGTAAATTTACTCTCGCACGTTTTGAGGGAAGAGAGATGGTCTTAAAATCATCACAACTAGAAGTGATTGAAAAGTTATCGACATCGGGGGCAACAATCACCTTTAATAAGGTCACGGATCGAGACGATGTGCTGGTAGTCACCTTTGAAGGAAAGCTAGATGCAATCCATTCCGAAGGGCTCTTCGTTGAACAGCGCAGCAAATTCAAACTTTGGTTTGAGCAAAACACAACCTACAAAACGGTGGTGTTTGATCTGTACCCGATTGAATACATCAATTCCTTGGCGATTGGGCATTTGTGCCAGTTTTATCTGTCACTCTATAAACAAAAAATCAATGTCACCGTCTCCACCAATCCAGAAAATCCGGTACATGATGTTCTGGATTACTGCGGTTTTTTTGAGTTGCGCGGGTTGAAAAAGCAGTCTCAATCGCTGGAGGAAGGAATCGAGCTACCTGATTAAATTCGCTTTGTCTGTCTGTTAGCGAGGAGAACCCGGTGCATGACGCCGGGTTTTTTGTTTTTTAG
>RFFQ01000019.1 GCA_003697105.1 Gemmatimonadota bacterium | reverse complement strand
TGAATGACAATCAATCATTGCCTATATACATCTGAAACCCATTGAATTCAAAAGAGTTATTACACTTTTGACGTGTACTTAAATCTCGTTCACACGATGTCAAAGGTGGGGTCAACAACAGTAAATGAGGCATTCAGACACGGAATAAAAGAGGACTTAGGCGTTATAACTCCAAATATATGACCCATTTTTGTACTCCCGATGAAATCAAAGCCTTTCGTAAAAAGTGGCTCAAGCAGTCATAAATAATCATAAAATTCAAGATGAATAGTGTCTTTACCCGATGATCATCTCGCACACCAAAAAATTTGTAATGCTTTTGCCGTGGAAAGCTGCCAGCCAGACTCTTACCGCCCGATTAATGCCCTACGATGAAAGCCCGTATGATAAGTTCTTTTATTTCAACCCCTACCTCAACCGGATCGTACATCAGCACATTACCTGTGCCGACTTCGTCTGTCTTCCGGAGAGTAAACTCGACTACCTAGTAGCTTCCTTTGTGAGAAATCCTTATGACCGGGTCTATTCGGGATTCCAGCAACTTCAATACGATCTGGAATGGGAGCCGAATGAAAATTTCCCAGAATCTTGGATACGGGATCACGTCATGAAACAACTGGCGGAAATCTCCACCCAATTGTATCAAGCTCATCTGGATTTTGATGAATGGTTTGATGGGGTAACCGAGGATCAAATTTATGACAGCGGACGGAATACTAATTTTCTGCTCCATCCCGCACATTACTGGACACATCTTGGGGACCAACAACTGGCGTCGTTTATTGGTCGGGTTGAGAATTTCGAGATGGATTTTCAGGCATTTCTGGACCGAGTAAACATTGCTAATGCTCCGGTTATTAACAAAAATGTCAGAAGTGGGACGGATCGGAATGGGGAATCAGCCAACAATCCGTTTGGCTACCGCTATATCCATCGAATGAGACCCGAGTCGATCCGTAAGATAAACCGGCTATTTGAACGAGATTTTGAACTTTTGGGGTATGAAAAAGTGATTCCCCCAGAAACCTCTAAAACTAAGCCTCAAATAACAATCCGCACTGAAAAATCGCCCTCAACACCTCCGCCAGATAAACCTTTGGTTTCCGTCTGCATTTTGGCGTATAATCGCCCGGATGGACTCGCCCACACTCTGGAAAGGATCACTCAACAGTCCTATAAAAATCTGGAAATCATTATTTCGGACGATGCCTCACCAGATAAACGGGTTCAAACCATTGCAGAAGAAGCCTGTGCCAGAGATTCACGCATCCGCTATTACCGGCAAGATCACAATTTGGGAATTATCGGTAATCACGAATTTTTGCGGCAAAACGCGCGGGGCAAATATCTGATGTGGGCATGTGATGACGATTGGTGGCATGAGAAGTACATCGAAGTGTGTGTGGAGGCATTGGAAACGCATCCTGAAGCGGTTTTGTGCGCCACAAATAGCAGTATCGTTCAAAATAGCCAACTTCATTCCCACCCCGAATACGTGCATACCCTGAACCAAACGTCCCCGGCCAAACGATTAGCCACCATCTTGCCGCAGATTCAGTGGCTCAATAACACGTTTTATGGGATGATGCGGCGATCAGTAGCCAGTACCATACTTTTCAAAAAACGATTAGCCTTTGATCTCTTTTTTGTGGCTGAACTTGCTCTGAGAGGAGCCTTCATCCAACTCCCCTACTTTTATTTCCGAAAACAAATGAACGGAATTGGCGGTGGTCTGCAACAGAATTTAGCTGCCATCAAGGTTCAGAGCAAAGCTTCGGCACTATTTCCAACCCTTACGTTTGCCGTACAATTAGCGGCAGATTGTACGAAACTGCCCCAATTATCACTGATAGAAAAAGTACGGTTCATTCCCTGTATCTTTTGGATAGCCTCCCAAAAAGACCCATTCCCGAACACCCATAAGAGCATCTTGAATCGAATAAAGCAGTTTCCCTTAAAATTAAAAGATTGGGCATATTACAAAGCGGCGATATCCAAAATCAGGAATTGCGACGTGACCATGCGGTTATTTACAGAACCGGTCTCTATTGATGAAGTCCGGTATCATGCCGAAAAAAACATGCTGGAGCTACCGCTATTGAATATTTCCCTCCGGTTCCCCGACCAAATGGCGTTGCTGAATGGCTGTACCGGTTTTCAAAAATTAATGCACCATTATGATCTAAGCATGGAACAGCACCCGGATGGTAAAATCATCATCCGGTACGAAGATATTCGTTTTTATTTTACGGCATCCAACAATTACTATGTGTTTGAGGAAGTCTTCATCCACCGGTGCTACCATGTACACCTCACGAAACCGGCCATTGTATTCGATCTGGGCATGAACGTTGGCTTCACCAGCCTCTATTTTGCTCAATTCGATTTAGTGGAACAGTTGTTTGGGTATGAACTCTTTCCCTATACAGCCCAATTAGCCGAACAGAATATCGCTTTGAACCCTTCGATTACCCCGAAAATTAAGGTTTTTCCTTTTGGTTTAGGCAATGAAAACCGCACGGCAGAAATGACTTATTCCAAGCAACACTTGAGCCTTAACGGGGTGTTTCAATCCGGTATATATTCTGAAACCGATACCTTGGAAACTACGCTAGTCCAGTTCCGCAGCGCTCATGAGGTACTGCAACCGATTCTGGAAGATTATCCAGCGCATCAAAAAATACTCAAAATCGATGTGGAAGGAAGCGAATATGAAATTCTGGATAACCTATGGACTAATAATCTGCTGGACCAATTTGATATATTGCTGATTGAATGGCACGAACAGGGACCGCAATCGATTGAGCATATGCTGGAAAAATTCGGGTATCAAATACTCTCTATGACAAATTACCAACCCAATACCACCGCGCTAACCGGAATGATTTACGCCTTTAAGT
>RFFQ01000177.1 GCA_003697105.1 Gemmatimonadota bacterium | reverse complement strand
TCTCCTCTTATAGCAATGAATGAAAATAGAAAGTCAATCATGCTATAATGTAAAGAGAATATCAGGTCACCTCAAATTTTGGCGAAGGTATTGAATAAGTGGCAAAATCAAAAGCGTATATAACCGATTTCATTGCAATATGGAAGACTTTAGACGTGCTCGCGCAGCTTAACCGCAGGTCGTTACGGTATGATTTGGTCTTATGGTAAAACAGAGGACGATGCCATCACCAAACTGGTTAAGCGAGCTTCCAAAACCGTTCACGTTCCGTTTCAACCCAGGAGCAAGACCTGAATAAATGAATTTATGATACCCCGAATTCAATAAGAAACGTTACATTTTCTATTATCCCCACCTCAAATAATGAATCGCCCCCGGCATGAACGATATTAAAGATGCCTTTATCTCATACGGTCGGAAAGAAAGTCTGCATTTTGCCCGCCGTCTTTACCAGCAGCTAAGTACCGCCGGATTTGATGCTTGGTTTGATTTCATCAATATTCCCAAAGGTGACGATTATCAACGCCGGATTGATAATGGTATTGAACTCGCTCACAATTTTATCTTTATCATCTCCCCCCATTCTGTGGAATCCCCTTACTGCTACCGGGAAATTGAACATGCGCTGCAACACGGTAAACGGATTATCCCCATCCTCCACGTGGAAGCCGATACCAGCAAAATGCCACCGGTCATCCAAAAAACCAATTGGATTTACGCCCGCGAAAAGTACGAACCGGATAAGCCGCTCGAAGCATGGCAAGCGATTGATGATTTGGATACGGCAATCCGCGAACTCATTGCCGTGTTTCAAACTGAAGAAGACTATGTCCACCGCCATACCCAATTGTTATACAAAGCACTAGAATGGGAACATAATCAGAAAGATGAAGCCTACCTCCTGACCGGGGATGATCTGCTGGCAGCGGAACAGTGGCTGAAACGCGAATTCAAACCTCCCGCCCAACCCCCATGTCACCCGACACACCGTCACGCGGAATTCATCTGCGAAAGTAAAAAATACGCCGAAAATTGGATGACCCATGTCTTTATGGCGTATGCCCGCGTGGATGCGCCCATCATGGAACGCTTTAACCGCTTCTTGCTCCGGCGAGGCATTACCACCTGGATTGACACCAAAGACATCCGCAAAGACATCAAATTTGAAGACGCCCTAGAAGAAGGCATTCAAGAGGCAGATAATGTCATTTTTTATATCTCCCCTGCCTCTTGCAAATCTCCCTTTTTACTGTTTGAACTGCAAACGGCGCTCAAGTACAATAAACGTATCCTTCCGGTACTCATCGAACCGGTTGATTATCAAGAAATGCCGCCAGAAATCCGCGAACTGACGTACACCGACTTTACGGCGCTCAATGATGTACAGTACGAAAAAAACCTCGATCAGATTTATGGCAAGATTGAGGACGAATGGGAATCAACCCATACCCATAAAATGCTGTTGGTACAGGCACTTAAATGGGATAAAAATCACCGGAAAGAAGCCGATTTACTTTCCGGTGAGGCGTTGGATGCCGCCGTTCAATGGCTTGAAACCGAAGCTCAGAGTCAAGGGGTCTCCCAGCCAACCGAACTCCACCATACCTTCATTCGGGAGAGCCTTAAACAGCGTTACCAATCCCAACTTGCTACGGATTGGCACGACATTAAAGATGTGTTTATCTCGTACTCCCCTCAGGACAGCCTCGAACGGGTCTGGACATTATTCATGGGATTGGCGGATCAGGGCTTAAATGTGTGGTTCGATCCCCACCAAGCCCCGCTTGAAACGGATGTTCAGAAGTCCCATGAGGAAGGCATTATCAAATCGGATAACATCGTATTTGTAATTTCTCCCGGCAGTGTTCGCTCGATGAACACCCTCAAAGAATTGCTCTGGGCACGACACTTGAACAAGCGGGTCATCCCCGTCCTCCACCAGATGCCCTCCGAAGCGGACTGGGACGTCATGGCGCAAAATACCGTAACCCTCCGTTCAGAAAATGAGCAGTACCAGCTTCCGGAAAACGAAACCCTCACAGACGAGATCCGCCAGCAAAAGTGGCTCTATTTTCGAGAACAGGAGGATGACATCCAGCGTTCGCTACAGGAATTGGTAGCCCGCATCCAAAAACATGCAGATTATGTCCGTCAGCATACCCAAATTTTGATCAAAGCATTGGATTGGGAACATCATCAGCGCCGCAACTCGTATCTACCGGTGGGCGAAGAACGCTTACAAGCAGAAGCGTGGCTAAAAATTCACTTTGAGCGGGAACAACCCCCCTGCGAACCCACCGATCTGCACTGTGAATACATTACTGAAGGTCACAAAAATGCCTACGGATTGGTGACCGATGTCTTCATCTGCTATGCCCCACCAGACCTGGCGATAATGAACCAAATCAAACGAACGCTAATGCGCCATAGCTTCACGGTGTGGACAAATCCAACCCGCGGCGATACCGGCATTGAATCCCAAGATGAAATACACAAAGCCATTGAAGAAACTACCACGGTGGTCTTTCTGCAATCACCGGAATCACTCGCCACCGAAACCTGCCAACATGAGCTACAATATGCCGCCCAACTGAACAAACGGATAATCTCTCTACGGCTCGAACCCACTTCCACCGGTGAATTTCCGGTGGAGCGAGCTCGAGTTCAGTTCCTCGATCTCATCGATACGGAAAAACAAAGCGCTGGTAGTGTCTATCTCAAAGCGACTGCCCAACTGATTGAAAAACTTCACCACGAGCAGACATATTACGACCAGCATAAGTTGCTGTTGGTCAAAGCGTTGCGCTGGCAACGCCAACACAACAACACAACGGTGTTGTTGCGCGGTCATGCCTTACAAAAAGCAGAAAGTTGGTTGGAAACCGCACGAACACATAAACATCATCCCGCCTTACCGGTTCACGAAGCGTTTATCCAAGAGAGTGCCTCCCAACCGGTGGACATCTCCCTCGATGTGTTTATCTCCTATTCCCGTGCGGATGCCGATTTTGCGCGCTTGTTGAACGAAATGTTACAAGAACAGGGTAAAACGACTTGGTTCGATCAAGAAAGTATCGATACCGGTGTGGATTTCCAGCAGGAAATTTATCACGGTATTGAAAACTCCGATAACTTTTTGTTTATCATTTCCCCTGCCGCCATAGAGTCCCCTTATTGCACCGCTGAAGTTGAGTATGCCCAGCGTTTGAATAAACGAATTGTGCCGGTACTTTACCATACCGTTGAAGATGAAGACAGCATCCCGGCAGGGTTGCGCACCATCCAATGGATCGATTTTGAACACCGGCGAAGTGAATTTCAAACCACGTTTGGGCAACTCATTCGGACACTGGATACGGACCGGGAGCATGTGAAAAACCACACCAAATGGGCACAGCGTGCAACGGAGTGGGATAAACAGAATCGCAGCCATGACCTCCTGTTGCGCGGTCATGAACTCTCCGTAGCAGAAGCATGGCTCTATGACGCCGATGAAGGGCAGAAAAAACCGGCACCGACCGCCCTGCAACGGGCATGGATCGGCGCCAGCCGTCAGGCAATCCGTGCCGCCGAACTGGCGGTAGAACGCCGCCGCCGGATCACGTTGACGGCGATCACCCTTGGGTTATTGATCGCCCTTTTTTTGGCGACAGTGGCACTGCTCCAACGAATGGAAGCCGAACGACAGCGGGAAATCGCCATTCAAAATGAACAGGAAGCCCTACACCAACGCCAAATCGCATTTGAAAATGAACAGGAAGCACTGCACCAACGGGAAATTGCACTCCGAAACGAACAAGAAGCCATACACCAAAAAGAACGAGCCCTCCAAAATGAACAAGAAGCCATCCGCCAGCGCGAAATCGCATTGCAAAACGCACAAGAAGCCCTGCGCCAAAAGAGTATCGCCGATAGCCAACGAGTGATTGCCGAACGTAAAGAACAAGAGGCATTGGCGCAAAAAGCAATTGCCGATAGCCAGCGGGTGATCGCCCTGCAAAATGAACAAGAAGCAAACCGGCAACGCATTATCGCCATGGCACGGCAGTTGGTGGCAGAATCTGCCAAAGCCTTAAGCAACAGCCGTCCCCAGCGGAGTTTGTTGTTAGCCGCAGAAGCGATCAATGCGACGCAACGGGAGGGTCTGCCAACAGTTCCCGCCGCAGAAAACGCATTACGAAATGGTTTGCTCAATGCCGGCGGGATCGGTTTGGGAGGGCATACCCAACCGGTGACGGCAGTCGCAACCCTGTTTGATGCCACCCAACGCCTTGTGGCAACCGCCAGCCGCGATGGTTCCGTACAGCTCTGGTCGCTGGATGAAAACGGCATACCCCTCCGGGAACCGGTGCAGTTCACCGGTCATGTAACCGCCGTTCAGGCAGTGCAATTCCTACCGGATCGAAACCAGATGATCACCGCCGGAGCAGATGGCACCCTCCGGATTTGGTCGTTGGAGGGAAATACACCCCCCCAGATAATCTATGCCCATGATAAACCCATCAATACGCTGGTACTTAGCCCAGACGGTACTCACATTGCCACCGCCAGCGAAGATGGCACTGCCAAAATCTGGGACATGACCGCCGGCACGAATACCGTACCGCTGGTATTGACCGGTCACAGCGGTGGTGTCACCGATGTCGCGTTCAGTCCAGACGGAAAGTGGGTCGCCACTGCCGGCAAGGATAATACCGCCCGATTATGGGACTTAAAATCACCCCGGAAACCATCCGTTCCATTGACGGGACACACGGGGCAAGTCTATGATGTGACGTTCAGCCCCAATAGCCGCTGGTTAGTCACATCCAGCCGTGACAACACCTTGAGGCTATGGCGGCTCAAGCATCCGGTAGTCACTCTCAGGACCGTTCTGACCGGACATACCGGTCTTATCTACCAAGCAGCATTTAGTGCCGATGGACGCTATCTGGCGTCCGCGAGCGCCGACCACACGGCGCGGCTTTGGTTTTTACCGGATTTACGAGAGATGCCGCACATTTTGAAGGGGCACACCGGTCCCGTTTTGAGTGTCGCGTTTACCCCGGATAATCACTACCTGATCACGGGTAGTTGGGATCATACCGCCCGTTTGTGGGATTTAACGCGAGATAACCCCGCCTTGAACCCCACCATCTTAAAAAGCCACGAAGCGGGTGTGAAACAGCTTCAGATTAGTCACGACGGTAGATGGTTGATTACCGGCAGTGATGATGGCTCTGCACGACTCTGGAATTTGAACCCTCCCGATCCAACAGCCGTTTCGGTCGTTTTGTCCAGCCATAAAAAGTCAATTAACGGTGTGGCGATGAGCACGGACAACCGCTGGCTGGTATCTGCCAGCCGGGATAGCTCTGTCCAATTGTGGAACATTCAAGAGGATCGACCTCATCCGGTGATTCTCGGTAAACATGGGGATGTGGTAAACGATGCGGCAATTAGTCCGGATGGGAAATGGGTTGCCAGTGGCGGAGCAGATGGCTTGCTTTACCGGTGGGACACCACGTCCCTCACATCATCTGCCGAACCCCAGCGGTTGGGAGAACATGACGGCGCGGTGTTGCATTTGACGTTCACTCCGGACAGCCGCCACGTATTCTCCATTGGACAAGATGGCACCCTGCGACGTTGGAATGTGGAAACAGGCGCCAGCGACATTTTATATACCCACACAACACCGCCAACCCAAATCGCCCTCAGTTCCGGGGGGAAATGGTTGGCAACCGGCACAACAGATGGGCACGTTCTGCTATGGAAATTACCCCAACGTGGCGAACCACAACATCTCTCTGCCCACCAGGGTGCCATCCTCAGCATGGCTTTCAGCCAAGACGAAACATGGCTCCTCACCGGCAGTGAAGATAATACCGCCCATTTATGGGATTTGAGTCGCACCCCCGCCAAAGAAAAAATGATATTGAACGGGCATGGTGAGGATAAATGGGGCTTCAGCGGCATCACCGCGGTGGCAATTAGTCCAGATAATCGATGGATTGCCACCGGCGGCAAAGATAATACCGTTCGCTTATGGGACTTGGCGTCTGAAGCACCCGTTCACAATCCGGTGGTCTTACCGGGTCATCAAAGCCCCATCTCCACAATTATCATTAGCCCTGATAATCATTGGCTGATCACCGGCAGTTGGGATAAAACCGCGCGCTTGTGGGATTTGACAAGCCAAAATCCGTCGGAAGAGCCTATTTTACTGGAAGGGCACACGGATGCCATCGCGACAATGACCATCAGTTCCGATGGGCAGTGGCTGGTCACCGGGAGTTGGGATGGTGCGATTCGCCTGTGGGCGCTCACATCCAAAGAACTGATCGACCTAGCATGCCGTACCGCTGGACGGAATCTAACACCCGCAGAGTGGGAACGCTATTTTGGTAACCGTCCATACTGCAAAGTTTGCCCAACGTTACCGGCAAAAGTGGATAACCATTGTGATTAGGTGTCAGAAATTCGCGATCTGGAATCGGACTTGATACGAGGTAAACAGATGTTCCGTAAACCGATAATCATTATGTTGGTAACCGCCAGCCTGCTTCTGTTAAAGGGGCTACCGGGAATGGCAGAGGACTTCGTTGATTTGACCAAACCGGTCATCGCTTATGATGCGAGCGAAGTTCAGACCATCTTAGCCGAAGTCAAAACACAACTACTTCAAAATAAAGATGTTACACCACACGACGTTTACAATATCATGATGCCGCTGGTCAATTACATCGATCTGGACATTTTTAGTCAGGGGAAAAGTGTAACACTTTACGGACAAAATATGATCGACTTCATTCAGCGACAGCTCAAACGGGGACGTTCCTCGGTGGATATTGGTCTCTTGGTACTGGAACAGTTCAAGCAAACCGGTTTTATCAGCGGCTCATCTTCAGCCTCCTTTTTCTACACCGGAGATTTGACCGTTGCCTCCAACGTGATTTCGGAAAATCGCAAGCAACCAGTTTCGGTGACGGCAATTACCAGCAAACAGATCGAATTGAGTGGCGCCCGTACAGTTAGCGAACTCTTAACCATTTTTGTACCGGGCTTTTTTTTAGTGGAAGATTCCGATGATCTCATTTCCGCCTTCCGGGGACTCTCCCCCGACAATAATTCCAAAGTGTTGTTTCAGGTCAATGGACACACGATCAACACCGAGTGGTTTTGGGGACCGCCGGATGCGCTCCTCAACAGCTTGGACATGTCCTACATTGACCGGATCGAGGTCATTCGGGGTCCCGGTTCCGTCACGCTGGGTCAAGGTGCGCTTCTGGGCGTCATCAACATCGTCACCAAAAACCATCTCTCGGCACCTTCAAACCAAAGTACCTTCCGTGCCGCGTTGGGGTTAGACCGGTACCATCACGGGTCATTTGAGAATTTCAACAGTACCGTCTTGTCAAAAGGCGAACTGGGCACCTATGTGTATCTTGGATTCAGCGAATATCACGGGCAAAAACAGAAAAATAAAGGCTGGACAACCATTGAACGGCAAGGACTGAAGGTCTCAGAACGGGGTTACCGTATCAAACGGGGGGATAATTCTACATTTTTAGTAAATTTAGGTTACAATAAATTAAAATTTAATGTGATGTATGTGGATCAATATCGAGATAATTACAATTTTTTCCGCGACCGGGAAAAAGTCCAACAAACCTTGCTCAGCATTTTCAATTCCTATACCCATAATATTAGCGCAAAACTCGGGTTTAAAGTGAATCTGACGTACGAACGCGATGAATACCTATTACATTCCAATTCAGGTTTGCGAATGGGTGGCACGCGGGAAGACCGGTATGGCACAAAAATTCTATTCACCAGCAATGGATGGATTAACAAGCACCGTTCGGCACTTGGTTTTGAGTTCAAACAATATGTTTCTGGGCAGAAGAATCGCTATGGCAATAATTTTATCCTGAATATTGAGGATTCCCTCAGTGCATGGGCAAATGAACGCTATACCTACGTCTATCCAAACACACTAAATATGTACAGCTTTGTTGCAGAAGACTATTACACCATATTGCCGGCGGTGGATGCATTTGCGGCGATGCGATATGACCATCACCCTCATTGGGGCAATAATCTTACCCCTCGTTTGGGCGTCCTGTATGAAGCGATGCCCGGTCTAAATTTTCGGTTATCTTGGCAGACCGGTTTTCGAGGCGCAGTCAGCCTCAATTACAGCGGAGGTTTCCGGTTGGACGGGTACTTGCGGGATGAAAATCACAACCGGATTGAAGCGTACCAAATCCCCACATTTACACCTGTGTTTTCTGTGGAAAACCCGGACTCGATTCTATATTATTATGTAAATACCCACCCCGATAGTGTTCAGCAGAATGTGGGGAAAACCCTGCCGGAAAAAATGGCAAATTATGAATTGGCGGTGCAGTACAAACCCAACCCGCAGTTGACGTTGGATGTAGTGGGCTATTATAATATACTGGATCAGATTTTGGATGTGGGAATCATTTCGGTACCCAGTGGGGAAATTGTCAACCAATTTGGGGATACCGTGGTTTATGAAATGCCCGATATTGGTTCGGATGTCGCCGGGGACTGGAATGGGTATTGGTTTTATAAAAATAACAAGGGGCGGATCAAAACCTTCGGTTACGAAGCCTCTGTTATTTACGAAACTCACCGGATGAACGCCACGTTGAGCCATTCCATGACGAAAGTACTAAACGCTCCAGAAAGTCAGACCGGTAGCGGCGGTAGCATGTATCTCATCCCCGGTAATACTTCCGGGAAGCATTTTCGCGCCTATCCAGAACACGTAACCCGTCTTCAATGTTTTGCCTTTCCGTTCACGCAGTGGGCTTTCTCCCTGAACTACCTCTACTATTGGCAGTGGTACACCCCTTCCGGTAAGCCGATAGAGAGCAACCATCTGGTTAATGTGGGAATCAAATACCAATGGGGATCAAATCTGGAGATAATGGGTACACTGAAAAATGTGCTCAACGATCAAAAGCTCTACCCGATGAATGCCAATGCCGGCGATGAAGATGAATCCCGTACCGTTGGCACTCCATCAGTTGAGAAAAGAACCTTCTGGTTCAACCTGCGCTATACGTTCTAGTACCTTCTGATATGAAATTTCGGAATTCAAATTGCGTTCGGTGACAGACAACCGGGTTACGGAAACCCCTTGCCACACGGAAATGAAAGTGGTTTGAGGGTTAGGGACTCGCCACATCGTGAAAATGTGGTAAATCGCGTGACCATCATCCATTTTTACGTTTATCACCTGTTATCCGTGAGAAATTCCGTGAGATTTCATCGTGTCATTTTTCTTCTGATCAGCCTAATCATCTGCCAAAGGGTCTCTGCGGCGGAAAAAGCCGGCTTACCCCCTGAAAAGAAGCTCTCCCAATATGTCCTCCGGCATTGGTCAATGGAAGAGGGTTTACCCTCCAATAACCTCACCGATGTCCTCCAAACACACGATGGTTACCTTTGGATTACCACGTTCAGCGGTGTTACCCGCTTTGACGGTCTCAATTTTACAACATTCACCAAAGAAAACACGCCGGGAATCCATTCCAACCTTTTCCGTTGTCTCACGGAAGATCAAAACGGTACACTCTGGTTAGGCACGGAAAACGGGGGTTTAATTGCCTACGACCAACAGACATTTCAGGTGATTTCTGACTCGGTCGGATTCATTGAACACCTGTTTGTGGATCGGACGAATAACCTCTGGATCGGTACGCGCACCGGACTGTGGCGCTACGATCATCACCGGTTTTACCCGATCAATGATCATCCATTTATGCAGAATATTTATATTTCCGGTATTACACAAGATGAGCAGGGGGCAATCTGGTTTTCCGGGCACAATCAGGGGATTGGACGATTGGTGGGCGATAGCCTGACCGTATATACGGCAGAGACCCAAAAACTACCGACGAATAATATCTGGGGTATTTTTTACAGCGATCAGGCGCTCTGGTTCAGTACGGACACGGAACTGTTTCAGTTTGATGGCACCACTTACCAGCGCATACCATTACCGCCAACAAATGTCCTCAACATTCATGTGGATTCATACGGCACGCTCTGGCTAGCGAGTGCCTCTGGATTGTGGCGCAAAACGCAATCTGCCACAGAATGGGATCGGCTCGGGCAATTGGAAGGGTTGGCAGACCCGTTTATCAAAGATTTTTGGTTTGATACCGAAGGAAGTTTGTGGTTGGCATCCTACCGGGGTGGTTTGTACCAGCTCAGCAATGGTAAATTTATCAATTACGGTGCCGATGAGGGCTTGCACGGCAATATCGTCAATAGTATTGTTGAACTTTCCAATGGGGATTTGGTGGCTGGCACGGATGAAGGCTTCCTAAACCGGATTCACAACAACCGGGTGGTACTTTACCCGCTAAAAACCGATCTGGCTGGGAAACGCATTCGTGATTTACTCGTCGATCATCGCCAACAGCTCTGGATTGGTACATACGGTGGATTATTTCAGGTGGATTCTTTAGGACGAGAACAGCGGGTAACCGGATTACCGAACGATCAAATCCGGGAATTGTACGAGGACACCCAACACCGGATATGGGTCGGAACCCGCAACGGTGGTGTCGTACAACTGGAAAATGGGCGGATTCAGCAGATATTCAATGTTGAAACCGGTCTCAGCAGTAATTTTATCATGTCCATTCGGGAAGACCCCCAAGGCAAGCTCTGGATCGGCACCAGCGGGGGCGGTCTGAATGTGATCCACAACGGTGCAATTCAACGCCAGTACACAAAAGCCGATGGTTTAGTCAGCGACATTGTCTTCCACACCTATTTTGAACCGGATGGTACGGTCTGGGTTGCCCAAAACGGCGGCATCAGCCGGATCAAAAATGGAAAGGTTGCCACCCTAACCACCGCGGAGGGCTTACCCAATGATAATCTGTTCGATATTCTGGAAGATGAGCATCATAACTTTTGGATTCCCTGTAACTTAGGAATTATCCGTGTGGCAAAATCGAAGGTCAATGCCGTCATGGATGGGCACTTGCCGGCAGTACATTGTCGGGTATTTGACCAGCAGGATGGAATGCGGGAATCAGAATGTACGCCAACCTCCAAAGTGCTACCTGCCCGTACAGGTACGATTTGGGTACCGACGTTAGGAGGAATTGCGGGGTTTAATCCCCAAAACATTCCCATCAACAAAACCCCTCCAAAAGTGTATATCCGGGAATTTTGGGTCAATAATCAACCCTATGACATAACGGGAAACCTCTCCTTTTCCCCCCGTAGCCGGCGAATTATCGTCCATTACAGTGCCCTCAGTTTAAACACCCCGCGCGGAATCCATTTTAAGTACCAACTTGCCGGTTTTGATACGACTTGGGTGAGTCCCACGACCTATCGCGAAGCGATTTACACGAATCTCTCCCCGGGAAAATACACGTTTCGGGTCACTGCCTCCAACATCGATGGGGTGTGGAACCCAGAAGGCGAACAACTTCAGTTTGAAATTAAGCCGTATTTTTATCAAACGTTTCCGTTTTATCTTTTGTGCCTGGTGGTTAGTTTTTTGAGCATTTTTGGGTTCGTACAGTGGCGAACGTACCGCATCAAACAGCAATCCCTTCACCTGAAAAAGCTGGTGCAACAACGAACCGCCGAACTGGCGGCTAAAAACAAAGAATTGATCCTCGAAAAAGAGAAGGTGGAACAACGAACACGCGAACTTCAGTCCGCTGTGGAAAAACTGCAAGAATTGATTCAGGAAAAAGATGAAATTATGGGGATTGTCTCGCACGACCTCAAAAACCCATTGACCGTAATTTTAGGTATAGCACAATTGGGGAAAAATCAAAAGTCGTTTAACCCCCAAAACGTCTCTCATTTTTTTGGCGTGATTGAGGAAAGCGGTGACCGGATGTACAACCTCGTCTTAAAAATTTTGGATGCCTACCGGCTGGAATCCGTACAAGAGGAGTTACCCCTAGAACCCCTTGATATTCGCCAACCCTTGTGCCGCACGATTGATGATTATCAGGATCGTGCCGCTCAAAAGCAAATTAAGCTGGAATATGATCTGCCAGATGAACCCGTTATGGTCTTGGGCGAAACCAATGCCGCACTCCAAATTTTTGATAACCTGATTTCAAACGCCATCAAATATTCCCCGCCGGAGAGATCGATTTTCATTACGGTTAAAACAACGGAAACAATGGTCAGTATTTCCATCCGTGACCAAGGACAGGGCTTGACCGAAGAGGACCTCAACCAGATATTCGGCAAATTTGCCCGGTTAAGCGCCAAACCCACCGGCGGAGAACACTCCACCGGTTTGGGGCTATCCATTGCCAAGCGTTTGGTCAATATGATGAACGGTGATATTCGGGTGGAAAGTGGCGGCAAAGATAAAGGGGCAATATTTACGATTGAACTCCCGCGACCCGAAACGAGCGGGATGAGTCAACAGTAGCATCAGAGCAGATGTTGGGGATCAACATCAATCTCCACCCGCACATGGTGATGGGTTCGGAAGCCCTGCAATGCGGTTTGTACTCGCTGGTGAAGGGCTTTGGAACTGGTACTTTTCAGCAAGATGTGCCAACGATAATTCCGCTTGATTTTTGCCAGCGGCGCCGCTGTAGGACCCAACATCTCCACAAACGGTTCGTTTTTTTGTTTGAGGATAGCTCTTGCCAGTTGGGTCACAATTTGGATGCAGGCAGTTTCGTTTGTTCCGACAACGATAATCCGCAAAAATCGGGAAAAGGGCGGGTAATCTAACTCTTTTCGGAACTGCATCTCGTGTTCGTAAAATCCGGTATAATCATGCTCTTTTGCCCGTTGGATACTGTAATGTGCGGGCATTAACGTTTGAATCACGACTTCCCCGCCATGATGGCTACGTCCGGTACGTCCGGCAACTTGTGCCAACAACTGGAACGTTCGTTCCGCCGCCCGGAAATCCGGCAGATTTAAGATCGTGTCTGCCGATACCACTCCCACCAAGGTCACTTTGGGGAAGTCCAGCCCTTTCGCAATCATCTGCGTGCCCAACAAAATGTCAATTTCCCCCGCTCGAAATGCCTCTAAAATCTGGTCGTGTGCCCCTTTCCGGCGGGTGGTATCTAAATCCATACGGCGGATGCGGGTATGGCCGGGTAACATGCCTTGCAACACCAATTCGATCCGCTGAGTTCCCAAACCGCGATATTGCAACCGAGGAGAGTGGCATTCCCGGCATTTTTCAGTAAATGTAATCTGATGCCCGCAATAATGGCAACGGAGCCGGTTCTCCCTTTTGTGGTATGTTAGGCTAATGTCGCAATTGGGGCAATGCGGCACATACCCGCAGTGGGCACATTGCACAAAGGTGGAAAAACCGCGCCGGTTGATCAAAATGATGACCTGTTCCTCTCGTGCTAAACGCTGTTGAATTTCGTCTCGCAGCACCGTGGAAATCAACGAGAATCCCCGCGCTTGCCACTCCTCCCGCATATCAATGATCCGCACGGGCGGCATCTCTTCCGAGTGAATCCGTTGGCTGAGTTCCAGTAAGGTATATTTGCCAGATTTAGCGTTATAATAGGACTCCAATGATGGTGTCGCACTGCCCAGCACCACCATTGCCGAAGCCCATTTTGCCCGCATGATGGCAACATCTCGCGCATGGTAGCGGGGATCGGGGTTATCCTGTTTGTACGTTGACTCGTGTTCCTCATCCACTACAATTAAACCGAGATTTTTGACCGGAGCAAACACAGCGGAGCGCACTCCTACCACAACCGGACATTCCCCAGCACGAATCCGCCGCCACTCATCAAACCGCTCTGCCGGTGACAGTTGGCTGTGCAATACCGCTACCTGATCGCCAAAATGCGCCTTAAATCGCCGGATCGTCTGGGGTGTCAAAGAAATTTCCGGGACTAAGACAATTGCCGTGCGCCCGTGCCGCAGAGTCGATTTGATCGATTCCAAGTAAACTTCTGTTTTACCACTGCTGGTCACGCCGTGTAGCAACACCACTTCAAACTGTTGTCCCGCTATACCGTGTAAAACGTGCTGGATCACAGCTTGTTGAGCCTCGGTGTGTGCCAACTCAGGGGGGTCGGGCACATCCAGATTCGCGAAAGGGTTGCGGTGGATTTCACGAGATTCAATTTGCAAAACGTCCGGCACTAACGCCCGAATCACCGCTCGTGAGATGCCCTGTTCCGAGGCAACCCGGCGCGGTACTTCCCCCTCATAATCAATCAGCAGTTGGATCAACTCACGTTGCCGCTTGTTCCGCTGGGGAAGCCGGTCTAATTTTTGGTGAAGTTGATCCAGCGAAAGTGCAGCGACCAATATCTCTTCAGTTTGCGGTTTTGGTGAATTATCAGAATCCGCTGGAATCGGTACGGCGGCATTAATCGCTTCTCCCCACGAACAGAGGTAATAATCGGCAATCCAGCGGGTTAATTTTAACATATCCGCATCCACGACCGGTTCAGGGTCACGCAACCGGATAATCGATTTTAATTCAATACCCGCAGGTGGCGTTGCCGGAAACCCAACGACAAATCCGCTCGTTTTTTGGTGCTTGAAAGGGACATACACCATGCTCCCGATTTGAATGTCTGCTTGTAACTCCATGGGAATACGATAAGTGTACGTCTGCTTTTCCAACGGGATAGGGACTGCAACTTCTGCAAAGCGTTTGGCGTTCATGAGTTTGGGAGTTTTACGAGTTTGGGAGTTTTACGAGTTTGGGAGTTCGAGCCATTCGTGAATGCGAAAATCCCCGTCATAATGCGGATTGGGGGGCTACCGGCGGGTTGCTTCAAGTGCGTCGCACTTGGATTACAAAAGCACTATAGCATTGGCCACACCGGGTTGTCAAGACCCCAGTTATCTTTTTATCGCCCATCACCATCCTAAAAAATTTTGCCAGCGCCTCCAAACCGTGTGGGAAACCGGCGCGCTTATCTGGATTCGGTAGGATACCCCC
>RFFQ01000176.1 GCA_003697105.1 Gemmatimonadota bacterium | reverse complement strand
CCCCAATTGGCGTCCCCATCCGGACAAATACGTAGGGGCGCACCGGTGTGTGCGTCCCGATTGGCGTCCCCATCCGGACAAATACGTAGAGGCGCACCGGTGTGTGCGTCCCAATTGGCGTCCCCATCAACCGCGTGTCCGCCCATTCCCCCATCGGGGCGGACACGTCGGTCCGCCCCTACAGATCGATCCGTTTCCCCATTGGCGTGGATGATGATAATACCGTGGATATGGTTGGGCATGGCCACAAACGCATCGGTACGGACATTGGGGAATTTTCGATTTAATTCGTCCCACCACCGTTGCACCATTTGTCCCGCGGCATTCAATCGCATTTCCCCATCCACCACCTCGCCAAACAGACAGTCCCGGTTCTGGGTAACGATGGTCACAAAATACGCGCCGGGTTGGGCATAATTGTACCCTTTCAGGCGGATGCTGCGCCGGTGGTGTCTTTCCGGGTCGTACGGCACGGCTACACACTCCTTGCTTTGCTGATGCGCTCCCAGACCAGCTGGCAGACGGCAGGAATTGGAGCAGATGAAGACGTGCACCCCCCTGTGGGTTGAGCAGGTGCGATGAAACGGTTAAAGGATGTATCTTCCGGACGAAAAGCAGGGGCGATCCGGCGCAGGAGAGCGATAAGGCTGCTGGGGTGAAAGGAGGTGATCAGATGTTGTAAGATGTTCCGGTTATCCATTGGTATTTATCGCTTAAAGAGTCTGCCAGTGCTGTGGGGCGTGGTGGATGCCTCACCATCTGGCGTAACAAAATTGCCCCGCGACGTTATTGGGGCAAGGTTGGGTCGTCTGGGAGACGGAAATTCTGCTCCATGCGGGTGGTGAGCGGGTTCTCAAAATAGACCGATTGGCTGGGGAAGGCAAACGCCAGACCCAACTCCTCCACAATCTTCATAATTTTAAGATTGATGTCTTGCCGGATTTCCATGTATTCTGCCCAAACGGTGGTCGCGGTAAAATAATATAAGAATATATCCAATTGGGAACTACCAAAGCCGGTAAAATTGACCAACATATAATCTTGATCGACGCCGGGGTGCGTCTTCAGCAAGGTTTTAATCCGAGCGATCAATGCCTCGATCTGTTCCGGGGTGCTATCATACGTGATGCCGAACGTCATTTTGACCCGGCGCTTGGGCATGGCTGACCAATTTTCGATGATCTCGGAGGTCAACACTTTATTGGGAATAACCTTCAGGGATTTAGACCAGGTGCGCACTTTGGTGGAACGAAACCCAATCGCTTCCACGTCACCATCGACATCCTTAAACTGCACCCAGTCGCCCACTTTAAAGGGGCGGTCGGTGAACATCACAAACGTACCGAATAGGTTCGCCACGGTATCCTGTGCCGCCAGAGCAACCGCCAACCCCCCTACGCCCAGACCTGCCAGTAAACTACTGACCGAGTAACCAAGATTTTGGATGATCAAAATCCCCCCAATCGCCACCACAGAAACCCGCATGGCTTGCCGCATGAGGGGGGCAAATTGTGCCGCTAGATCGCCATCGGATTTGGACATAAAATCCCGCAGCATCTCCGTGACCGGAGCACACAAACGGTAAAAAACCCAAACAAAAATGATGGAGGTGGCGATTTTAAGTGCCTGAAGGACAAACGTCCGGATATCCACATCCCCGACGGGTAAGTCCAACACGGAAACCGCTACCAATAACCCCACCGAAATAAAGAGGGCATTCAACGGCGGTGTGATGGCATCAACGAACATATCGTCATATTTGGCTTCGGTCTTTTGCGCCCAGTGCATCAACAGACGGCTGAGGTAGCGGTCAAACAGACTGCGTAAAATCAGGGCTAACAGCAAGATCGAGAAAAATAGCAGGTAATCATTGACCGTTACCCCAAAAAATGCGGTGTTTAACAGATTTTGCATTTTAGAAACCTCCCTTTTACGGCGCCGGTTTTTGCAAAATAAAATTTGGATTGATACCCCGCCCTCCGACCGATGGGATGGAATCCACCGGCTGGCCATTAAACCAGAGTTGGATACCATCAATATTACCGATATTCAAGGTAAATTTTTGGGTTGCTTCCCATTCGCGAGTATCTCCCGGATACAACATGAGTTCTTCAGAAGAGGCATCATCCACCCGGATGCGCATCCAAGTGGTATCCACCGTATTGAGCCGCAACGAAATTTTATCCGGCACATCCTCACCGCTATCTGGTGTGGTCACGGAATCAACCGTTACTGGTGCGGTGCTGTCCGGGACTGCCGCATGGTCGCTATCCGCCACAGTATTGGTAGCCGGTTCTGGGGTAACGGGCGGCGCTAGCGGTACACAGCTCCGCACGAGAAAGATCAACACGATCACCCCCAAGACACCCCCTACCGCAATTCCCACTTTGGGCAACCACATTGGCAGACCGGTATTGAGGTAACCCACATCCGCCAGCGGCGTTTCCGTACGGTCATCCTCGATCAATGCTTCCGGGCTACCCGTGGCAGCGGGGGGTTTTTGGGAGGGACGTGCTTCGTAATATCGTTCCAAAATCTCCTTTTGCGGAATCCCCAATTGCTGGGCATAGGCAATTAAAAACCCTTTTAGATATGCTTCTGCACTAAATAGATCAAAGTCATCGCGCTCAATTGCCTGTAAATATTGCAAACGAATCCGTGTCGCTTTGGCAATATCTTCTAGGGTCCGGTTACGCGATTCCCGCTCACTTCGTAGAAATTCACCTAATGACGCCATACAACCCTCTTAATTTAAGTGCGATGGGTGAAAAAGCAAATTATATTTAATTTGGACAATAGGGTCTTCTTTATCGGGGGCGTGGATCACCTGTTCCATAAATTCTAAAGGAATCCCCCAGATGGGTTGTTCGGGCAGATGCCTCCATTCCGGGGGTAGTGTGGTCGCGCCAAACACCCGGTCCACAACTAAAATTAACGGCGATTCTAAAGGGGGGTCTTCCAGCAACATCCCTTGTTGGGCGTAGTGCCAGATCACATTCATACCCAAGCGCCGCCGCAGGTCAAGAACGGGGAAGACTCGCTCGCGGTGGGCAATCACCCCCATCACATGGGGCAACGTACCGGGGAGCCGTCGCGGCTTCTCTACGTGGAGCAATTCACTGACCGCCATCAGGGGCAAACAAAATCGACCGTGACCTACTGCGAAAACCAGATATTGGTTGGGTTCGGTCACTGGCTCGATAAATCCATCTTTTAATTTTTGATATGTCATTTGGAAGATACCGCTTTCTGCCGGCGTGCCAACGTTTGCTGTGCTTGATAGATATAATCTTGCTGGGCAATGGTCAAGAGTGTTTGCTCATTACAAAGTGCCGTTAACCGCCCTTCACAAAATAGCATCGCGGTAAAATAGGCGGACTCCCGTCCAAATAACCACGGGGGGAGCGGAAAACAGTTCTGCCGGAATATTTGCACGTCGTTCAATACCTGATCCACGAAAAATCCGGCGTTAAAGCGGGGCAGTTGCACGATCAAAATCGGCGTTTCCAGATCATACACATCGTGGGGGATGCTCCAGAGCCGCCGCAGGTCGATCAACGGAATGAGCGTAGTTCGATACCGCGAAAAATGCCGGAAAAACGGCAATTTGGAATTCACGACCCGCCATGTTTCACCTAATTGGCGCAAAGTGATACTCGCCAGTAACCGGTCGGTAGTCATCGCATAATCATCCTCTCCCAGACGAAAGCAGAGCAATGTCAGCCGGTTTTTTCCAACCGGAGTCGAGGAAAGCGATGGGTGCTGGCGAAAATGCGGAATGGGGCGCCGTTCCGCCGGTGTCGGTATAAGGACAGATTCAATCATGGAGTGAACTTCGTGCAATCAATTCGGGAATATCCAGTAAGACGATCACCTCTTGGGACGAGAGCATCCCAAAGCTGTTGACGAGGGCTAACGGGCGCAAAAATGGGGATTTTGGACGGACAATCACCCGGCGTTGCTGACACCACCGGTCAACCACTAAGGCGGTGCGTTTGGATCCCAACCCGACCATCACAATGGCTAACGAGGTGGACTCCGGCAGATCGTCAAATCCCCAAAAGCGCCGGAGATTGATCAGCGGAATGATCCGGTTGTCCAGTGTCAGGACGTTACCGGTGGTCGTCTTTTTGATCCAGTTGGCGGGTAGAGTCATTACTTCCAGCACCATTTCTGCCGGAATCCCCACCCGTTGGTGACCCACATCCACTAATAACACCGTTGTGGTATGCGGCGAACGGGGCACCGTAATGATAAACGAGGTGCCGATACCGGTTTCAGAATCGATCTCGATCAGTGCCCGCAATTGTTGTAATTGGGAGCGCGCATCAAATAGCCCGCGACCGGCATCCGAGGTCAAGGAAATTCCCGGCAAGTAAACTAGATGCAGTTGGTCTGTAGGTGAGAGTCTTCGGGCTTGGGCACGACTCAACGCTCCCCGTTCCAATGCCTGTTTGAGCAAGGCGCGACAGTCAATTCCACGTCCATCATCTTCCACCCCCAACAAGACGGAATCCCCTTCCGTCAAGGCATCCAAATACAACCGCCCCACCGGCGGTTTGCCGACACGTTCACGTTCATCGGGGGGTTCGATACCGTGTTTTAAGCTATTATGCACTATTTCTAACGCCGGTGGGAGTAGATGGTTAGCGATTTCGCGGTCTAAGTGCAAATCTGCCCCACGGGTTACCACCTCCACGGATTTACCATAAGCTGCCGCCCATTCGTGAATGCGCGGAATCATCTGATCGTAAAGTACCTGTACCGGTACATCCCGCCACGCCTGAAAACCATCCATCACCCGATCTAAACGGGTTTGCAAGGTAGCAAATTGATCCTGAAGACGTTGGGAGTGCCGTTGCAATCGGCAACGATTATCTTCCAAATCTGCCACAACCTGTTGTAAATTCTGAATGGCATCTTGTAATCGCCGGACATCCACCGGCGGGATTTCAGCTTGCAGCCGCTTGAGGGTTTGCAACGTGCGTTGCAGTTCAATGTGGTATTGGCGCGGTAAAACCTCCGGCAAGTGATGCAAATCCAGATGCAGAAGGTCATGATCCAGTTGGAGTACCGCCAGCAATTCGCTCAGGCGGTCTAATTCGGTGTTCGGAATTTCCACCCGATCCGGCAAACCGGCGGCGTAAGGGATTAGTGTAGCGGAGGTTGCATTAATCATCTGTGTCATTCGGGTCCAACTTGGTTGAACGTGTACGGGAAGTCAGTTCGGATTGGAACAGGTGCTCGATCTGCTGAAAATACGCCATGCTTTGTGCCAGTTGGGATAACAACTCTTGTAACGGTTTCAGATCGGAACTAATGCGCTGGGCGCGGCTCTGTAAACTTTCAAATTGATGCCGGAGAGTGCTCACATGGTTTTCCTGCACTTTGACATCCGTTAAGTGCGCTTTGAGTTGGTCTGACACCTGAATGGTCTGAATTTCGAGGGAATGCAGTGTACTTTGAGCACGTTCAATTTGTTGCACCGCCTCATCCATCGCCCGTTGTTGAGCCGTGGTAGCCTCGTTCATCTCTTGGGCACCGGTTTGCAAGGAGCGCACGCCAGTGACCATATCTTGGCTAACCGTGACCGCACGTTCCCCCATGGTCTGGATTTTGGCGGCAACGATGGCAAACCCTTGCCCCTGTTCTCCAGCACGAGTCGCCTCAATATTGGCATTCAATGCCAGCATGGAAATCTGCGAAGCCATCTCTCCTATGGTTTGGACTCCATCTTCAAGGCGCTGAATCTGCCCGGCGAGGTATTCTGCCGTTTGTGCCACCGCTTGAGTCTGCTGGTACAAGCGATCGACGCGCTTAACCGTTTCCGAAATCGTTTCCACATTGCGCAACACAGATTCCTGAAATTCCCGTTGTAATTGCACCGTGGATTCCACATCGGTTTTTAAGCGGACTTGCACCTCATGCACCGCGTTTAAAGCCGGTTTCAATTCGATAAATTGCTCCAAATGATGGCTAGCATCTTTTTGGACCCGTTCAGCAATAAGCTTACTTTCACGATGCGTTTGTACCAATTCGTTCTGCAACCGGTCGAGAGCCTCCTGCACGTGTTTAAGCGTATTCCGGAGCGTGTGATAGATTGCTGAAAGACCCTCAAGTTGGTGGAAATGGAAGGCAGTACCAGACTTCATCTGTTCAGCTAACGGGAGGGAAAATCGCTCTATAAATTGATCGACTTCGTGCTGCAACTGGCGGTAATGTGCCTGATCGGTGGTGGCAGTTTTCAGGATTTGCAACAGTTGGTCGGTATCAGTCACCACCGGTTGAAATTCATCCAATTGAAGGGCGAGAGGCAGCGGGACACCATGCTGGGGCGGTTCCCCACGCAAAGCGGATTGCAACGTCCCGCGGAAATACATCAGCACCGGTTTGATTTGCCGGAGCAATACACCGGTCAACACCATCATCAAACCGAAAATCAAGATCACCTCGATGAGAATCAAACTGAACATCAATCGCCACCGGGGTGCCAGGACTTCTCCCAGATCGATTTGGGAGATCAGCGCCCAGCGTAGGTCATCCTGTTGCCCGGGAATAAAATGGTAGGCAGAGAGTACCTTTTTCCCGCGATAGTCCCGGTTGATCAGGGTGCCGCTGTTACCGGAAAGGGCGGCTTTAACCGCTTCGGTTTCCAGTGGAAGACCGGTATTGAGCACATAATCCAGCGGGTCTTGTGGATTTTTGAAGCCCAATCGGAGTAAATCTCGCGAAAACCGTGAGGGGGACGCCAAGACTGGATTTTCCGTATCCTGTAATTGGGTTCCGTCATTGTAATATTTGACCAGATACGATTCACCGGTTTCACCCAAACCGGTGCGGTCGGTCAAAATTTTCCAGAGGGTGTCATCCAGCCGGACATGAAGCACAGCCACCCCGATGGTCCGGCGGTCAATCGGGTCTGGAGGCTGGTCATAAATCGGTGCGGAAACAGAGAGGAGTATAGCTTGGTATTCGGGGGAAAAATAGATGTTCTGAAAGCCGGTCTGCCCTTGCATCGCCCGGATAAAGTAGGGCATCTGCGCCCTATTTTGGGTGGAAATCACCAAACCCGAGGATGCCAACGGGCTACCTTTGGTCGAAAAAATCGCAATTTCCTGATAAATTTGAAAAATGGTTTTGAGATTGGCAAAATAGCGGCTAATGGAATCGGGATCAGAGCGCAAGTAACGGCGCACCAGCGGCAACTCCGACACAGTGCGAACATCCCGCAAGCGTTCATCCAACCAGTTATGGACTGCCCGCCCTTTTGCCGTATTTATGGCTACCAATTGCTGTTCTGCCGACGTGCGCAACACACTCCCCAAATACACCCAAACGACCCCATTTCCAACCAGTGCCACCAACAATCCCAAAATGACAAAATGCACCCGCAACTGCTGTTTGAGGGAGGTTAATTTTCCAAACATAAGCGCTAATCTATCTCCAACTGGTGTTGAGCATCCTGAAGCAATACCGGCAGATCGAGGACAGAGATTAAGTCCTCCTCGTGCTGAAACAGGTACGACACATACGGTTGTGGCTCATCGGGTACGTGTAATCCGGCCGGGTCCACCATCCGCAAGCGGGGTACGGTATCTGACCAAATACCCACTTGATAATCGTTCACTTCAACCGCAATCACCGACGTTGTCGCCGTACGACTCGAATTCGGCATATTTAGAAACGAATGAATTTTTAAAACCGGCAACACCGACTGTTGAAAAACGGTCACCCCTACCAGCAGCGGTGGCGCCAGTGGAATCTGGGTGAAATGTGGTGGTAGATAAAAACTCTCTCGCACGTGCCTCACATCAATACCCAACCGGGTATTATCCAAAGTAAAGGTGCAAAAGGTGCGAAATGTTTGAGGATCAGGCATCTCAAAAGAATCCTATACCGAGCACGCGAACAAGCACAAGCAGGGGAATTGTAGCATAAATCCGGCATGATTGCAATAAAAAACAAACGCTGTGCCTTGCTAAAGGGCACAGCGCTTGAAGAAAGCAACTTTCGTAAAAACCGGGGATGCTACCGGTACACTTCGCCTACTTTTTGTTTCTCGCGCGAGCCGCAGGAGGGGCATTCCTCTCCATTACGGAGCCCGCACTTGTGGCAAAAGGTTTTACGGCACTTTTTGCATTGATAGACCGGAAACCAGTTTCCACTAAAGAGGCCACTGCCGGGACGATGCCCGCAACTGGGGCAGGAATTCCATTTTGGCATAAGAGAATCACCTCCATTTGAGAAGTTTAAGGATAGATAAGCGGTATTCAGAAAACCGCCCCTTTACGGACGAGGTGCACCTAGATTCCGAATGACAAATTGCAGATCAGCAATATCCACCCGGCCATCGCCGGTAAGGTCATAACCATCATCGGCAGACCCCCAATGGAGCAACACAAGGTGCACGTCCACCAAATCCACCTGAAAATTGCCATCCACATCCGCCGGATGGTAAACCTGCCGGATGTCGAACGCGATCTCGGCGCAGACGGTGCTATCTCCATCGGAGACACACACCGTTGCTGGATAATAGCCGATTTGACCCCGCGCCGGCGTAAAACAGAAGCGCCCACTAACGGAGTCAACATCAAACAGGTTCGTCATATCCGAAAAATGCAAGGTCAGGTCATCATCGTCCACATCCGAAGCCCGCAAGGTATAGCAAAAGGGTACTAACTCACTCGCCGCCAACGTGGTATCTGGGATATTCGTAAAAAATGGGGGGTCATTCTGCGGTTCCACATGGATGTTCACCTCATGGCTGGTAGAATTCCCGTTGCCATCTTCCACCGTCAGGCGGATCGTTTTATCGCCCGCCCAATTTTCATCAAAGACGAACACCGCCCGCTCTGCATTGAGGGAATCGGGCAGAAAATCAACCCGTTGCAAACCGATAAGACCGCCCGCCGTGATTTGGTATGACCATTGGGTGATGTCCGTATCCCCATCGGGGTCAAAGACGTAAGTGCCAACTTCCAGTTCGCATTGCCCATCTTCCACACAATCCAGAAAATCCGGGATGGGCGGCGCCGGCGGGCAGAAGCAGAGCGGG
Organism: Gemmatimonadota bacterium; assembly: GCA_003697105.1. Classification (GTDB taxonomy): domain Bacteria; phylum 4572-55; class 4572-55; order J002; family J002; genus J002. Next base: position 620 of record RFFQ01000176.1, on the reverse strand, counting down.
TCATCTTGTGGCTGAACTTGCACCGGCACGATAGTGGAATCCCTTGCTCCCGCCAGATCGGCCGCAACCAAAAGCACGTCTGCCGCACCGTACCAATCCGGTTGCGGATCGAGGTAAAGCCGGTTAGTGGGGGTAATCGAGCAGGTGAGCACCGCGGGGTCCGCTCCCAATACCTGACATGTCCACGAGATTTGGTCTGCCGGATCGGCATCGGTCACCAGCGGCGGCAGATACAGGCTTTCATCGGGCATATCTTCCAACATCCAAATCGTATCAACGGTTGCCGCCACCACCGGAGTATCATTGACATTGCTGACCATGATTACCACCTCCTGCGTGCGACTGGCGGCGGAATCATCCGTGACGGTGAAGCGCACCGTTGCCATGCCGTAAGCATCCATCGCTGGGGTAATGTGGAGGGTACGCTCATTATCAATCTGGATTTCAGCGGGTGCCAGCCCTAGCGTACCCGGGTCAATCACATTGGCTTGCCATGTCATTTCATCCGGGGTATTATCCGGGTCGATCACGTAGGGGTCTAGGTTGAGTACAAAGGTTGTATCTTCATGGAAATAAAAGGTATCCGGCAAACTGGGTGTGGGTGGGTCATTCACACTAAT
>RFFQ01000175.1 GCA_003697105.1 Gemmatimonadota bacterium | reverse complement strand
CCTTCACCGGTTTGCAGATCGGTTACATTCCCTTGCAGAATACCGTTTGGCAGGCTTTCCAAAGCGATATCAAGGGTGATTACGTCTTCATTTTCCACCGTATAGGCGCTACTGACGAACTGGGCATAGCCGAAGAATTCAGCATAGACCGTCCACGTACCGGGGGAGACGATCAATGTGTAGGCGCCATCTTCACCGGCGCGGGTTTGGACTACTGAACCGTCCGTGGCTTCTGCCCAGACCCTTGCCCGCAATGGATCGCCAGACCCTTCTGCCGTGACCGTTCCGGTAATGGTCGCAAATTCACCCAATTCCACATCGGCACGGATCATGACATCATCGGTATCACCGCTCCGGTATGGCGAGAATGCGCCGATAAATTCGTAGCTCCGGCGGGAGATCGGTTGGGCTTGATCCGTCCCGATCTGATCATCCCCATCTTGGACAAACACACCGTAGAACGCGCCATCATTGATAATAATATTTTCATCGGAGACGTCCATCGTTACCCATTCGCCATTTTGATTGGTCGTCATCGGCAGGGTTTGCTCTACCAGAATATTGCCGGGCAGACCGCCTTCACCACTGTCATCATAAATGCGTCCACGAAAAGTGGTCGCGCCTTCTTGACCCGGCAACACAAAGAAGTGAATCGCATTAACTTTTGTGGGCTGGGGTACGGGGAAGCCTACCGCCATCCCGTTACCTTCACCGCCGATCCACGAAATTGAACTTTCGTTGGTATCGTCGCAGAAGGAGAGGGTTGCTCCCCCGGTGTAATCCACGGCGGAATATTCACTGAACACATCATTATTTGCTGGGACTTCATCACCACTCATATCCACTTGGATATAGGCGGCAAAAATATCTTCGACTTCCGGTACCCACCCTTCAAAGGTAAGTAACACAGATTCCCCCGGTTCGAGGGCATCAATGGTCTGAATTTGATCCCGGTAATCGGTCGGATCGAGGAAAATCCCCTGCAATACATCCACTTCCACTTCAATATTGGTTTCGGGTTCGGTACCGGTGTTTAACACACTTACATAGATCGGGTTTTCCTGACCCACGAGGCTGAACAGCCCCTGGTTGGTTTCGGTCAATGCCCATTCTACCGCAACATCATGGACTTCACACTGAATTTCTTCAGGATAGCGAAATTCAATCGAGTAGTTGGACGGGGGTTGTACTCCAAAATAATTTTGAATTCCCGTATCACCGGTGATATTCTCAATCCCGATACTGATGGAATTATTGGAGATGGGACCTTCATCTTCACGGTAGTTGTACACAATTGTTCCATCTTCATACAGGATAATCTGGAAGGTATGATCGCCTTGATTCCCCTCTTGAAGCCAGCAACGGACATCTTCAAAGGAGATGATCGTCCGACCATTTTCGGTATCGTGGTAATAGTAGCATTTGCTGGGGGAGTTGGGAATGTCGTTGAAAATAAAATCAGCCGCATAGACGGCTAAAAAGTTGTTGGGGGTACGGGTACTGGGGATAGCCGGCATCGGCTGGGCAAGCAGACCGGGTTCAAAGCTGACATAGCCGTTGGAACCGATCCAAAATTGGCTTACGGTGTACCAATAGTAGGGAAAATCAAACCCAATATTAAAGGGACCGATGAAGTTATCATCTTGTAAACCGGCGGTGACCTCTTCACCTACATCACTAATATCGACCCACTCAAATACGGGACCACCACTTTCATTGCTATCGATAGCAAAGTAACCGCAATCGTCTTCCCAGGTTTCCGCCGGTGAACTCGTAAAACTGGCAAACACAAGTGCGATACTCAACACTAGAGATAGCCACACAAATCTGCTCATAACTTCCTCCTTAAAATGGATAATAAATTTGGGGGTTTATGGATGCCCGATATCTGCTTCATCTGAAACCGGACAAGACATCGACTCAAAAAATGAAATCATCAGTTGCCAACTAAACCATTTGAAGTCAACAGATTGAATATGTACGTTGGGGAACATCACCTCCTTATCGTAAAATATGTAAATTGTTGGAAAATATGAGAGTTAAACCTCCCTAAAGGTAGGCTAATATACGCGGGGTTAAGTGGGTTCACAATATCAAAAAAGCAAGGTATTGTCAATATTTAAAATCTCCCTGAAAGAGAGCAGTCACCGGCTGGGGCTGAATTTCCCCAGCTCGCACGCTTACCCGTGAATTCCACACGATTTTACCCTTGAATTTCCCCGTTAAAATACGTAAGTATAACACCCCGTTCGATGACATTTCAATCAAAGGAGAACCCGAATTTTGTTTGGTATTACCTTTTTAAATACGGCGTTTTTAGCGGGTGCGATTGCCGCGATCTTACCCATTCTGATTCATTTGTTTAGTCGCCAGAAGACGATAACCGTTGATTTTAGTACTGTCCGCTTTTTGCGCCTTTCCCATCGTAAACGAATCCGTCGCTTGCAAGTCCGTCAGATTTTATTGCTGATCCTGCGCACCTTAATTGTGTTGTTCTGTGCGCTGGCACTGGCTCGCCCAACTTTGAAGGGTGCATTTGGCGCCGGCGTGATCGCGCAAGCGAAGACCTCCATCAACATTGTGCTGGATCACTCTTTCAGCATGGATGCGCTCCGGCAGGATGGTTCGCTCTTCTCGGCGGCAAAACGCAAGGCACTGGCTATCACGGAACTATTGGGAGAAGGCGATGAAGCCTATCTGACGTTGTTTGCAGACCAACCCCAGCCGGTTTTTGAACAACCCACTTATAATTTTGATCTGCTGAAAGACGAAATTCGGGCGGCACCGCTTTCTCACCGCCCAACAGATGTCAAACCGGCACTGGTACAGGCGTATGAGCAGTTGCAAGCCTCGAAAAACCTGAATAAGGAACTGTATCTCATCACCGACCTCCAAGCCTCTGGTTGGGATAGCTTGGTGGCATCCCCCCTTGAATTGGAACTGGACGACGCCACCCGGACTTACATCATCCCAATTCTGCCAGAAGAAACCGAGAATCTGGCGGTCCAAGCTGTGGATTATTCCAACCAACTGTTGCGGCTCGGTGAACCGGTTGTTTTTCGGATTCAAGTGGCAAATTTGGGTGAAACGGATGTTTCGGATCGATTAGTACAACTCTTTATCGAGGGTGAACGGCGCGCACAAGCGGGGATCAGTGTCAAAGCGGGACGGGTGAATACTGTTGCACTCAGTGTCACTTTTGAAGAAGAAGGCACCTATAGTGGCTATGTGGAATTGGCGGATGATGTCCTGCCGGTGGATAATCGCTACTATTTTACGATCACTTTGCAGAGTAGTCCCCGCGTGTTAATTGTGGAGGATATGCCCCCGGCTGAAGCCGATCCGTTTCGCAATTCAGCGTTTTATTTGAGTGTGGCGCTACAGCCCCAACGCGGCAGTGAAGTTCTTGCCCAGCCAGATCGCATTACCGTGGCAGACCTTAGCCGCCAATCCTTGAGCGATTACCAAACGGTTGTCTTGGCAAATGTCACCGACCTCCCCATCACCGCCGTTGCCCAATTGGAAAACTTCGTCGATCAAGGCGGTGGCTTGCTAGTGATGCTCGGCGACCGGATCGACCCCCAATTTTACAACCGCGAATTCCTACCCAAATTTGCCCCGATTAGCATCGCCGCCCCTATTGGCGATGAAACCCGCCACCAAACCTACATCACGGTCGATCAGGCGGATGTGAACCACCCTATTTTGCAGGTCTTTGCTGATAAAAAGAACGGTAGCTTGGAACAAGCCCAATTTTATAAAGCCTTCACGCTGTTGCCCGGACCCAACACCTTTGTTCTGGCAACATTTAACAACAATGTTCCCCTGCTGGTGGAGGGCAAAAAGGGAAAAGGTGCCATTTTGGTGATGGGCAGCAATCCAGATATGGTCTGGAGCAACTTACCGGTTAAAGGGATTTTCCTACCGCTAATGCACCGTACCGTGCAATATCTGGCAAGCGGCACTGTGGGTGACCACACCGATTATCGGGTCGGGATGCCCATCCGCACCCAACTGCCCAGTATTCCACTCGGACAGACCGTGCAAGTGCTAGACCCGCAAGACCAAACCACGCTGATCGAACCGAAAATCCAACAAGACCATGTCTTGATCGAAATTACCCATACCGATCTGGCAGGGATTTACCAATTAAGGGTCGGTACTCGCGTGATTGCAAAATACGCCGTGAATGTGGACACTCGCGAAAGTGATTTGACCCGCCGCCAACCGGATCAGACCGCGGACTTGCTGCCGCAGGCAATCCTGGTGCCGGAGCAGGCAAACCTTGCTAGCGCGATCACCAAAACCCGCTACGGGCGCGAACTCTGGAAGGAATTCCTCTGGATTGTGCTGGGGTTGATGGTGGCGGAGATGCTCATCGCCCGCGATAATAAAGACCGGCTGGATGAAGATTAATCATGCCAAAAAAAACCGTTGGTACATGGAAAATTGCCGGTGAGGAATTGGAACGCATCCGGCGGGAAGGGTTCAAATTTATGCTGCACCAGGGGATTATAAGACGACACTCGCTTATCTGGAGCAGAGTTTATCGATTTTTCAGGCGCTAGGCGACATTGCCGGAGAATTGGCCGCGCTGAACGGCATGGCGACGATTTATGTTGAGCATGAACCGGTCGGTAATGCGGTACTTTGTAACGTGGGGTTGTATCTCCAAAACATTAGGTTGCGCATGAAGGACAAACGGATTCGCTGGGCATTAGGCATTTGGGTTGTCTTGACGCTGGTGAGTTTTCTCTGGCTGACCGGACGAGACCTACTACCGGAACGCCCACCGCCACAGGATTATGGTGATTTTCATTTGATCGACTATTTTAAGGTGGGGGGCTTAAAAGTGATTGCCTACGCGATTGAAACGCCCACCCAGCGAGACATCAACGCCTTTTGTAAAATGTTGCAATCCCAACACCGCCACAACAAACGCCAGACGCTGAAAATCTATTTTTTTGATGACCCGCACTATTCACCCCGCATCCACGAGAAATACACCGACCTCAACCCCGATCAAAATCGACACGTGATTGCGACTTACATTTACGAAGGACTCACTCAAGAAGCCGAGCTGATTTTTCATCACGATCTACCGGTAGATGCCCCTACGTTTATCTCCCCGCAACCGGACTCGAACCGTGGTACTGCCGGGCAGAAATGATCACCGGTAAGATGGGGTTTGGCGGCAAACGTCCTCCCCAAAACCCCTCTCCACAACCCCCACAGGTGATGGTATGACTCCCGAATCCAAACCGTCTCTCTGGCAACTCAGCCGCGATTATACCGATTTTGGCGTCCGGTTACGCCTTTTGGTGATGGTGCTGATGGCGTTTTTACTGACCATTAACTTTATCACGTTTTATGTCGTCTTTCAGACCAAGAAGCAGTTGGAATCCCGCCAAAATGATAATCTGGTGGCGGTCGCGACGGCGATTCGGGAATATAGCCTGCGCGTGCCACTCCTTCGGGGTACTGCCAGTCCCTCGCCCGATCAACTTGACCCCTTCGTGACGTTCATCACGGAAAATGGCTATCTCTCGTTAGTCGATCATATTCAGATCATGGATTTGAATCAGACCGTGGTGTTCTCTACCCGGCAAAACTCGGGAGATTCTATCGCCGTTTGGGCGGGGTTGACGGCGGAGCAACGCTTTTATGTGGGGGAAGGATTGGCGGTGTTTTCCAAATCCTATCCGGTGCAGGGGCTTTGGTATCGTGCGTATTACACCCCGCTCATGAATGTCCAAAGCAACCGGATTGAAAGGGTTATCCAGACGGAGATCGAGATTAGTGACGTGCGCCACCTTGATCTATTGACGCGCATCACACTGATCATCTGGGTTGTCGGCATCATTGTGGGGTTAGGGCTTTCATTTTTGTTTATCCGGCAGGCAGTGCGCCCAATCCGGCAACTGTCGGAGGAAGCACACCAGTACCGCACCGGACGTGGCGAACGCCATGTGGATACCAACGAGACCGACCTCCGCGTTGTGCTGGAAACCTTCCGCGAGATGGTTGCCGATCTGCAAGAGAAAGAACAGCGCTTGCGAGAACTGTACGCTCAGGCAGAACAACGCGCCGAACGGATCGAAAATTACAATGATTATATCTTGCGCAGTATCGGCAGTGGGGTGATCAGTTTTGACACCACCGGCAACGTGACGGTTTTCAACCGGACTGCCGGAGCAATTTTAGGCAGAACGGAAGCGGCTGCCCGAGGACAACACTTCACAACACTCTTCCGGCAAAATCCCGCTTTGCAAGCCCTCATCGAGAACATTTTAACAGAAAATCAACCTCTGGCACATCAAGAGGTTTTGCTGGAATTTGAGGATAAACCAGCGATATGGGTTGATGTGAGTCTTTCCGCCTTATACAATGATCACGGTACACTGTTGGGGGCAACCTTACTCATCAACGACCTCACCGAGATCAAGCATTTGCAAGAGCAGATCAACCTCAAAGAGCGGCTTTCTGCTTTAGGTGAGATGTCCGCCGGTATCGCGCACGAATTACGGAATTCGTTGGGGGCGATTATCGGCTATGCCAAATTGTTGCAAAAAAAATTAGCGGAAGATGACCCGCGCCGGGCGCTATTGGATGCCGTCTTCAAGGAAGCAGCAACGCAAGAAATAATCGTGCGGGACTTTCTGGCGTTTGCCCGTCCCTCCCAATTGACCCTAACCGCTGTAAACCTAGAGACGCTTCTGGATCAGGTGTGCAAGGGAATTGAATCGCGGGAACCGGTGGTCATTCAACGGGAGATTCCGGCAGATTTACCGCATCTGGCTGGTGATGAAAACTTGTTACGTCAGGTTTTCCTCAATTTGATCCACAATGCTATTGAAGCCCGCACCGGTGACCCCGCACACATTCGGATACAGGCTACATCCTTGCCCCAACAGCAATTGATTGAACTTCATATCCACGATGCCGGTCATGGGATTCCAGCGGAAATCCTGCCGAAAATTTTTAACCCGTTTTTTACCACCAAAGCAAGCGGGGTTGGTTTAGGACTGGCACTGGTTCATAAAATTGTGCTGGAACACAACGGCACACTACGTGTTGAAAGCACGGAAGGCGAAGGAACCACCTTTATTTTGCATCTGCCCACTTCAGGATAGGAAGAACAGACCATGTTGACACCCTTAGAACAAACGATTGAAGCACTCTTGTTTGCGGCGGATAATGCCCTGAAGATTACCGATTTGCACCAGCTTTTGGAAGATACATCCGCGGAGGCGATTCGGGCGGCAATTCAATCGCTCAACCGGCATTATGCGGATCATGCCTTTTCGATTGTGGAAGTCGGGGAAGGATACCGGTTGATGACGAAACCGGCATTTTCAGAATGGGTGGCAAAATTATATACTCAGGTTAAAAACGTGCGGTTATCGCCTGCCGCGTTAGAGACATTGGCAATTATTGCCTACAAACAGCCCATCTCCCGCGCGGAAATTGCCCATATCCGGGGGGTGGATAGTTCCGGTGTCATCCGTAAATTGCTGGAATTGAATCTGATCGAAATCCAAGGGAAGTCCGATGATGTGGGGCGTCCGTTGTTGTACGGTACAACGCCTAAATTTTTAGAACATTTCGGTCTGCGGGATTTGGCGGAGCTGCCCAGTGTGGATGAATTGGAAGAACTGTTGCGGGAAGAACCCACCACCGGCGAAAAACTACGGCTCGGATCGTTGTTTGTAGCGCCGGCGGGTAAGGATACGACGCCATGAATCTGCCGCTTAGCCGGTTTCAATCAATTAAATATTGTGCTTGCCCGAATTAAGCGACGCCGGATCAGACCAAAAAATTGATATTGCCCATCGTATCGCCAGCCCAGATGCAGGGCACACCCGCGGCAGAGACAGATCGTCCACGTATGCCCGGCAAACCAGGTGTATTCTAGGGTGGGTGTACCCTCCACCACGCAGCCCGGCGCGCGGGAAAAGGTGATAATCCCAAACGTATAGCCGCCCGGGTTGGTAAATTCAAATTCACTAAATCCGTTGTATAGAAATCGATCCCGTTCGGACGTGATGAAGGCTCGGCATTGGGCACACAGCCAGTCATCTGGCCGGATTTCCGTTTGGGGTTTCATCCATGTCTGCCGGTGCGGGGTTGCAATCGTTGGGGTCGCGGGTTCGTTCCAAATTGGCATGGCGTGACTCCGCCGTGGTCACGGGGTGAGTATGTTTGAATTTGAGAGTAATTGCTCTGGGGTTTGATTAAAATAGGCTAACGTTTCCCCCACCATGTAGAGCGATCCGGCAATGCAGATGAGGTCTTGTGGGGTGGCTTTTGCCAGCGCTATTTGGATTGCCTCGGCTACGCGGGATGCGCCGACCACCGGCAATGCCACCAATTGGCTCACATCTTCCGTCAAGAGCTGCCAATCCACCGCGCGCTCACTTTCTGCTTGGGTACAGATGATTTCCGCCGCGATAGGTTCCATCTGGGCCATCATTTCTTCGTATCTTTTCCCTTTCAGTACCCCGAATACCCAGATCAACCGCTCATAGGTAAAAATGTGTGGTAAGGATGTGATGAGGGTCATCATCCCCGCCGGATTGTGGGCACCATCCGTGACAATCCACGGGTCCCGTTGGATCCGGTGCAACCGTCCGTGCCATTGGGTCTCTTGCAGACCCTTACGGATGGTGGTTTCCGTCAAATTCAATTTTGGAAGATGTTCCACCGCCAGAAGTGCCGTAACCGCATTTATCACCTGATGTTCACCCAGCAAAGCAAATTGGAGGTGCTCCAGATGGTGGTTATTGCGGTGATAATCAAATTGTGTTCCCGTGGGCATCAGGGAGATGTTGTCCCAGGTTGCCGCGCGTTGCACCGGGATGACGGGAGCTTCCACTTCGGCAGCAACGCCACATATCACCTCTAACACTTCGGGCTGGGTGGCGGCAGTTATCACCGGAATAGATGGTTTGATGATACCCGCTTTTTCGTAGGCAATTTTTTCCACGGTGTCGCCCAACAAACGCTGGTGGTCAAGGGCAATATTGGTGATGACGGTCACGGCGGGGTTGATTAAACGAGTGGCGTCCAATCTGCCGCCCAAACCAACTTCAATCACGGCGTAATCTACTTTATTTTCGGCGAAATAGAGATAAGCGAGAGCCGTCAGAGTCTCAAAAAAGGTTGCACCGATGTCATCCACATCGGGGCGGAGGCGCTCGATCCAGCGCACCACATCCGCCTTTGAAATCAGTTGGTTGCCGATCCGGATGCGCTCCCGAAAATCGACGAGATGTGGTGAGGTGAGCATCCCGACCCGGTAGCCTGCCGCAGTGAGCAATGCTTGGGTGGTGGCACAAACCGAGCCTTTCCCGTTGGTACCCGCCACATGCACGCTCCAAAAGCGATTTTGGGGATTTCCCCACCGTCGTAGCAATTCCGTGATATTCTCCAACCCCAATTTGACGTTGAAGTGTCCAATTTCGTAATAGAGATAGTTTAAAATTTCCTGATAGCGCTGGTCAAGGGTCATCGTCTATTTTGTATTCCGGTGATGCGGTTCCGTTTGGCTAAATAAAGTGCCCTGTAACGGGGTGTGTTACAAGGCACTTTATCACGATGTTTACTAAACGTCAGGCGCTTCGCTTAGCTCGCCTGATACAGGTGTACGTCGCGTTGGGGATAGGGGATCGAGATGCCTTCTTCATCAAAGCGCAGTTTAACCCGCTCATGCAGATCGAACAGCACGGCCCGGTAATCTTCGGGATCGATAAAAGAATTTACGGCAAAATTGACACTGTTATCACCCAGTTCTAGCACGCCAACGGTTGGTGCCGGGTCTTTTAAGATTCGCTCATCACTGGCGACAATCTCTTCCAGTATCCGTTTTGCTTTCCGCAGGTCATCATCATAACCAATCCCAAAAACCAGATCAAGACGAATATGCCCTTCGGCACTGTAATTGACGATGTTCCCCGCCAATACATTGGAATTGGCAATAATCACCTGCTTGTTTTGCGGGGTGAGGATGATGGTGGTGAAAATTTGAACTTCTTTCACCCGGCCAAAAACTCCGGCAACTTCCACCAATTGCCCGGCTTTAATCGGCCGGAACAGGACGATCATCACTCCGGTGGCAAAGTTGGAAAGCGTGCCTTGCAGGGCAAACCCAACGGCTAACCCTGCCGCCCCTAAGACCGCAATAAACGAGGCGGTTTGAATCCCTAACCGGCTTAACGCCGCAATGATGACCAGCGTCATCAATGCCACGTCCATAATGCTGGTTAGAAATTTAACCAGAGTATCCTCCATCCCGCCTTTTGTCATCGACGTATTGGCGAATTTGACAATCCGTTTGGCAATCCATTTCCCAACATAAAAAATCAGGATTGCGGTCACGATACGAACTAAAAAGGAAACCCCGGTCGTGGTTAAAAATGTGAGGGCTTGCGAAATAAGATTATCCATTGAAATGCCTCCTACCCAAAAGGTGAGATAAATTACGATGCCGGTACGGCGGCAATTGCGTACAACCGTTCAAATTCCTGTAAAAATTGATCGGCGACGGCTTTATTATGGCGAATCACCAGCAGATTTTCATCGTTGGTTTTGGTTGCGTTCTGGCTAAAATTAAATGATCCTAAAATGGTGGTTTGATCATCAATGACAATCACTTTATGATGCAAGACATAGGGATTTCCATCCTGACGCACATCCAAACCGGCTTCCAACAAGCGCGGCAATTCGGAGTAACGGGTGGTGGAGCCGCGTTTTTCAAAAATCCCTTTCACCTCCACCCCTTCTGCCGCTTTTTGGAGCAGGGCGTCTCCGATTCCATCATGGGTGAAACTGAACGCCATAAATCGGATTTGGGTGTGGGCAGTGCCGATTTCATCAATAATGAGTTGATCCACCTCATTTTCTGGAGAAAATCGGACGAGGAGTTCCGTGCCATCCGGTAGTTGTACCACTGGGTGGGGGATCTCCTTTGGAGAGCGTTTCCCAAAGGATTGGTTGTTGAACATCTCCTCAAATTCAGCGGCAAAATTTTCTGCCAGTTCGGGGGAGTGGATAAACACCCCGTTATTATTGTTTTTGTTGGCGCCGTTATCGGTAGTATTCAGGCTACCCGTCCAGACAAATTCCCCATCAATGATAATAAATTTGTTGTGCATCAAGCCGCTACGCCCGTTATCATTCACAATCGGGATACCGGCTTCCTGAAGCTGTTCAATTGAAAATTCGTCCATGTAATCCGTTTCGGTAACCACACTGACCATTACGCCCCGTTCTTTGGCACGCATCAGAGCTTCGGCGATGCGCTCACTATCGATTTCATGTAACGCGGCATCAATGGATGTTTTTGCGAGGTCTAATTTTTCCACTAATTTTTTATCGATATTGTTCGGGTTGGCGGCGGCGGCTTCTGGACCGTCATCAACTTGGCTAAAAAAGACCTCAATCGTTGGGGCAGATTCTGCCGGTGCTTGATCAACGGGGGGTGTATTCTCGGATGCCACGCTTTCCGGGGTGGTCTCTGTTTGGGATTCATTTGTGCCGGAATGTGCGGGGGCGTTCTGTTCCGGCAGGGGCTGGCATCCCCAGACCGTGATCAGAAGGATAAGTATCAGTAAACGCTTGGTGATATTCATCTTAAGCCTCATCAAGATGGTTCAAAAGGTACGTTAATACGTCGGTGGGCGTGGCGAGGGTGGTGGTTGCCGTTTGGATCTCCGAAAGGCGGGCTTCAGGAAAGAGCTTCCCCAGATAAAACCGGCATTTTTTCTCACTGCTTTTGCCCCAAATTGCTTGGGTCGCTTTGCTTAGATACCGCATTTGGTGGCGGCAGTGATCGGCTTCTGTTTCTGAATGGGCGGTTTTAAGCCGCGAAATTACCCAATCGATTAGGATTTGGGCGTCGGTATCGGTCAGCCCGTCGGTGAGGGCTTCATTTTCTAAAATGGATTCGATCCACAGGTGGTGGTTTGGCATTGCACCTCTTTTTCTTTACGAGGATGATCAGAACAAATGTGCCTATTATCTCCGAAATTGGCAAAATAGTCAAGCAAAATCTCCGGGTTTGGCGGTAGATGGCTGAACATCTTGTGTTCCCATTTTGCGGGCTTTCAAAAAACTACTTGACAGTGAACTAGAGTATTTTATATAGTCATGAACATTGAAGCCGGATCGGTTTAATCTGTTCATTTGTGGATAGAAAGGTTAGTCTAATGCCAAAAAAGAAGATTTTGATTGCGGATGATGAAGAACACATTCGCGAACTCTTGAAATTACTCTTAGAAGACGACGGTTATGACGTGGTTACTGCGGCAGATGGAGAAGAAGCCGTTAAGACCGCCGTTGAAGAAACCCCAGATGCTATCATCTTAGATATTATGATGCCCAAAATGGATGGGTATCAAGCATTCCACTCTATTCGGGAACATGAAGAAACCCGAGATATTCCGGTGCTTGTGCTGACCGCCAAATCAGAACCGATTTATGACCGGATCAGCAAAGGCATTGGTGCGGATGGACATATCATTAAACCATTTGATGCGGATGAAGTGTTGGAACGCATTCGTAACTTGATTGGGGAATAGCTAAAATTGGGTATCCAGTTGAAGGCGATATTGGCGTAAAGAGCGGTATCCCTGATCATTTTTATCATTTTGAAGTTGATGTTCATATTTGGCGGTCAGGAGAACCTGATCGCCAATTTTTTGTTGGTACACTCCAAACCACTTTGAACCTTTCCCGTACAAGCCCACTGTCCGGCTCATGCCCGGTAAATCGGTTTCATACTGGTAAACCGGCAATCGGGACGAGATGGCGGCAGATTCTCCCTCCCCAAACATCGTCCATCGACCCGTAAGGGTGATGCTTGACGCCGGTTTCCAACGAATTTGTCCGTACATCAATTCGGATTCCAGCCCGGGATGGATATGCCGGTACGACTGCCGGTACCACTCCAGCCGCCCCCGTACAGATAAGGTTTGGCTCAACTGGTAATCCAGTTGTAAGCGGCGATGTATTCGGGTTTCCCACCGGGTTTCAGCGGTGCCATGAATGGTAGAACGGCTCTCCTTGCCCCGTACTTTTTGCCGGATGGTCAACGTGATGTGTGGTGTAAAACGATACTGAAGTTCCAAATACTGTTCGTAGCCATACGGCGGTAATTTCTCAAAATAACTGCGATATTGTCGCCAGAACAGATCGATATAACCGGTGATGCGGCTGTTGGTGGTGGCTTTGAGTTCCCCTCCCAAATAAAAACCTTCCTCATTACGAGTGTCATATTCATGGAATGCCTGTCCATGCGGGCTGTAAAAATCCACATCATAATGACGGTACAATATCCCTATTTTTAGCGGTTTCCACTGGGTTATGCCTCCCAGTACCAGTGCGTTTCCCGCCCCGGTGTCGGTGGCAACCTCACCGAAAAGATTCCAACCGGTGGTGTAGAGATTGAAATCGGCGCTCAGCATTGTCTGTTCCTCGCCGCGAAACCGGTAAAATGCGTCGCTTTCTCCGATGGCAGGATTAAATACCCGGTTATACCGGTTGTGGTACCCCGTCAACCCCATCTGAATTTCAGGCTGGATTGCGTAATTTATGTTGAACCCGATCAATTGCTCTGCTAACACATCTTTTTTATCCGCACCACTGCCGCTATGGTCGCCACTATCATCCAATCCGCTAATGGTACCATCTTCATTTTTAGTCGCATCACGTCGGGTATTACCGTAAAAGAGTCGTGTGGTGAGGCGGTGGTAGGCAATTTCGGCGGCGATTCCCCGGTGTCCTTGATTTTCATGGCTGGCGGTGTATGGTTTGATGCCCGTGCCGTTGCTTTTGATCCATCGCAGTTCTTTGGCAAGGGTACTGCGGTTGGAAAACAGCAAGCCTTGCCCCAAACGCACCTGATAATGCCCAGCGACAGCTCGTCTTATACCATGATAATGTTGAAGTTCCACATAGCCGCTCCAAAAATCAGCCCAATGGGTTTCTTGGGGGTCTTTTTCAGCCAAAGCGCCGATTGCCAGATGCTCGCCGTACTCTACGCGCAGTCGTTGGTAGCTTTTGCCGGTGGCATCCAGATGTACTCCCTCATTGGCATCGGGATCGATCCAGCGGTGGCGGCTTTCCAGATGAATTTCGCGCCGGGGCGGGGTGTGTACCACCACATAGGGTTCAATCTGTGCCAATAACGCAGGATCGACACCATCAAAGCGTAGCAAGTCCGTCAGGTGTTCAAATACCCCGTGTTGCTGTCGCCATTGAACAATCGATTGCGCTACCAGAGGTGAAATCCAAAAAAGTTGTTCCAGTTCCGTTGCCGTAGCGCGATTGAGGTCGAGTGGGTTTTGGCGTAGATCGTCGAGTAGCTCGCTCCAACGGGTGGATTCGCTTTCATCCTCAATATCCACTTCAAGGGGTTCATCTTGCGCGAATATCTCCCAAGGTGTGGTAATTGTGGTAATGATGAACATCAGGATGACAAGGTGTTTCATCTCTTAACCTAAAAATCGAGACCGGAAATTCGAGTTGGAGGCGATACCGCCGAACACCACCAGAAAGAGGAGAATACCGCCGATAAGTAGCCAAAAGTACATATCTTTCCAGGGTGAATCTACTGCAGGGGCTTGGTAGTGCCGGAAGGTTTGGGGAGCGCTCGTGTTTCCTTTGGCGGGGGGAAAGGAATCTTTGCGGGCGGGTAAGAGCGAATCCGAAAATATCTCTGGGAGGTGTTCCGGTACCGAATCGGGCACATCTTCCAGCGGAATTTCAATGATAAACACTTTTTCCGTTCCGCTGGAATCCGTAATCGTCTGTTCTTGGACGTCATACGGTAATTCCGGCAGTGTGACCGGAGGTTTAACTGGCGGCGCCGAAATCGTTTGCAAGCGCAAAACGGCGACGTTATCCTGATCGGTATGGTCTCCCGCCGTTGCAATCAGGTTCACCAGTAAGGAGTCACCCATCGTGGCATAAATGGGGATGTACACTTTCAGGAAGAGGGTCTGCATCATCTGGGGGAGCACTTCCACCGTAGTGGTTTTTCGATCTCCGGCGTCCCATTCTCCATTTTGATTCAGATCGATTGCCGTCTGCAACCGGTGGGGGGCAAGGTAGATGGTTTTGCCGATCAGTTCGGGCTTGAGGATGACCGTTTGGGGTTGGTGGGTTGTATTTTGCAACCAGTAGGTCAGCACTGGCGATGCCCCGGGCTTGGTGTAGCGAATCATTCCGGGGTTGGTGGGTGTTCCATTGGGGGAGACCGTCACGCTGGCTCCAGCAGTGCCGGCGATCATCACCAGCCATATTATGATGAGGTATCGGCTCATCCGTTTAGTTCCGCTTTGAGGAGTTGACCGGCAATCTCGCGGAGTTTGCGATACCGGTCTTTTTTATGGACTTTAGCTAATTGCCGGCGGATGTTTTCTCGCACTTCGCGTTGGCAACGCGCGCGCGGCAGGCATTCTCCGGCTAAAAAAAGATAACTCCGAAAGATATTATCTTTTGCCTGTGTGAGGTATTCCAGTAGTGGTGTGGCATCGTTTGCCATCTCGGCATACAGCAAAAAAGCTTCTCGCCACCACGCCAATTTGCGGGAATCTACCGCGACCTCCACTTTGGCTGGCATTGCCCACATCGCTCGGGCGGCGAAGTATTCCTGAAAGGTCAAGTGCAGAAATTCATAATGAGCTTGAGCGACGGGACGTAAAATACCGCTATTTTCAGCAATTTCGTACAAAATATCACGCGAAACAAAATCCGGCAAGCGTTCTTTGATTGCAGCGGCGAGAATTTCCTCAGAGATAAACCGTTGTTGCTGCAAATGAGCCGCAAAGCCCATCGCGGCTAAGGCTCGCAACCGGACTCCTTTGGGAAACCGGTTGAGCCGTACCACTTGCTTTTGTTGGTTCCAGCGATCTAGCAGTAAATCCACACAATCGGCATAGAGGTCTGTCCGTTGCGAGCGTAATGTTCGATCCGGTGGGGATTGGTCGTACACAATGGTGATGATTTTCAGCAGGATCGGTGTTTGTGCCAACCGATGTAACGAGGAGGTTTGTTCTATTTGGGTGATTAACGGCTGGGGGTCCCGTTCAACGTGCCGGTGGATAAATTCGACAATCTGATGGTGGTCAAAGGGTTTCAAGACCGCCACCTGAAAATCTTCCAACTCTGAACTGGCAAAAAAGACATCCGATGAGGCTAAATGATAGGACATCCGCGAGGTCACACAAATACGGTGATCCACCCCGGGCAAGGTTTGCAATTCGTTGTTCAAATAGCGTAGAGTCCATTGCCGCCGGTTCGGATTCACTTCATCCAACCCATCTAACAAGAGGAGTACCCGCTGCTGATCAAACCAGTGATGGATATTTTCGGCAGAAACCGGTAACCGGTGCTCTTCCCGAATTTTTTGCGCCAGATACTCGATTAGCGCGAGATTTCGAGCCGCAAAATCATGCAACCGGACGAAAAAGGGTAAAAATTCGGTTTGTGCCGGAGCGTAAAGATATGCCAAATGGCGCAAGAGTGTGGTTTTGCCACTGCCGGGATCACCGAAAATGAGCAAAAGCGGATATTCAGTAATGGCTTCCAAGGCGGCGATAGTTTTTTGGCTTTCCTCAATATCGATCACATCTGTTGTTTCGCGAATGGCGCGTTCCTCGGCTTCTACTCGCACACTGAGCGCCACATATATGTGCTCTAAATCCTGCGCTTGGAGCGGGTCATTTTCCCGAATCGCTTGCATCTGCTCACGTAATTTTTGACGATAGATGGGGATCAGTTCCGGCATGAGTTTGTGAGTTTTACGAGCTTGTGAGTTTGATGAGTTTGTGAGTTTGTGAGTTTTGTACACTGCAAGCTGAAAACTGCTTACTATTCATGCAAATTGTACACGTATTATCATCCAATATCAACAGAAAACTTGTAAAACCGAGTTATTATAAAAAAAACTCTTGCCTGATGTTTTGATTTATCCTATAT
>RFFQ01000174.1 GCA_003697105.1 Gemmatimonadota bacterium | reverse complement strand
GGACACACCCGTACCCATTTCGAACACGGTCGTTAAGCCCTTCTGCGCCGATGGTACTGCACTGGAGACGGTGTGGGAGAGTAGGGCATCGCCGGGAATTCTTTATAAATCCCCACTCTTAGGTGGGGATTTGTCGTTTTAAACTGACCCTATCCAAATTTAGCTCGCAAACTATCCCCCCCGTCTCTTGCCTCCATTAATTTTATCAAAAAAAGGTTGACGCTTTTTTACTATTTTGATATGTTTTGCTCATACCAAGCACGTTTTTCCAAAAACACCGGTGGTATGGGAGGTCTTCAAAATGCGTTTATATATTTATTGGGTCATGCTGATCCTGATTTCACCTTTAACTGGTTTTGGGGCAAATGAACTAATTATCAGCCAATATATCGAGACGGGCGCCGGAACGTCTCCAAAAGGAATCGAATTGTGGAATGTCTCCGGTAATACCATCGACTTTTCCGCAACAACTCTTGTGGTCTTAAAAGGGACAAATGGTGCTCCATTGAGTCCTGATTTTACGTTAAATACCGGTACTCTTGCGCCAAACGCCGTGATCGTTATTGGAACAGCAGACCTACAAACCATTACTGAGTCTAACGGGGCAACATTTTACCTCAAAGGATTCACCTTTAACGGAGATGATGCTCTGCAAATTCAAGTGGGAGGTGAGATAAAAGACACGTTCGGACAACCCGGTATAGACCCGGGTACCGCTTGGCAAGGCAGCGGAGTTTCAACGGCAGATCAAAATATTGGGTTGCGTTCCGGTATCACGACTGGGGATATTGATGGATGGAGCGACCCCAGTATTCGCTATGAAACAATTACAACTGATGACACGATGACCGGGTTTGGTCTAGCACCTGCCGGAGCAAGCACCCCAACACGCCTTGAATTTACCACCGCTTCCGCAACGGTCAATGAAGCTAGCGGCAGCTACAATTTAACCATCTCCATCACAAACCCAGATAGTAGCAATGCCACCACGGTTGAAGTGGCCCTAACAACTGGGGATGCCGCCGATATTGATAATTATACCACCCAAACTGTAACATTTCCTGCCAATTCATCTACCAATGAAACATTAACCATTATCATCACGGATGATGCACTCCCTGAAGCCGATGAAACACTTACCTTTACCCTTCAAAATCCCGCCGGAGGAAATGCCGCTGAAGTGGGTAGTCAAGCTACCTTTGACCTGACAATCACCGATAATGACCTCCCAAACTTGATCATCAATGAAATTTTAGCCGATCCCGATGCGACATTGGGTGATGCCAATGGCGATGGAATTGTAGATACCGCCGATGATGAGTTTGTTGAGATATTTAATGACGAAAACACGGCGATCGATCTTTCGGGGTGGACGTTATCGGATGCGCTTTCTATTCGGCATACTTTTCCAGCAAATACCATCATTAATGCGGGTCAAGGTATCGTTGTATTTGGGGGAGGCTCGCCTACCGGTAGCTTTGGAGGAAGCATCGTCCAAACGGCATCATCCGGGGGGTTGAGTTTGAACAACAGCGGTGACACCATTACCCTCAAAGACGATGCTGATAGCCTTGTGATGCAAGTAATATATGGCTCGGAAGGAGGGGACAACCAATCTCTGACCCGTTCGCCTGATATAACGGGGGATTTTGTCAAACATAGTACGGCTAGCGGTTCGGCAGGTGCTTTATTCTCCCCCGGGACGAAACTGGATGGAACACCTTTACCTGTTGAATTAGACCGATTTTATGGGGAAATGCACAAGAATGGTGTTTTGCTCTGGTGGACTACCGCCGCCGAAATCAACAATCTGGGTTTCCGCGTTTACCGCCGCTCAGATGAACATCATCCTTATGAATTAATCAGTGGTACAGATGTGATCCCCGGTGCGGGAACGTCAACTATGCCTCACGAATATAGTTTTCTGGATACAAATGTGGCTGTGGGCAAGACCTATTTTTATCGCTTGGCTGATATTGAAGCCTATACGCTTCGGGAGACATTCCATGCACCACTTATGGTGACTTATAATGGGGGAGACGAACCGCCGCAAAGTGAAAATGCACCGAAAGCCCACATTTTGCACCAAAATTACCCCAATCCATTTAATCCACAGACCACAATTGATTATACGATCAACTCTTCCGATGTACCGGTGCGGCTTCACATCTATGATCTGGAAGGTCAACGGATCAAAACCTTTGACATCGGAATCCAAGATGAAGGTCTTCATTCGGTGGTCTGGGACGGAATGACTTCTGACGGTCTGCCTGTTCCCAGTGGAATATATCTCTATGAACTTGAGGTGAATGAAACCCCAGTAGGTCCGAAAATGATGACCCTTATCAAATAACCTTTTCGCCAGCAAATAGAGGCTTCGATGGGTTTGAGTTTTCTCTTGACAGTTGTGGGAGAATCTCGTATCCTTAGCACTGCTTTGGCATGATTGCAAGTTGCTATTGATAGACCATATGCAAGTTATTGAAAATCAGACTCTTATGAGGAGGATCGTTTAGCAAAATGCGTATTCTAAAATTAACCGCAATTTTCATGGTATGTTTGAGCATCGGCTATGCCCTGTTTGCGTTACAACCCTTGCAAGCTCAGAATAAACCCTTAAAGTTTGCTTACATCAATTCTGCTTTTATTTTTGAAAAATATGAAGGCAAAAAAGATGTTCAAGAGAAATACGACAAGATTATTTTAGGCTGGCAGGGGCAGTTGGAAGTCGCTCAAAGTGAAATCGAAGACCTCCGCACTCAGCTCGAAGAATGCACTATGTGTTCGGACGCCCGAAAACAGGAATTGCAACAACAAATTCAACAAAAATCTGCCGAAGCCGAACAATTCTATATGGAAAAATTCGGCTATGGCGGGGAAGCATACCAGTTGAATGCCAAAATGACCAACCCCATTATTAAGGAGATTTTGGAAGTCGTAACGGAAATCGGTAACAGTGAAAACTATACCATGATTTTTGATGCCGTTGACGGGGGTATTGTTTACGCTCCAGAGGAACTGGATATGAGTGAGCAGGTCGTTCAAAAAATGAATGAAAATGTAACTAGCGGTGGAGGCTCTGAATAAGAAGCATCGGATTTGAGGCTCTATTTATGACCTTGATTCGCCGTTGATCGCGCATCAATGGCGAATTCCATTTTTGCCCAAGATTGGCTGTGCTACATGGGGAGCTAGCGGTGCCCTGTACCTGCAACCCGCTTTAGCAGGGTGGAATGCTTCCATTGAGGTAGCAATTGTGGGAGGTAATTTCGGTAAGTAATGTTGAAGATCAGGCCCTACGCAACAAACTGACGTGAACCGGGTCAGGACTGGAAGGTAGCAGCCCTAAGCGTATGTGTTTGTGTGCCGTAGGTCATCTTGGTCGGAGTTGGCTGCCGGAATGAAACCCGTGATTGTCTATCGAAGGGAAGTTGCACAGCCTTTTTACCCAGTATTACCCCTTCCTGATGATCAACGTAAATCATCACGTATTGCCACAACGTAATTCTTAATTCTACCCATGGAAACCAATCACTTCGCCTTTATTGAGCGTCAAGACGACCTTCAACAAGCTGTTGACGTCTTGAAAACTTTGCCTTTATTGGCGTTAGATACGGAAACAACCGGTCTAGACCCCCACCTCGACCGTGTCATCCTTCTGCAAATTGGCGATCTAACTCACCAATATGTGATTGACACCCGCAAGGTCGATATCGAACCATTGCGCCCCATTCTGGAAGGCACAACGCCCAAAATCCTCCATAATGCCAAATTTGATTACCAGATGATCCGCGGAACGTTCAATATTATGCTGGAAAATGTGATCGATACGATGCTGATCGAGAAAATTTTATATAATGGCAAAAAATATGAAGGGGGTTTTAGTCTTAAAAATGTGTGCCAATTCCGGTTGGGTATTGAGATTAGCAAAGAAGCCCAAGAGTCGTTTATCGATCACAAAGGTGATTTTACCCCAGAACAGATCGAATATGCCCGGTTGGATGTGATTTATCCTTTCCAAGTGGCATTACTTCAGTTCCCGGACCTCGTAAAAGAAGATTTGGTCTATATTGCCCGTTTGGAATGCCACGCCGCTTGTGCTTTTGGAGATATGGAATTTAACGGGTTTTTCTTGGATCAGGAAAAATGGCGGGGATTGGTCACAAAATCAGAAAAAGCACGAGACATTGCCAAAGAAAAACTCGATGCTATCATCCGTAATGACCCCCGTACCCAAAAGTTTGTAGCTAAAGTGGTTCAGGACGATTTGTTTTCAGGCGCCGCGTGTGACTTGCCTCCGGTCACACTGAATTATGATAGTGACCAACAACTTAAAGAAGCACTGAACCTACTGGGTATCGAAGTCAGCGATACCGGACGAGATACCCTGCTGGAGTTTGGTGGCGGGCACGAAATTATTAATCTGATTTTAGAATACCGGGAGCACCAAAAGGTGATTTCCACCTATGGTGAGAGTTTCCTGAAACACATCCATCCCAAAACCCAACGGATTCATCCCAATTTCCAACAATTGGGGGCGGAAAGTGGTCGCGTCTCTTGCACCAAACCCAATTTGCAAAATATTAAAGCCGGGTCTGATTTTCGGAATTCGTTCATCGCCGCACCGGGCTATAAAATGATCACCTCGGATTACAGCGGTGCCGAATTGCGTATTATTGCCCATGCCAGCGAGGACCCTGTGTTTATCGAAACCTTTCATAATGGTGGTGATTTGCACTCGATTGTGGCATCAACCATGTTTGGTGTACCGGTGAGCAAAACAGAAAATAAACATCTCCGGCAGGCGGCAAAAGCGATCAATTTTGGTCTGGCGTATGGTATGGGAGCGCAAGGTCTTGCCAAACGAATTGATAAACCGGTCGAAGAAGCGGAAGAGTTAATGCAACAATACTTCAAATCATATTCCAAAATTAAGAGTTTCTTAGACCGTTCCGCCAAAGAAGGGGTAGAAAAAGGATATTCCAGAACGTTCGCCGGACGCAAACGCTACTTTGAAGAATATAAAAAAGCAAAAACAGACCGCTCGTTACGGGGACGAATTGAACGCCAAGCGAAAAATACACCTATTCAAGGCACCAATGCCGATTTCACAAAACTTGCCATGGTACGTTTGCGAGATCGTATCCGGCGGGAACGTCTCGATATGAAACTGGTCAATACGGTTCATGATGAAATTGTGCTGGAAGTCAAAGCCGAATTTGCGGAAGAAGGCGGTCGCATTGTTGAGGAAGAAATGGTCAATGCCGCTCGTGAATTTATCACCAAAGTTCCCGTCGAAGTTGACTGTGCCATTGAAGATTTCTGGACAAAATAACCGCTCATTATACGGAATCCAAACTTATGGCATATCAAGTCCTTGCTCGAAAATGGCGCCCTCAAGAGTTTGATGGGGTCATTGCGCAACATCACATCACCCAAACCCTCAAACGGGCGATTGAAACCGGTCATATCGCTCATGCTTACCTCTTTTGTGGTCCGCGGGGTGTTGGAAAAACCACAACTGCCCGTATCTTGGCAAAGGCACTGAATTGTGCCCAGGGTCCAACTCCCGAACCTTGTAACACCTGTACGGCGTGCCAAGAAATCACTACCGGCACAAGCATGGATGTGATCGAAATCGATGGCGCTTCCAACAATTCCGTCGATGATGTGCGTGACTTACGAGAAAAGGTCAATTTTACTCCCACCCGCGGCAAATACAAAGTTTATATCATTGACGAAGTCCACATGCTCAGTAGTGCCGCCTTCAATGCTCTGCTCAAAACCCTAGAAGAACCGCCACCGCACGTCATTTTTATCTTTGCGACGACAGAAGTTCACAAAGTCCTTCCCACTATTCTCTCCCGTTGCCAACGCTTTGACTTCAAACGGATTGAAACCCAGAAGATCGTCGCTTGGCTACACCATATCTGCCAGCACGAAAATGTGGAGATTACGGAAGAAGCACTTTATTTGATTGCCCGCCGGGCAGATGGTGGGATGCGAGATGCCGAAAGTATTCTTGATAAAGTGATCTCTTTCAAACGAAAAGCGATCACGTTGGAGGATGTTACCCACCTGTTGGGAGTTGTCAGCGAAGATATTCTGTTCCAATTGACCGGCGCTCTTCTCCGCCATCAGCGCAGCGAAGTTCTAAATTTGCTTGACAAGACCATCCGGGCGGGTTATGATATTGCGGAGTTTGCCAATGGCTTAGCGGAGCATCTACGCAATTTGCTCATTGCCAAAGTGAGTGATCCGGCGGCATCCATGCTGGAATTACCCGAGTCTTCCGTCGAGCGGTATCAGCAAACATCCGTCGAATTTGAAGTGGAGGACTTGTTGCGGTTACTGCGAATTACGATGGAAGCACAACAGGAATTGCGCAAAAGCTCCCAGCCTCGCCTCATTTTTGAAGTTGCATTGGTGCGGATGACACAGCTAAAACGTACCGTCAAATTGGAAGATTTGCTTCAACGATTGGCGAAACTGGAAGAAAAGATAGCCACGTTACCCCCAGCAGCCGATTCTCATGTTACAAATAGTTCACCGGTAATCTCACCCAAACCCCAACCGGAACCACGACGATCTCAACCAACACCCGTTACACCGAAAGCAACACCTCCACCGGCAGATTCCATTCCGCTCGACCAACCCCAGCGCATTTGGACGGTTCTCAAGCGAAGAGTTCAACAAGAAAAACCGATACTTTCAACAAATTTAAGCTCGATCTCACTGATTGAAATTACGCCAGAATGCGCTCGATTAGCAATTCCGGTGGCACATGCCCATGCCAAAATGTTTGTCGAACACCATCAGGAGTTTATTCGGCAACTCTTGACTCACATCTGCGGGGTAAAAATCCGAGAGATCATCATTGAAATTCAAGATAATGGCGAGAACGCCACCGAGGAAAACGTTCAGGTACAGCGCGTGTCCCTTGAGGAAGTCGCTCAAGAGACCCCTTCTGGGAAATCCGCAAAAGATATATTAACCCCAGAGTATATCCAAAAATGGACGGCGTGGGGCGCAGAAACATTTTCCAAACCCATTTAATCAAGTTGTTAATTCACTTAATTTATTCAAATTTAATGAAAGAGGTTTTATCGTGGGACGAAAGAATTTTGGTGGGGGCATGGGTAACATGCAACAATTGATGAAACAAGCCCAAAAAATGCAAGCCGAAATGCAAAAAATGCAAGAGGAACTGGGAAATAAAACCGTGGAAGCCACTGCCGGTGGTGGGATGGTCACGGTGGTAGCGAATGGGAAACAGGAAATATTATCGATTAAAATTGACCCAGAAGTGGTCGATCCCGATGATGTCGAAATGTTGGAAGATTTAGTGTTAGCTGCCGTGAACGAAGCGCATACCCGTGTTCAGGAAATGATGGCACAAGGTATGTCGCGTATCACGGGTGGCTTAAATATTCCCGGGTTGATGTAACTGCATTCCCTGCATTGAGGAGAAAAACCGATGGCTGAACTCCCTTTAGATGTCAAATTACCGGATGCCGAAGTCAAAAAGGTTCAAAAGACCTTTGATCAGATTTTGTTGAATCATCTGAAAGCAGGCTACAGCAAATGCACGTTTGAAGCGGATAAGCCCTTGATGATCACCAAAAACGGTCAAGATGTGCAAAATCCCAATATTCAAGTCACCGCACCGTTGATGGCAGGTTTTCTGCGGCAAGTTACGGCATTTCAAAACGGCATCAACTTTAATGAAACCAATCGTGATTTGGTGGATACAATTGTTGGATCAAAGGGAGATTACGCCATTGAACACGGGGAAACCGAGGATCGAAAAGCCATTCTGTTTTTCGTTCGCGTCATCAAGCTAGACCGCGATCACTATCGATTGACCATTGAACATGAACCCGATGTCAAAGTGGGTTATCCTCAGCTCGTTGACATCAGCCAGATTAAGGATGAGGACAAGCTACATCTCTGGTTTGATGATTTTGTGGTGCGGGTGATGTCGATCAAAAACCCAAAACCCAAAGACATTATTTTTGCCGCCAACAAAAGTAACCCCTACATTGCCATTACCGGTGGACTGCGCCCCCTCACCGATGTGCTGGTACGCCCCGGGGTGACAAATCGATTAGCCATGATGCTGATCAAACTGTCCGGCAATCCGGCTATGCTCCAAAAAATTAAAGACAATTTTGGTAAGCTCGATACGCAAGATATTGATGTCGCTTATAAAACGAAAACAAACCGGCGGTTGCGGGTGAATATTGCCGATACCTTTGATATGGATCAGGAACATGGCTGTTTGATCACCATGCGTATTCTTCCGGAACGCCCGGTCACTCTGGACGTTCTGAATATGCCCTCCGAAGAATCCCGGTTTTGCTTGCGGGATTGGGTGAAAAAAATCCGAATGGGACTCTTTTTGATTAACGGTACAACCGGAAGTGGGAAATCCACAACCATGTGTGCCTTGATCGATTATCTCCTCCGAACCCGCAGTATCAATCTGATCACTATCGAAAATCCGATTGAAACCATGTTTAACCCCAAGATGTACCCGCGTAGTATCATTTCTCAACGCGAGTTGGGGAAACACTCCATTACGCTTCATAAAGCTTTGGAAAGCTGTGTTCGTCAAACCTTAAACGTGGCAATGGTCGGGGAAATTCGGAATTCGACCGATTGTATGATGGCATTGGAGTTAGCGCAAGCGGGACATCTTATTTTTGCTACTCTACACGCCGGTACCGTGGGAGAATCGATTGGCCGAATGATCGAAATGTTTCCGGCGGATCAGGAAAAGAAAATTCGGGAAATGCTCGCCTCGCAATATCGCGTCGGCTTAGCTCAAATTCTGGTACGCGGCTTAGAAGGTCAAGTGGAAATGGTCTTGGAGCGAATGTGGCTGAATGATAAAATCCGGGAGTTAATCGAGAAAAAGCAAAAGCCCGGCGAAGAAAAATCCATGCGAGAATTACTAGAAATGCACAAAGAGTCCGCCGGAATGGAATCCCTCGACCAATGTATGGTCGGCTTGCTTCAAGCGGGGCGCATTAGCGAAGATGTGTTGATGTTCAATTCGCCGAATCCAGACGCTGTTCTATACCGGAAGGAAAAATTAGGCTTAAAACTCAGTGCGAAATGGGATATGACTGGGCACACCATTGAAAAAGCAATGGATGAATTTGGGATTAAAGGTAAAGAAGATGAAGTGGTTTCGTTGCAACTGGATCGCAGCCGGCGGAGATAAATCATGACACCCTCTTATGTTTCACCCTCCTTGAATCATTTGATTGAGGAATTAATGAGTTTGCCGGGCATCGGGCGGAAAACGGCACAGCGGTTAGCGTTTTATATCCTCAAAATGCCGAAAGAGCGCTCTGAAGCTCTGGCAGAGTCCATCATAAACGCCACGACACGCCTTCAGTATTGCTCAATCTGTGGAAATCTAACGGAACAGGACCCGTGTGCCATTTGCTCCAGTGAAAAACGAACCTCAACCATTGTTTGTGTCGTTGAATCCCCCAGCAATGTTCTGGCATTAGAAAAAATGGGTGCGTTTCGAGGGAAGTACCATGTACTCCATGGGGTTTTATCTCCATTAGATGGGGTTGGACCCGATGACTTAAATGTAGAGACCCTCTTAAAACGCATTCCTGCCGAGAAGATCGAAGAGATTGTTCTTGCCATCAACCCGAATGTGGAAGGTGAGGCTACGGCCTTTTATCTAGCGAAATTGTTGAAACCGCTAGGCGTTCATGTAACTCGGATTGCACATGGTTTACCAGCGGGTGGCGATTTAGAATATGCCG
The DNA here is from genome assembly GCA_003697105.1 of Gemmatimonadota bacterium. Taxonomy (GTDB): domain Bacteria; phylum 4572-55; class 4572-55; order J002; family J002; genus J002. Next base: position 16,398 of record RFFQ01000174.1, on the reverse strand, counting down.
ATGAAGTCACGCTGACCCGTGCATTTTCCGGACGGCAGGCGCTATAATTTTTTTCTTGACCTGCCCCCTTAAATGTGTTAGAATAGGGGCGCTTTCGCAATACCGTCAGCAATGCATTTCTACCTATTATTCACGACTTATAAAAGTTTTACTTAATCAGGAGTTATCGAAATGGTTCAGGGAAACTGGGCGCTCTTCGAAGAAGATTTTTACATGATCAATCAGAATTTGTCCAAATTGTTGGCAAATTCAAATGCGCGAAGTGTGATGTTGATTGATAAAACTGGGCAATTGATTACGAGCGCTGGTGAAGACCCTACGTTTGATACCACAAGTTTTGCATCGCTTTCGGCGGCAGATTTTGCGGCGAATAGCCAGATTGCCGCGCTAATCGGTGAGAAAGAATTTAACACCTTAGTTCATCAAGGTGCCAATGATAGTATGTATCTGAATTTGATTGAAAATCGAGTGATTCTGGTTGTTATTTTTGATAAACGTACCACACTGGGCTTAGTCCGGTTACGCGTGAAAAAAGCGGTAGAAGAGTTAAGTGACATATTCAGCGATGTCTTTAAGAAACTGGAAAGCGGTCAACAGCAATCGAACCCGCTGAATGAAGCGTTCGCCAGTGATGCTGAAGATGAAATCGATAGTTTGTTTAATGATTTTTGAGGGAAGATGCCGTGTCTCTAATTAACTATGCTTCTCGGGAAATCAACTGTAAAATCGTATATTACGGACCGGGTCTGGGAGGAAAGACCACGAACCTCCAATACGTTTACGGGAAGATGGCGCCGGATAGTCGCGGAAAGTTGATCTCCCTCGCCACTGAAATGGACCGGACGCTGTTCTTCGACTTCCTGCCATTGGAGTTGGGTCGGGTACGCGGGTTTCAAACACGGTTTCACTTATATACCGTGCCCGGTCAGGTTTATTATAATGCCAGCCGAAAGCTTATTCTGAAAGGGGTAGATGGCGTTGTCTTTGTTGCCGATTCCCAAGTGGAACGGTTGAATGCCAATATCGAATCCCTGAATAACCTGTACGAGAATTTACAAGAGCAAGGTCTTAAAATTGAAGATTTGCCATTTGTCATTCAGTACAATAAACGAGACCTTCCCAATGTTTCCTCCGTTGAGGAGCTAGAACGCGTGCTAAACCCCCGTAAAGTTCCCTATTTTGAAGGTGTTGCTACGACCGGAGTGGGTGTGTTTGATACGCTAAAAGCCGTGAGTAAACTGGTTCTGCGCTCGCTAAGTTGATCGACCCCCACCAATCAAAGCCATTAAACTGCTCGCTTACCCTAAGCGAGCAGTTTTCATTTAGAGAAACGGACTATGTGGGTTATTCCAAATATATTAACGGTGATTCGAGTCCTTTTAACCCCCGTTTTCATCGTTTTTTTCCTTTCTGAAACATCATCCCACCGGTTGATTGCAGTTTTTCTCTTTCTGGTCGCCTCCCTAACAGACTTTTTAGATGGTTATCTGGCTCGCAAATACAATTGGACTTCTGTATTTGGTAAATACGTTGACCCCCTCGCGGACAAAATTTTAACACTGAGCGCATTTATTGTTTTTGCCCAACAAGGCTATCTCATCGGGTGGATGGTGGTTATTGTTGCCCTCCGGGAAATTATCATCACGATTATTCGGAGTATCACCTTGTACCATAACAAATTGATCAATACGAGCCGTGTGGGTAAATGGAAAACCGTCGCCCAGTTGGTAACAATCTTTATCGTTCTGTTCTATGCCGCTGTGGATGCTTACCGGCAAACGCCACTTTCCGGCTGGGTTGTTGCCGGAGTGGAATGGGTGATCCTCATCAGTATGTCAATTGCCGTTATTCTAACTGTTGTCTCCGGCTATCTCTATTTTAGCCAAAATAGAACCGTTCTCCGTTCCATTTTATTCACTCATGAATCGTAAAATTGCCCTTGTTATCGCTACGGGTTTGGGTGCCGGATATTCCCCGTTCGCACCCGGAACGATGGGTAGTATCGTTGCCCTGACGCTTTTTATGATGATGCGCCACCTCCCTCCGCTCATCTATGTTTTAATTTGCCTGTTGATCTTTGGCGTTGGCATATGGGCAACAAAAAAAGCCCAGAATCATTTCGGTACGCCGGATCCGGGGCATGTGGTTATTGATGAAATTGTAGGTCAATTACTGACCTTCTTTTGGTTACCAGTTGCCTCCTCACAAATGGAAACCTTGATCGTACTCATTAGCGGATTTCTGCTGTTCCGCTTCTTTGATATTCTTAAACCGCAACCGGTGAAATGGGCAGACCAACAAAAAACGGCGTTTGGTGTGATGCTAGATGATGTTTTTGCCGGAATTTATGCGAATCTGGGAGTACGAGTCCTTTTAGGGGTTTTGCCTTATATCTCCTTCTCATAAAACCGGTAGGTCTTGTATTTACGCCCTCCCATCAGTTCAATTGCCCGGTTTACCAAGGTGTTGGTCTCCAATGTCCATGAGATTTCACCGCCCTTATAACCTAATCTTGTCCCATTTTGAAAGGTTTCCACATATAAAATCGAATCAATCCCCCGTTTGCGATAGCCTTCCTTAATCCCCAGCAATAATAACCGTAACTGGTTGATTTTTTTCTGAATTTTCGCCGCCCATAACAGTTTGATAATCCCAAAGGGATAGAGTTTGCCGTTTGCCGCTTTTAAAATCTGATTTCCATCCGGTAATGTCAGGGAAAACGCCACGGCTTCCCCTTTAACCTCTGCAATCAGAGCCAGTTCCGGGATAACAATCGGTTTGAATTCATTTGCCAAATGTGCAATCTCTGCATCGGTGGGGGGAACAAATCCCCAGTTTTTTTCCCACGCCGACCCATAGATATCTTTGATTCGTTTGACTTCATTTCCAAAATCTTTCATATTGAGCGGGCGAACCGTAATCCCTTCTTTCTGGCGGATTTTCTCGGCAATGCGTACCACTTTCTCCGGGAGTTTCTGTTCACAAGTCATGTACCAAGCCCATAAATCCATTACTTTATGTAATCCATAGTGTTCTAATAGCTCTATATAGTACGGCGGATTATACGGCATCATCATGACGGGGGGCGAATCAAACCCCTCAACTAACAAGGCACATTCCTCATTGGTCGAAAAATTTGCCGGACCCCGCATTCGCTCCATTCCCTGATCCACCAACCACTGGCGGGCGGCTTCTAACAACGCATCCGCCACCGCTTGATCCGGAAGACACTCAAAAAAGCCGAAAAAGCCCGTCTTTTCTGCGTGGAACGCATTATGATTGTGATTGACATGCGCGCAAATCCGCCCGGCAACGTGCTCCCCCTTAAATGCCAGAAAGTAGATCACATCCGCATGGGCATGGAATGGATGCTTTGCCGGATTCAACAGCACATGCATATCTTCCCGCAACGGGGGCACCCAATTTGGGTCTGCGTGGTAAATCCGGCGGGGAAATTCAATAAACGCTTTGACCAACTTTTGATTGGCATACGTAAACGATTCGATTTTGATTGGCATCGGGTACTCTCCTTATTCGGTTGATAGCATCCATTCGGTTTCAATATAACACTTTCCTGCCATGTTTGCTGAGGATTCCACATGGAACGAACACGCATTGGGTAGCCGGTCATAGATTGTTGCCCAGTTTTGATCCGCCAGCATAAAACTCAGCGTATAGACTCCATTTAACAACGGGATGTGTTTTAATACAAGGTGCACTACACCCTCACCCGCCAATTGAACCCCCGCATTGTGACTGGCGGTTGCAAATAACGTTGTCTGATCCTCTTGTAGATTGACACCTAACACCACATTTTTATATTGCGCCGGAATGGAATAGCGCAAAGAAAGGTGTAAATTATCACCGGTGGAGAGTACTGGTGGGGTTGGGGGTTCTACAAATTCCAGATAGGGTTTGGATGTATCCATCTGCCGGACATGCTCCCCGTGGCGCCCCCGGTCTTTTTGCCGGATGAACTGGCGATAGGCTTCCACCACCTTTTCGGGACGCCCAATTTGCCGGATACTTCCATGATCTAACCACAAAACCTGATCACAAATGGCTTGTACCTGATACAATACATGCGAGCAAAATAAAATGGTCATTCCCTCTTCATGCAATTGATTTAATCGATCCAGACATTTGCTTTGAAAATAGGTATCGCCTACTGCCAGTACTTCATCCACTACTAAGATTTCCGGTTCAACGTTAATTGCAACACTGAACCCTAAACGGGCATACATTCCGGAAGAATAGGTTTTGACCGGTTGGTCGATGTAGGCACCGAGTTCAGAAAAGCGGATAATTTCCGGCATTTTCTGGCGGATTTCATCCCGCGATAAACCCATCAAGGTCGCGTTCATAAACACATTTTCCCGACCACTAAATTCGGGATGAAATCCGGCACCCAACTCCAACAGGGAGGCGACTCGCCCATTTACTGCAAACGTTCCACCGGACGGGTGGGAAACGCCACTTAAAATTTTGAGTAGTGTGCTCTTCCCGGCACCGTTCTGCCCAATAATACCAAAGGTTCGACCTCGTTCAACGGTGAAGTTGATGTCGCGGAGAGCCCAATACTCTTTATGAAACGACATCTTACCGAATGTCAGCCACTCTTTGACCCGATCCAACCCCTTGGAGTACAGATGATATTTTTTACTCAGTTGCGAAACCGAAATGGCAATGGACATCGTTAGATCAAATCTGCAAAGTTGCGTTGCGCGTTCTGAAACACGGTGAAGCCAATTAGCAAGGTAAGCATTGAAAAGCCCAATAATAGCCCGATCTGGTAGATTTCTGGAAACACCCCTTCTAAAAAAATGCGACGATAGGCGTCAACTAGATGCGCCATCGGGTTGAGCCAGACGATCAGCTTAAATTGCGCCGGAATCAGGGTCGGCGGGTAAAAAATGGGGGTGATGTACAACCAAACCATCAGCAACGAGGGCACTAATTGCGCCGTATCCCGCAAATAGACATTGATGGTGGCTAAAAACCAACTCATTCCTAGGGTAAACGCGATCTGCAAAACCAATAATAAGGGAAAAAACAGGAGTGCCAGCGTAAATTTATGAAGGATAAACGCAATGGCAACCAGCAAGATGAAGGTCCCCGCCAATTGGGAAATCACACTGGCTAAAACCCGGTATAACGGTAGTATTTTGACCGGAAACAGCACTTTTTTAATCAGATTCGCATTTTCAATCACCACACTGGTGGAACGAACAATCCCTTCCTGAAAAGCAAGCCACGGCAACATTCCACAAAACAGGTAAAGGGCAAAATGCTGAATTCCACCATCACCACCCAACTTCACTTGAAGTACAACCCGGAAAACAAATGTAAAGATCACTAATAAAATCAAAGGGTTCAGGATCGTCCAACTTAGCCCCATGATCGAACCCGCATAACGCTCCTTCAAATCCCGCACAATAAACATCTTGAGCATTTCGCGATGATAATACAGATTTTGAACTTTTTTAATCATAAATTTTTCAATATGTTATCTAATTTTTGTGCCTGAACTTGCCATGAAAATTGTGTCACGGCACGTGCTCTTAATTGGTTGGAAATTTGCCGGCGGCGTCCGGGTTGTTCGGCTAAAGTGATGAGTTGCTCCGCCAAGTCCTTTGAGTCGATCCAGTTGGCGTAAATGCCGCTCTCCCCCAACAATTCCCGATTGGTAGATGAGTTAAAGACAACCGTCGGCAGCCCACATGCCATATAATTCAGGAGTTTGCCGTTTGCCTCACTGGATGAAATCTTCGGAGAAATGGCTATATCACCTAAATTGAGATACCGGTTTGCTTGCCGGTAATCAATTCGACCGGTGAAGGTGATCCGGTCTTCAATGTTAAGGTCTTTTGCTTTTTGCCGGTAATGCGCTACATTGGGATAACCCATGATCAAAAAATGAAACCGGTCTGTTTTAGCCCGCAAATACTGAATCGATTGCAACAGCAAGTCAACCCCTTGATATTCGGTCAATAGACCTAAAAAAACGATAATCATCTTATTTTCAGGGAGTTGGAGTTGGTTAAACAAGTGTTGATCTTTGCTTGCCGGTTGGAAAACGGTCGTATCGACGCCATCAATGAGTGGAAACATCGGTTTGGTGTGCCCCGTCTTTTGCAAATGTCGCATCCCAGCGGTAGAACTGGTAACGATGACATCCGCTTGGGCTTCAATCCAGTGCTCTAGCCGTTGAAAGCCGCGTTGCACCCACGATCCAGACCGGATGAACCGGTGGGCTGTGATCTCCCCCGTCAAACTCCCTTGATAATCCAAGATCAGCGGAAACGAGCGATGGGTCGCTTTTCGTGCCAAATGCCCCCAAAATGCCCCCTCATGCAAATGGGCATAAAGAATATCCGGTTGAAAAGATCGGATTGACTTTACGATATTGGCGAATAAAAAGGTATCCAGATAGAATTTGTGCCACGAGGGTCCTGCTGCCAGTTGGCGATAGCCCAAGGGATTGATGGTGCGAATGGTCTTGATGCCCGGCATCTCCCGCCCGATAGGATAGGTACAGACCAAAATCTCATGCCCCAATTGCTGCAAATGGCGGGCTTCCTCATAAATCCGCACATGACAGCCCCGGTCTGCAAAAAACGGCGTGGGCGCTATCATCAAAATCTTCATTCGCCCTCAAATCCCATTCGTTCTTTGATGGCGTACGTCGGTTTGTTCTGGCTTTCGTAGTAAATCCGCACGGAAATTTCACCGAGCAGGCCCAAGACAATGAACTGCACCCCTAAAATCAGGGCAAGAATGGTTAAATACAGCATTGGATTGCCGGTCATATCCACGTTATAAATCCATTTCATGATAATGGTCACGATGCCGGAAATCCCACCACCCAACAAGCATGCCAGCCCGATCAATCCGAAAATCTGAATCGGGCTGGCAAAATATTTGAGCAAAAATTTAACGGTGATTAAGTCCAGAAGTACCCGCAACGTCCGCGATAAACCATATTTGGGGCGGCCATACTGGCGTGGACGGTGGTTTACCTCAATTTCCGTGATTTTAGCACCCCGCCATTGCGCCAAAATGGGGATAAAGCGGTGCATCTCACCGTAAAGCTGGATTTCATCGACGATCTCCTTGCGCATGGCTTTGAGGGTGCAACCGGCATCCCGCACGGGGATTCCGGTAAACAACGAGATCAACCGGTTGGCACTGCGCGAGGGGAATTGGCGGGTGAAAAAGGGGTCTTTGCGCCGTTTGCGCCACCCGCTGACCACATCATACCCTTGATCGAGTACTTCCAATAGATGGGGAATATCGGCGGGATCATTTTGTAAATCACCATCCATGGTGATGATGATCTCTCCCGAAGCATAGTGAAATCCGGCACTCAACGCCGAAGTCTGCCCAAAATTGCGCCGGAAACGGATCAATTTGACATGCGAATCTGCCTCCACCAGCGCTTTGATGACCGCATCAGAACCATCATAGCTCCCATCGTCCACAAAAATCACCTCATAATCCGGCGTGATGGGCGGTAACACATTTGTTAATTCCGCATGTAAGACCGGTATATTAATGGCTTCGTTCAAAATCGGGATCACCACAGATATACGCACATCAAGCTCCTTTATGATTGGCAAAATGCGCCTTCAAACTATGGTTTTCGGTACATTTAATCAACAGAAAAATAATCGGCACATTTAAGTGTTGACAATTCCATTTTAATGGTTTAATTATACTTATCATTAAAATTTATTTTAACGTTTAATAGAAATCAATTATGGATACCTTCGTCATCACTGATGTAGAGACCCTGAAAGTTCTCGCCGATCCGTTACGGCTCAAGATTTTGGAATACCTGCATGTGGCACCTTCCACGGCGAAGCAACTGGCGCAACAGTTGGACGTCGCCGTTAATAAATTGTATTATCACCTCAATTTGCTGGAAAAGCATCACTTGATCACCGTGGTTGATACCCGGGTGGTTTCAGGGATCATTGAAAAGAAATATGCGGTGGTCGCCAATGTGATTCGGGTGGATAAATCACTCCTGAACCCTGTCACCGGTGAAGGTAAAGCGGAATTTGAGGTAATTGTGCGGGAGATGTTTGATCACGCACGGCAGTCGTTCACCACGAGCTGGTTAAACGGCTGGATCGATTTTCCGGAAGAGGGGCAGGATTCCACAAATTCAATCCTGCAATTTCGGGAGATTCATCTCACTCCGGCGCAGGCGCGTGACATTCACCAGCGTCTCCGCGATCTCATTGATGAGACTGCTCGTGTCTCGCGTGAAAATCAACAAACTGGCAACGGCTTGGTTTATAATCTGTTTATTTCGTACCACCCCACCAGTGAACTTACCACCGAAGAGGATAATCATGGAACTCAAGATTGAGAATCTCTCTAAAACCTATCGTAACGGAATACAAGCACTGAAAAATGTCAATTTAACCATTCCGACCGGCATGTTTGGCTTGTTGGGTCCCAATGGGGCGGGGAAATCCACCCTTATGCGCACCATTGCCACGCTACAAGACCCGGACACCGGCACCATTCAGTTGGATGATATTAACGTGTTGCGCCAAAAAGATCGAGTACGCCAGGTGTTGGGTTATCTACCTCAGGAATTTGGAGTCTATCCGAAAGTGTCTGCGGAACGTATGTTAGACCATTTTGCGGTGTTGAAAGGCATCAACCGTAAACAGGAACGTAAAGACGTGGTTGAAAAGCTCCTGCACCAAACCAATTTATATAGCGTTCGCAAGAAGCATTTGGGCAGTTACTCCGGTGGAATGAAACAACGTTTTGGCATTGCGCAGGCGTTGTTGGGCAATCCAAAATTGATTATTGTGGATGAGCCAACCGCTGGACTTGACCCCGCCGAACGGAATCGATTCAATAATCTGCTTAGTGAAATCGGCGAAAATAGGGTGGTGATTCTCTCCACTCATATTGTAGATGACGTGGCGAACTTGTGTAGCCAAATGGCGATTATCTCCAAGGGGAACGTCCTGCGAATGGGCAAACCGCTTCAAACGATTGACGAATTGCGGGGTTTCATTTGGAAAAAAACTATTGAAAAGTCACAATTGGCGGGTTACCAGCGGGATTATCACGTGATTTCAACCCGCTTGGTGTCTGGGCGTCCGGTGATTCACGTCTATTGTCCAGAACAACCGGATGGGACATTTGAAGCTGTCGAGCCTGATCTGGAGGATGTCTATTTTACAACCTTGAACCAAAACGCCATGAATTGAGGGTAAGGTTATCGCATGGGGTCAACACCAACAGACACCATTTGCCAGATGAACCACTACGGGGCACACCGCATACCGTTTTTGTTTCTCATCGATTTTGAGATGCAACAGCCCCACCTTTTCCGGTGGAGTGAGATCGATGCCACCCGCATCCGATTTACTATTAATGGCGTTGGACACCCTACCCTACCATCACCGTTACCTGAAAATATTCAGTTTGATGCCGTTCCAATGCCGTTTGAGCGGTATCAAATGGCATTTCAGCGGGTCTTGCGGGAGATTCAAGCCGGCAATTCGTATCTGCTAAACTTAACCTTTCCTACCCGGCTTAAAACAAATTTAACATTGTTGGATATATTCAACCACAGCCAGGCGCCTTACAAACTTTGGTGGCGGGATCGGTTTGTGGTCTTTTCTCCAGAGATTTTTGTCCAGATTTATAACGGGCAGATTGCTTCATATCCGATGAAAGGTACCATCGATGCCGATCTACCCCATGCCCGGGAGACCATACTTGCCGATGAAAAGGAACTTGCCGAACATGTGACGATTGTTGATCTGATTCGCAATGACTTGAACCGGGTTGCCAAACGGGTTCGTGTGGAAAAATTCCGGTATGTGGAGCATCTTCAGACCCGCCAGAAAAATCTGTTGCAAGTGAGTTCTAAAATTGTGGGAGAGTTGCCGCCAGATTACCCCGCCCACATCGGAGATGTGATCTTTCAACTACTACCGGCAGGCTCTATCAGCGGGGCACCCAAGAAAAAGACGGTCGAAATTATTCGGGCGGCAGAACAGCAAAGCCGGGGCTATTATACCGGCATTTTCGGCTATTTTGACGGGCGAAACCTCGATAGTGGTGTCTTGATCCGCTACATTGAGCAACGCCAAGGGCAGTTGTTTTTTCGGAGTGGTGGCGGGATCACTCATCTCAGTCAGGTTGAAGCGGAATATCAGGAACTGTTGGATAAAATTTATGTGCCAATTATTCGAGACCCTCAAAGTTGAACATCGTGTTTTACACAATGTCGAATCCCACAATCAGCGGTTGAATCGTGCCCGGCAAGAGCGATGGGGTTGCACTGGCTACATTGACCTCCGCACCGTGATCCACCTGCCGGAAGACTTCCCCGAAGGACTCCATAAATGCCGGGTGACCTACCGGCAGGACATTGAATCCATTGAATTTGTGCCCTACACCGTGCGCCGGATAACCCGGCTCAAACTGGTTCCGGCGGATACGATCCATTACGCCTATAAGTTTGTCAATCGCGCCCACCTGAATCAGCTCAAACGCATGGCACGTTGTGGACCAACAGAAGAAATTATCATCATCAAAAACGGATGGATTACCGATACCACTTACAGCAATCTAGCATTTTTTGATGGCAAACGGTGGTTCACACCAGCCTTCCCCCTACTGCGGGGAACGCAACGGGAGCGGTTACTGCAAACTGGCCAGATTTATGAAGCCCAATTACGCCCCCGCGATTTAAACCGGTTCATTACGGTCAAATTGATCAATGCAATGCTCGATTTAGAGACCAGCCCGGCGATTTCCATTCACCAGATCACCCGATAACGTAAAGGGATTCAATTACAGATACCTTCTGGCTTTATCTCTGTTGGGATACGGGTAAACACCGCTATGGTGCGCTGTTAAAGTGCATTTATAACCTAAGATCATTAACGCCTAATCTTTGAAAAGGAGGAGTTTACATGGATCACCGCATACAAAAGCACGCTGAAATCTTGATGGACTATTCGTTAGCGATTCAACCCGGCGAAACGCTGTTGATTCAGGGAGAATATGTCACCTATCCCCTAATGAAAGCGTGTTATCACGCCGCCATTTTACGGGGGGCGCATCCGGCAATTCAGATCGTTCACCCCGAGCTTCAGGAAATTCTGTTCAAATACGGCACGGATGACCAAATTGGCTTTATCCACGATTACAAATGGAAACTATCAGAGACAATAGATGTCGCGCTCAGTCTGATGGGTAGTGAAAATCCACGTATTTTTACTCATGTGAACCCTGAGCGGCAAAAGCGGGCAACACAGGCACAGTCGGAACTCATGAACACCTTGTTTAATCGCCTTGCCCGGGGTGAGATGCGTTGGTGTGGTACGCTCTTCCCAACACGGGGCAATGCTCAGGAAGCCAGCATGTCCTTAGCGGATTACGAAGATTTTGTTTACCAAGCCTGTTACTTGGATGCCGATGATCCGGTTTCCATCTGGCGCGAAATTCATGCAAAACAGGAGAAAATTTGCCAATTTTTGGATACCAAAAAGCAGATTCATTTTGTCTCTGCTGATACCGATTTGCGGCTGTCTGTGGAAGGACGAAAGTGGATCAATTGTTCCGGGAAGATGAATTTTCCGGATGGTGAAGTCTTTACGGGTCCTGTGGAGGATAGTGTAGAAGGACATATCCGCTTTAGCTTCCCCGGCATCTTTAACGGGCAGGAAGTGGAAGATATCCGGCTGACCTTTGAAAAGGGGAAGGTTGTTGAAGCCACTGCCGCCAAAGGGGAAGCGTTGCTCCAGCAATTGCTGGAAACCGATGCGGGTGCGCGGTATGTTGGGGAGATTGCCGTCGGGACGAATTACAACATTCAGCGTTTTTCCAAAAATATGCTCTTCGATGAGAAAATCGGCGGGACGATTCATCTGGCACTGGGGCGCTCTATTCCGGAATCGTTAGGCAAAAATATTTCGGCTATCCACTGGGATATGCTTTGTAATATGCGTGACGGCGGCGTGATTTACGCAGATGGCGACGTCATTTATGAAAATGGCGAGTTCGTGATCTTTAAATAGATTGCCATACCTCAATTTAGGAAGGTTAACCATGTTTTGGGAAATTTTCACCTTTGAGATTAAAACACGGTTGAAACGCCCGATGGTCTGGATATTTTTTGCGGTTTTTTTCGCCCTGACCTTCGCCGCCATCACGACGGATGCGGTGCGTGTGGGGTCGGCGATTGGTAACGTCCACCGCAACGCTCCGTTTGTTATCCTGCAAATGCTAGGCACGATGAGCATTTTAGGCATGTTTCTGATTCCGGCATTTATCTCCACCGCACTCATCCGGGATTTTGAACTGGGCACGGATTCCACATTTTTTACGACGCCCATAAGTAAATTTGATTATCTGATGGGACGTTTTGCCGGCGGTGTGGTGGTCTCGTTTATCGCGATTTCTGGGACAGCCTTCGGTTTGCTGGTGGGTTCGTGGATGCCGTGGCTCGACCCGGCGCGGATCGGCGAATTTATGCTCGCACCTTATCTCTACGGCGCCTTGATGATCGCCTTACCGAATATCATCGTGGTGGGGGCAATCTGTTTTGCCTTGGCGGTATTTACGCGCAGTATGCTTTACACCTACGTTGGTATTATTGCGGTGTTTGTCGGTTTTGCGATCACCGGGAATCTGCTTAGTGATGTCGAAAATCAAGTTGTGGCGGCTCTGCTCGATCCGTTTGCCTCTGGCGCTATGGACCTCACCACTCGCTACTGGACATCCGCCGAAAAAAATGCCCTCGTGCCTCCCCTGGTGGGCTGGATTCTGTACAACCGGCTATTATGGGCGGGCGTCAGCCTGATTTTACTGGCTCTATCCATCGCAAAATTCCAATTTTCAACGGAACGTAAACCGTTACATCGCCATCGCCAGAGCGCCAAACCGGTGATTGAGAACGAGGCATTCGTGGTTTTCTCTCCCGCGCCCATTTCCCAAGTCACTCAGACCTTCTCATTGGGGCTCTATTTCCGGCAGTTTTTGAGCCAAACCAAACTGGAATTTATCTCGATTATAAAAAGTGTGCCTTACCTCGTCGTGATGATTTTTGGGTTGATTAACCTCATTGCCGGACTTTCACTTACAGACCAACTCTACGGGACTGCCGTCTATCCGGTTACCCGTTTGGTTCTGAATGTTATTGATGGTAACTTCGCCTTATTTATGCTGATCATCATCACGTTCTATACCGGAGAGTTGGTCTGGAAGGAGCGACAAATCAAACTCAATGTCATGTACGATGCCTTGCCACTGCCGGACTGGGTGCCATTCGGGTCCAAATTCACGGCACTGGTACTGGTTGTTGGCTTCACATTGCTGGTGGTCATGTGTGGTGCAATGGGTGCCCAACTATATCGCGGATATACGCATTTTGAACCGGCGCTGTATGCAAAAGGGTTGTTTTTACATCGATTTTCCGCTTACATTCTGCTCTGTGCCCTCGCCATGTTTTTTCACGTATGGGTCAACAACAAATACATGGGCTACATGCTGATGGTACTCTACTACATTTTGATGATCGTCCTGCAGGTGATGGGGTGGGATCACAACCTTTATCGTTACGGTTTAGCGCCGGAGGCACCCTATTCGGATATGAACGGTTACGGGCATTTTGTTGTGCCGCTGGTTTGGTTTCGGACCTACTGGAGCTTATTTGCGGTGATGCTCATGGTTTCATCCCTTTGGTTTTGGGTGCGGGGTACGGAAGATTCGCTCCGGGCGCGCCTAAAGCAGGCAAAAGCACGCCTCTCCCCCCCAACGGTAAGGGTATTTCTGTTGGCACTGAGCGGCTTTATACTGGTTGGCAGTTACATTTTCTACAATACCAACCTTCTGAACGACTATTCTACTCGCAAACAGCGCGAAAAACGGCGCGCAGAATACGAAAAGACATACAAAAAATATGAGAACCTCCCGCAACCCACCATCGCGGCAGTGCAGTGCTCGGTGGACATTTACCCCCAAGAGCTGCGGCTGGATGTACGCGGCACGTATGGCATCATCAATAAAACGACCTCTCCAATTGACACCGTACTGGTACAGATTGAAACCAAAGCTGTGCAATCGATGGCAATCCCCAACGCACACATCATTCATCAGGATAACGATGTGGATTATCTGATATACCGGATCGATCCACCCATGCCGCCGGGAGATTCCGTCCAGATGCACTTTGACCTCCGGTTTACCCATCCCGGTTTTGTCAACAGTGGCTCCAACACGGATATTGTGTACAATGGGACGTTCATCAACAATTATGGGTATTTTCCCCATTTTGGTTACGACCCCAACCAAGAACTCGCAGACAAAAATGACCGCAAAAAGTATGGTTTACCGCCGAAAAATGACCTCATGGCAAGCCTGACCGACACCACTGCAAGACAGCAGAATTACATCACACAAGATGCCGATTGGGTCACGTTTGAGACGACGGTCAGCACGGATGCGGGACAGATTGCCATCGCACCGGGCTATTTGCAGTACGACTGGCAGGAGGGAGCTCGACACTACTTTCATTACCAGATGGATGCGCCGATCCTCAATTTTTACTCCTTTTTGAGTGCGGATTACGCCATCAAGCGGGATAAATGGCACGATGTGAATATCGAAATTTACTATGATCCGAAACATCCGTACAATGTGGATCGAATGATTGAGGCGATCCAAAAATCGTTTGATTATTACACCGTGAATTTTGGACCCTACCAGCACCGGCAGGCTCGGATTCTGGAGTTCCCGGGTTATGCGCGTTTTGCGCAATCTTTCCCCAACACAATTCCCTATTCCGAAGGGCTTGGCTTTATTGCTCGGTTGAAGGATGAGAGTGCCATTGATTATGTGTTTTATGTGACCGCGCATGAGATCGCACATCAATGGTGGGCACATCAGGTGGTTAGTGCCAATGTGGAAGGCGCAACGGTCATGTCGGAAACCATGTCTCAATATGCGGCGCTGATGGTCATGGAGAAGGAATACGGTGCAGAAAAAATGCGACGTTTTCTCCGGTACGAGCTTGACCAATATTTGCAAGGACGTAGCGGGGAACTGCTGAAAGAAATGCCGCTTTATCGCGTGGGATCGCGGCAAGGGTACATCCACTATCGCAAAGGCAGTTTGGTGATGTACGCCCTCAAAGATTATATCGGCGAAGCGAATTTGAACCGGGCGCTGAAAGATTATGTAACGGCGGTTAAATTCCAGAAGCCGCCCTACACCACCTCAACAGAGTTTTTGAGCTATATTGAAGCCGCAACGCCGGACTCGCTGAAATACATCATCGATGATATGTTCCGCACGATTACGCTCTACGAAAATAAGACCGGAGCGGTAACTTATTATCTCCGTGAGGATGGGAAATATCAAGTGACGGTTGAGGTCGAGGCGAAGAAAATTCGCGCTGATAGTCTCGGCAACGAGACCGAAATCCCGATTAATGACTGGATCGACATTGGTGTGTTTGCCGGTGAGGGCTCCGGGGAAAATTCACTCTGGGGTGAGGTGCTCTATTTGGAGAAGCACAAGATCGATCAACCCCAGATGATGTTTGAAATTGTGGTCGATCAAGAGCCTAGCCGTGCCGGAATCGATCCGTTAAATAAACTGATCGACCGCCAACCGGATGATAACACTAAAAAAGCAACATCCGGCGGGGATAAAGTGGTGCTGCTTTTTGAGCGGTAGATTTGTATGAAAGACTGTTTGGAATAACCCGCTACTGAGGTCTGGTGGCGGGTTTTGCTTTAGTGCTATTTTTAGAGAAAATACCGGGAGCGTTTAATCGTTACAATTTCAAACAAAAATGAATGGTCACGGTGATACGCAATAAAAATATAATTTGGGTCTTGACAACTCGATGCATCCAATACTATACTGTTTTTGTAACTTATAAGTATAATCTCTTATTTTATGATGTTGGTTAGGGTGAGGTGTCAGGCGGTTTTTGTTTTCAAGTTGATTTTTGCCCGCGGGCATCGCCGGTGCATAAATTCTAATGGTTTTAGTGGTCTATTTTTCCGATATGTTTGAATTTGGGTTGAAAAGCTACCCACCGGTAGCTCACAAATCCGCGTTATGGCGGAGGTTTTTGCATTCACGAATGGATCATGATGGTTAGAATGGTGTTTTAATTTCATTAATCTACAAATTCCTATTCTTGTGGGATTTTTACATTCATAAATGCCTCAATATAACACAATTTATAACAATATCAAGCGGATGACTCTTGAGCTTACAGGAGAAAGATGTTCATGCTTATCAATGAAACATACTTGAAACAATTTCTTAAAAAGGCGAAAGAGGAACTAGGTTCTGTTGACATTTCGTAATTTTGATGACATAGGGCGTTTCTCCTTT
>RFFQ01000173.1 GCA_003697105.1 Gemmatimonadota bacterium | reverse complement strand
TCACATTGCGAGAAACAAGTGGCATAAGTTCCGAGACCGTAATTTCAATATCTTGTTTCAACAGTTCTCGCTCCGGCATCTTGTAAATTTTGAGATGGTACGTCCCATAGCAAAGGTTATCGAACCGGAACGTCCCATCCTCTTCCGTCCAGCGGAAAAACTTCGCATCACTATTTTGATGTTCTAATACCAGATATGTCCCTGCCTGTGCTTCACCGGAAGCAAATTGAACCGATCCTTCCAGCATCCCCATACATGCTTCGTCAAACGGAGTCATGCTTGCCGGATTATCACAGCCGCCAACTCGAACTTCCTTAAAGACGGTGGGGAACAGTTCCGAGATCGTGACATTGGTGTTATTGCTCACTAACCGTTGGCTAGAGGTGCAATACACCCGCAACCGGTATGTTCCATCGGGCAAATTAACAAATTTAAAGCGCCCTTCTGCCGTACTCCATCCCAATTCTTTCTTATTGATATCAATCCCGACCAGTTCCAGTCGGTACACCATCCCAGAACCCCCATCCGAGAGAACCCCCTCAAAAACACCGCTCCCCGCCGAAGCAGATAGTGACGAACCCTCATCAGAAGAATTAATGACATCCAGCGTGAAATTCTTCCGCGCCATCACCGGAAAATTATTGCTGTATTCTTTCCCCTTATAGGTAACTATCGCTAAAAGCTTGGAGCCACTCGGCACATCCTCAAATACCGCTTGCCCGTTTTGCATTGTTTTTTGCGCAGAATAATCATTTTTATCGCCTTTAAGTATGCAAACTGCCGGAGCATCGGTAATGGGCATCAGATTCATATCCACAAACCGGACGGTCACTTGAACCGGCTTTTCTGGCTGGGATGTAGAGCGGTTCAGGTCATAAGAGGCACTAAATTCCGGTTGTTGTTCCGTGAGCGTAATCTCCTGCGAGACATACTGAACCGCTTGACCGCTACGATTCATATAGAATCCGGTTAAAACATAGCTCTGAAAGGCAAGATTCTTAAACTCGGCATTACCCTGCCGGTCAACGTGGAGTTCTACAGTTTGGGCTGGATCCGTTTTCGGGGCAAGGATAAATTTTGCACTCGGATTTGGTTGTCCATTATTCAATGCCGTTACCGTAATTTTCCCTTGTTTGGAGGCAGTTTCGCCAAGATGGATCGTGCGCTCATCCGTCGGGAACAGCGGGGAAATACTAATGAGTTCCCCATCATGTACAATTCGTTTGGTATCTTCGGAATAGATTTGGACCCGGTACGTGGCTAGCGGTAGATTTCCAAACGAAACGGTTCCGTTAGTAGCACTTGACCATTTATAACGCACCGCTTGATTATCTTTGTCGAGTAAAACCACTCGATACCGGGCATTCGGCTTTCGACCTTCCAGAACAATGTTGATCTGACCCAGTTCTTGCTTGGAAGATACCGTCCCCGTTATCTGCGGGGACAAGATCACTTTTACCATATCACTCGGATTTACCAAACTGATCGTCGCCACTTCATCAGCGGAAATCAAGCGTCCATCTTCTGAAAAGACCGAAACGCGATATTCCCCATAGGGGATATTACGGAAAACCACCCACCCTTCCACATTTGTATTTTGAGTTTCAGTTACTACCGGACCTTCTAAACGGACGCGGTACATCCGAGGGTCATCATCCGATGTGGTGACCGTCACCGAAATTTGCCCTTTTCCTTTTACGTCTCCCATCTGGTGAGGCATGGATGGCGAAGGTGCATCTTTGCTAATCTGAACATCAATGGTATAGACTTTATCCGTCGCGGAAATCCGGATCGGTTGGTTTTGCTTCAGGATTTCACCCTCCGGCGAGCGCACATCGAGGTAATATTGACCCATCGGAACGCCACTAAACCGGTAGTGCCCGGCCTCATTGGTCATAGTTTGCCGGAACGCCCCGGTACCGGTATCCGTTTTTAGGTCGAGCATATGTTTGGGTAGGATCGTGCCATCTTTCAGCGAAACGTCCCCTTCAATCGTGGCATATTCCTGAGCGGCTTGCGATGAGGGAGACTCGGTCAACCAGATTTCCACCCGTTGGCGATTAAGACCCTCCTTGAGATTGATCCCTTTCTTTTCATGAATCAAATTTCCGCTCAGATCAAAAATTTCCACCTTATAACTACCGGCGGAAAGTCCTTTGAACAGAAAGGAACCGATTGCTGAGGTTTGCGTGGATTTGATAAAGGTATTCCCTTTCAGCAACCGGACTGTATACCCATCCGCCAACGAACCCCCCTCGGCGTAAATGATCCCTTCCAGCGTAATGGGTCCTGCATTTAAGGAAACCGTGGAACCGTTGTTACTCTCGGCAAAATCGGGAGGGGCACAAGAGGCAACCGTCCAGGGTAGTAAACAAACCAATAGCACAAAAGCGAGGGTTCTTGCCATGATGAACTCACCTTTCCTGAAAGTTAAAAACGAGATGCATGTAGTACCAGATAATTTCCCTATCTTAGTTATAATAATGAATTTATGATAGCATACTTAAAGTTACTTGTCAAGAAACAAATTACAACGTGAATGACGTTAGGCAAGTACCGATCCCCAATTACAGATAAAATGCCATCTCACGGGAGCCATACGACCCCCGCGAGACCCCAAGAAAGGTTAGTTGTTGTAATATTTTTCAAAAAAAGCGATTTCGGTTTGTGCGGTTTCAGGGGAGTCGGAGCCGTGAATCGCATTTTCTTGAATATCCGTTCCGTAGCACTGGCGAAGCGTACCCGGAGCGGCTTCTTTGGAATTGGTCGCACCCATGAGCACCCGCAAGTCCGCGATGGCATTCTCCTTTTCCAAGACCATCATCACGACCGGTCCGGAGGTCATAAACTCCACCAATTCACCGTAAAAAGGACGTTCTTTATGTACAGCATAAAATTCTTGCGCCCGTTCGGTTGTTAACGTTGCCATTCGCATGGCACGAATCGCAAAACCGGCTTCTTCAATCCGGTAGATCATTTTGCCGATCACGCCCTTTTTTACGGCGTCCGGTTTGATCATAGTATACGTTTTTTCCAAGATAACCTCCTGAAAATGAAAGTGATAAAATAGGAAATTGAATTTAGGGATGCGCCGGACGCATCCCCAATAATGCTAGCAAAATCCTACCGCAATTGTCAAGCATGAAAAAAACCGCATCAGTGGGCAACTAATGCGGTTTTGTGAGGGCATGATAACATCGGTTAAGGGTTTCGGGGGACGACCACAGGAATTAAGCATCACGTGAGCACCAGTAAAGAATCCCGTTTTTTGCTTTGCTTTGTCTGTCTTTAGCGAGGGGTCTAAACCTCAGAGTTCAAAACCGCCAACTCCGTGTGACTTAACATCGCTGTGGTCATTTCCCCCAATCCGATCAGAAGCCGGTCACGGTCACGTATCCGAAAATCCGCTACGAATTCCATATCACAATGCTTCTGGTCGCATAACTCAACCCTTGGTTTCCTTCCGAAAGTATCGTTTGGGCGTCTAAAAAAGATTAGGGACTGATTAAAAGAATTGCTTGATTATCTTCAACTTTCATTTCGTATGAGGAGGGTTTGGTCAAGTCGAGTACGACACGGGTGAAATTCCCCTCCTGGTGGGACATCACCCGAACTTGCTGGACGGCACCGAGTGTACTGGGAATGGTTTTGGACTCAAAAGCTGCCAGCACTCCCGGCAAGTCGATCACCAACCGCTCCGGATTGGGTAGGCTGAAGGGTGTTTGAGGTTGAATCATGCCATCAAATGTCATCGCCACTTCGACACTTCCTCCTAATGCCCCAGACCGAACCTGAACGTCTTTCAATTCGGTTGCCGGTTTAACATTGTTCTTCACGCCCGGGTTATAGACAATCACAACCACGCGGCGATTCATCCAGCGACCTTCCGCCGTAGAATTCGGTGCAATGGGGCGGGTTTCCCCGTACCCTACCGGTTTCAGGAAATTCTTTTTGGCAATCTGTTCATGCTTGATGAGCCAATCCATCACCGAAGTTGCCCGGCGATAGGACAAACCAATATTGTACGCTTCGGAACCAATTGCATCGGTATGACCTTCCAACTGAATCATGCTATTGGGAGCTAACCGTAAGATTTCACCCACTTTTTGTAAGGTCGGTTCCATATCGGGGCGAATATCCGATTTATCAAAATCAAAATTGATGCGCACCCGCAACCGGATCCACTCTTCCGCACTTTCCGGGGCGACAATTTCAATCGATTCATCATCCGTGCCCACAATATCTTCAACGCGCTCGGGCTGGGCTAATATTTCGCGTTCACTCTTCACGGGAGCCGGTGGGGCAGGCGCTGGTGGGCGGGTCATTATCGGCGCCGTGCGTGTTTTACCTAACTGCGGACCAAATCGTAACGTCAAACTCACCCGGTGCATATCCTCTTGGATGACATCGAGCGGCGCATAAGCATAATCAATTTGCAACTCATAGTTATCACGATCACCTAACATGAATCCTGCTCCCAGAGTCAACCCTTCAATATCCGTTTGGGCTTTGTAGCCACCACGTAATGCCAGTAAATCATTCCAGACATATTCACCCCCCACATTAAAGTAGGGTTTATTATCTTGCCGGTAAACGATGTCACTGGTAATGACAAGGTCACTTTTCAATGCCGGTTGGGAGACCCAACTGAGCAATGGAATCGCAATCCCACCCCGAAAGACCATCGGGTTATTATCCGATTGCTCCAAAAATTGAAGCGTTGACCCCAGATTTTGGGCTGAAGCTCCGATCATAAAGGTCTCAAAATTTGCCAGTAAACCCACATCCGCAGAGAAACCGGTAGCGGTCTCGTCCGCGATATTGCTGTATAACATCCGTCCGGTAACACCTACCCCGAGATGTTTGCTGAGCCGGTAAGCAATCCCCAGCGATGGAACGGCATCATAGGCACTGGCGCTACTACCGGTCAGATTCCCCATACGATCCCGTTCATCGACGGAGCCTTCATCAAAATAGATGGCACCGAGCGAAAGCGCCCAATCCCCCATGGGATGTACCAGCCCGACATAATTCTGGTTGGTATCATCCATCCATTGGTTGCGCATGAAGGTAAATTCCCAGTTCCACTTCCGCACCATCGGATTACCGACGGCATCAAGCCGCCAGCGACCCATAAACACGATCCCCGCAGGGTTATACTGAATCGCATAGCCATCATCTGCCAGACCGGTAAAAGCTTCGCCCATTCCCGCTTGACGCGCACCCAAAGCAACCTTCATAAACGCCGCGCCATCCGTACCGGCATCATCCTCCGCGGCAACCGCGATAGATACGCTCCCCCAAGCGAACATGGACAGCGCCATGATAAGAGCAATACGCAGAATTTGTTTCATTGTAAAAACCTCCTCAACTTATACGCTTTGGGTTTATCGTACCAGAAACAGCTTGACGGTTTGCCGGTCTGACTTGCCACCGCCAGTGGCTTCTACAACGGCAAAATACGTCCCGCTGGAAACCGCCTTACCATTATTGTTCGTCTTATCCCAAGCGAAACAGAGAGCACCGCCACGAATAGTACATGCCTCAAAATCTGCCAAGCCGACACGTCGTACCTCCTCAGCGGCAATATTGTAGATCGTCATGGTGAGATTATCAAGGGTAGCTAATCCTTTGGGACGATACTCAAAGACCGGGTCAGTTCCTTCATCCGTCTCTTTATATGGGTTCGGAAAAACAATCAAATAACCCCCTTCAACAGGGACATCACAGTTGGTTACCCGTACTTGGGCGGTTTTGATATTGTTATCGGGGTCGGCATCACCATCATTGGCATCGGCATATGCCAAGACCACTGAATCGTCCAATTGTAGATTGAGCGCGGCTTGCACCTGCGACCACGGCAGTTGCGCCCGAAAATACGCCCGCAATGGACTTGTAATACCCTCCCGGTCCGTCTCATCGAGTACCAGTGTAACGGCTAAAATATTATTTGGATTACTTGCCACATAAAGCGACGCATCTAGCGTGCGGTCGGGGTTCATGGTGGTAGTATCATCTTCTACTTGCAAGTACAAATCACGATTTAAGCAGATTTCATCCCCACTAAGATTTGCAAAGCCAGCATCTTTAAAAGCGGCATCTCCGGCGTAATTTTCACCCGCTCCGCCGTAGATCGCCCGGTCTTCCACGCAAGGTTCGGCACCCACTTCGGGGCAATAAATCAGACCCAATTCGGCACCATCTATCACTTGCAGCGTATCATCTGCCAAATTACGAATGGGATTGACTTCAATATCGATACAGCCACTAAACCAGCCGGTATTCACACCCGTTTCGTAAAGTATCGTTTCCAGCGTATCCAATGTTTCCACACAAAAAAGCACCACATCGATGCTATCCACCCCCACCGGATTAATATTGGCGTCATTATCCAGCACTTCCACACAGACCGGGTCACCCAGATTGTAACGGTCAACGGGGTCACCCTGATCGTCCACAAAACTGCCCTTGTTACCTCCCACCGGCACCCGATCCGTTTCGCAGTTATCCGGGTCACTATCGGGACAGTAGATCACCCCGATGTCACTATCATCATAAATCTGCAGTTTGCGATCCGCTAAATCACGAATGGGGTTGATTTCTGTTTCGATACAGCCCCGGAACACCCCGGTATCATTGCCGGTTTCAAAGAGCCAGACAAATAGTGTATCGAGCGTAACATCGTTGTAAAGCAATACGTCCACACTATCTATTGCTACGGGGCTAAGATTCGCTTCGGGGTCGATGACTTCCACACAAACGGAATCCGTAACGTCATAACGATCCACTGGATTGCCATTTTCATCAATAAACGAGACCCCTTTTTCGGCTTGACCGATCCGTGCCTGATCTTCGCTCTGGTCCTCGGGGTCTTCGGGGTCAACATAGCGCACGCGGATCGTAGCACCATCAACAACCTGTAAAATGGCATCTTCCACGTTAGCGACCGGGTTAACTTCCTGAAGGATACATCCGCGGAATCGCTCGCTATTGATGCCTAACTCGGTCAAGGTCGTCACGAGCACATCACCGGTTTCATCACACGAGAATGTTACCGGAACGGTTTGGGTGGAAGTAGGGTCGGTGTTCGCATCGCGATCTACCACTTCTCCGCAGATAGGTTCACCAAGATTATATTTCGTGCGAGAGTTCCCATTTTCATCCACAAAGTAGGTCTGGCTGTAGGATTGGTATGTGATCGTCAGGCGGTTGATACGGGGGGTTGTACTACCCGAAGCCGTGGAAAGTCGCAGTTCTACATTGAGGTCACCATCGGTGGGGATTCCAGAAACATCCCGAGTAACCCGACCAGTTTCATAAACCAGGGGAGGCAGATCGAATATCTGAGCACCGTTTTTAAAAACCAGCATTTCTAAGCTATGGGTGGGGGGATTGAACTCTG
Organism: Gemmatimonadota bacterium; assembly: GCA_003697105.1. Classification (GTDB taxonomy): domain Bacteria; phylum 4572-55; class 4572-55; order J002; family J002; genus J002. Next base: position 61,386 of record RFFQ01000173.1, on the reverse strand, counting down.
CCAGATCCACAATGACCCGATCCCATTCTTTAATATTCACAGCGGTTAATCGATTTTCCGGTTTAGCCCGTCCACTACTAAGGTAAGCCGTTTGCACAACCACTTGTGTTAATTCTGGCGTGGCACTCATGTCTCCGGTCTGCATAACAACCCGATAACGGAACTGGTTGCCCACACTGAGCAAACTTTGAAGATCAAATGTATAGGAACCGGACGTACCCATATCAATACTCCGGAGGAGGTTGCGGTCTGCATCGTAGAGGTCACCCCACAGGTGCAAACTCGTGCCTTCCGGAACCGTAGATGCCCATGTTACCGCTTGAAAACGGCGCTGTTGGGCAGCACTGCCAAAATCATAAATGGGAGAGGCGTACGTTCCAGAGGTTTCATACCCATGCTGGTAGTCAATGCGTACTTCAAAAATCGCGGGACTAAAATCCAAATTATCCGTACTCAGTTCCGCCCGCCACGCTAGCGTGTTACAATCACATCCAGAGCTAACCGGTATGGGCTGAAACACACCCAGTTCATCAATCTGTGTCCATGAATCCCCACGATTATTGGAAACATAAAACGTGATATGCCCGCTCCCGTCTAGGGAATCTAAATCTGCCGTAAGAGTCACCCCCGTAATTGCGGTGGGGTGGGTTGCCACCACATCCGTGGAAACCACTTCACCTTCTCCCTCATATAATGGATTGTAAAGAATGGTGCCACGCCTGCCACACGCCCACGCCACAAAATTTGATTCTTGCATCGCGCCGGTGACCACCCGCACCGTAATATCATGCAGACTTTCACGCGTGCCGGTTTCCTGAGCAAACCAATTCCACTCCGCCGGGTCATCCTGCAAATTGATACAACGGTAAATCGCCCCACTTTCCGTACTAATCCAACCGTGCAGGGCGTTGTCAAATTCCCGTACGACAATTGAATTTAGATTACCGGCTTGGTCACTTAATTCCGTACCGCTCCATTCATTACCGCCGGAGGTGGTCCGGCTAATCACCCCACCGTCACCGACCGTAAAAATATAATTGGTGGAGTTCCAACGGCGATAGGTACCATCGTGTAACGTTGCGCTGAGACCCGCATTGATCGGGATCCACTCTTCGCCACCGTTTGTCGTCTTCAAAATAGTGCCTTGCCCGCCAAAGGCCCATCCCTGCTGGTGATCGATGAAAACAAGGTCGTTGATATCCCGGTCCACACCTTCCAGTTGATCTACCCACGTTTGACCACCATCTGTTGTATGAAAAATGTGTCCATATTCTGCCGAAACCCATCCTTCCATCCGGTCTATAAAATCGACGGAGGTAATATCGAATAAAGAATCCCCGTCAGCATCTACGGGGCGGTTCAATCGTATCCACGTTTCACCCCGGTCTTCGGAGATGATAATGGTACCCGAAATACCTCCTCCCACAGCTAACATTGAGGAACTGGAAAAATCAATATCCTGTAATTCGCTTGTACCCGGCGGAAGCGATGCGGTAATATTGGTCCATGTGGCGCCCCCGTCAGTCGTTTTGTACATGGCGGGGGTCGCGGCATTCCCGCCAGCAACCCAGCCTATATCTTTGGAGATAAACTCAATGTCATTAAAATCACGAATCGAACCCGATTCTTGGGGTCTCCAATTTCCTTCCGCGAATTGTAAGGTGATACCGCCCCCCCGTCTGGTGACCCATAATGCCGTTGTGGCTTCACCTCGATACTGTGTGGTGGTAAAATCTTCAGTAAAAATATCAATATTTTTCAGATGGATTAACTCGGGGCGGACCGTTACTCGCGAGGCATTGGCACCGCTCAGAGTATCAGCGAAGGGTGTACCGCCTTCTCCATCAGTTAAAATTACAGGTGGTGCCGAAATCATCAACTCTCCGGCATCGGTATCGATGTACGTTGTCCCATTGAACGTATCGATACCATCCGCGGTATCAAAATCAAAGGGCCATGATCCCGCCGTTCCGACAAAAACCAGCCAGCACAGCAAAAAGATCCCCAATCCAACTTGCTTGCTAGTGGCGAGTGTATAAGGTGTATGGTTTATCATCGCACCGTCTCCTCAACCGAAATTATCACCGTAAGCTGATGATAATAAATGATATGGCTAATAACCCTTAAAGTACTTTCTGAAGTAATTTTTAACATAAATCCCACATCTTGTCAAGCAATTTTTTGCAAAAAAATTAGCAATTTTACCCTTCCCACACTAAAATACAACATAACCTATTGATAATAAATGAGATAAATTTTTTCACTTTATGTAAGTTGTTAAGTGATTGGGACTTTCTGAAAAAGCCATTGCGCCCCAAGTGGGTTTCGTATATGTTTGCTTATCTCGTACGGTGTAATTACCGCTTGTTACCCACATTTAACACAAGGGGGAGGATTTATGGAATCCATCCAATCTGTTTTGGAATACACTATTTTTGGCAACGCCATTTGGCGTTACCTGATGTTTTTGGGTTGTATTTTGTTGGGGATTATTAGTGGAAAAATCATTAATCATGTGTTTCGCAACCGGTTTCGCCAATTCGTTCAGGAAGCCGAAGTTCAACTCCAACAAGCCATTGAACTCATTGAAAAACCATTAGTGTTTATCATCACGGCTGGGGGTATTTGGGTTGGCAAGCTCTTTCTGACCTTCGACACGGATTTTGAAACGCTTTTAGATAACATCATTTTTCTGATCATCGCCATAACACTCACGTGGCTATTGATCCGGATGGTAAATATTCTGATTGAAGAGTACATTCGTCCCCTGTTGACTGTCCGAGATAGTAAATTAGGGACACAATTGCTCCCGATTATCAAACAAGCCCTCCATATTATTATCATTATTTTTGCGGTTATCATTTCACTCTCAAATTTAGGCTTTGATATTATCTCCTTAATCACCGGCTTAGGCATTGGTGGATTAGCCATTGCCCTTGCCGCTCAAGATTTAATCAAGAATATTATTGGTGGGATTTCGATCTTTCTCGATAAACCGTTCCAGTTGGAGGACCGAATTGTCGTTAAAGGACAAACGGGGCATGTTGAACAAGTAGGGTTACGGACTACGCGGATCCGTACCAGTCGTAAGTCGATTGTGGTGATTCCAAACGCAACGCTAATGGATAGTATTGTGGAGAATACCACTGCCAACCCCAATCGCCGGATTATATTGAAGATCGGTATTGCCTATGAAACCACTACCGAACAGATCGAACACCTGATCGATCAAGTTAAAACGGCGATTTTTTCCGTGCCGGAAACGGATAAAAATCCAGATAAAACGTTAATCCGTTTCGTTGAGTTTGGGCCCCATTCACTGGTGCTAGAGGTCATTTGGTGGTTAAAACATTTGGAAGACGGCAAAACCTGGGATCAGCAGAACTACCGGCAGGTCATTCATGCGGTGAATATGGCGATTAAGCGGGTATTAGAAGAAACGGGAGTACAATTAGCCTACTATCCCTCGGAAGTACATTTTCAGCAATTACGGGAGACCCTAAACAAAGGCTTGACCATCCCATAAGAAGAGTTGCACTTCCGAAGGATACTTTCAGCGAAGATTTGAAATCTTCGCTTTTTTGTTGGGGATAACATAAAAAAGCAGGACTTCGAGTGAAGTCCTGCTCGCTATAAAACATCAAAAATGTGACGGATCGTGTTTATGTTATTGAGGCCGCACGAACCGGCGTTCACTAACCCGGGCGGCTTTACCGCGACGCTGGCGTAGGTAGAACAATTTCGCCCGACGAACCCGACCATGACGGGTAATATCAATATGATCGATAGAAGGAGAATGCAACGGGAAAATACGTTCAACCCCAATCCCTTCCGAAACTTTGCGGACGGTGAATGTTTCTTCGATCCCCCCATGGCGGCGTTGCAGGACAATCCCTTGGAACACCTGAATTCGCTCTTTATTGCCTTCAACCACCTTGACGTGAACTCGCACCGTGTCACCTACCCGAAAATCGGGATGATCCGTACGTAATTGATCTTCAACGAGTGATTTTAACTTATTCATTGTTCATTCCTTCTGCTTTAATCTCATTTAAATATTTAAGGTCGGCTTGATTTAATATAAGGTCTTGTAACAGATCGGGTCGTTTTAATAATGTATTTTTGAGGGCAACTTTTTGCCGCCACTGCTTTACACGTTCATGGTGTCCAGATAACAACACTTCCGGCACGGGATACCCTTCATACGCCTCTGGACGAGTATAATAGTCTGTATCCAGTAATCCGCGATGGTAAGAGTCGCTTTCAGCGGAATCTTTTCGACTCAGCACCCCGGGCAACAATCTGACAACCGCATCCATAACCGTCAGGGCGGGAATTTCTCCGCCGGTTAAAATGTAATCCCCAATGGACAGTTCTTCATCCACAAAAGCCTCTTGCACCCGATGATCCACCGCTTTATAATGCCCACAAATCATCACCAAATGCGGGTAGTGTGACAATTCAATCGCTTTTGCTTGATCGAAGGGCTGGGCTTGAGGTGACATCAACAAAATATAAGGTCGAACAGTTGCAGCGTTTTTAATCTCTTGCAAGCACCGAAAAATAGGTTCCGGTTTTAAGATCATCCCACTTCCGCCGCCGTAGGGATAATCATCTGCCGTGCGGTGTTTATCCGTCGTATAATCCCGAATATTATAAAGAGCAACATCGACAATCTGCTTTGAAATTGCCTGTTTCAAGATACTAACCGACAACAAGGCTTCAAAAAATTCTGGAAAGAGGGTCAGTATCTCAATTTTCATGGATTATTACGAAATCAGTCCTTCGATTAGATGGATTGACATCCGTTTTTGACTGAGGTCAATCTGTTTCACGACATCTCGAATTGCCGGAATTAAATATTCCCGCTGGTGGTCTTGAACTACATAAATATCACTACTTCCATATTGCAACACATCTGTTACCCGCCCGAGCAATTGCCCGGTGTCTGTCAGGACTTCTAAGCCAATCAACTCAAAAATATAGTAGGTATCTTCGGGCAGTTCCACCAATTGATGCTGTGGGATTTCCAGGGTCCAATTTCGGAGGAGTTCCGCCTCATTCCGGGACTCAACCCCTGCAAATTTAAGTATCCAAAACGTCCCGTGGGGTCTCGCCGAAACCACTTGCAGAGACGTTGTCTCGGCATTGTAAGGGTGGCACAGAAAAACGGTTTCCAAATCATAAAAGCGTTCTGGGAAATCCGTTTCTGGGAACACCCGAACTTCCCCTCGGATACCGTGCGGCTTTGTAATACGCCCAATCAAAAAAAGCTCTTCTTGCATACCTACCCATAAATCAAGATGGAGTTAGAGCAAACGCTCTAAACTCCATCTTTAATCGCACCAAGACCTATATTTGCTAGTTAAGGTTCTAAAATTTCCAAAACGGCACGTTTGCCCATTTTTGCAGCCGCAGCATTTAACAAGGTTCGTAAGGAGCGTGCCGTGCGCCCATGTTTGCCAATAACTTTACCGAGGTCACCGTCTCCTACACGAAGTTCATAGACCGTCACCTTTTCACCTTCTACTTCCGTGACTTCTACCTCATCTGGATGGTCAACTAATGCTTTGGCAATATATTCGATCAACTCTTTCATAACGTTTGCACTCCTTTGCTATCTCCGAGTTCATAGGATGTGGATGTTCTTCAATCCACTATTCAGCGGCAACAGTAGTATCTTCAGGCATATCTTCAGCAACGTGGGCGCGTGGAGATTGTCCCCGTTGCGCCATCCGATATTCATGGAATTTTTTCATCACACCAGCTTTTCGTAGCAAACTTCGCGCGGTATCCGAGGGTTGGGCCCCATTGATAAGCCATTTGAGTGCTTTCTCCACATCTACTTCTAAAACCGCCGGTTTTTTCATCGGATCGTAGTATCCCACGGTTTCAATAAACCGGCCATCCCGCGGGCTCCGAGAATCCGCCGCCACAATCCGGTAAAAGGGTGCTTTTTTACGCCCCATACGTTTTAAACGAAGTCGAACCAACGAGCTATTCACCTCCTCTTAAAAGAAAAAACAAGATTTTACCAAAAAATAAGGAGCAGAATTATATATCGCCCTATTCCATTCGTCAAGACTTTTCTTAACCGGCCATACGGTGAACATCCCACAAGCCGGATAAGCGAACCCATCCCCTCAATTGGGAGGCTGTAAATGGCGAAAATAGAACCCTTTTTGCTCAAGATCGGCTTGATAGCGGGCAAAAAAGTTTTGGATGAGTTCCGCCGAAATTACATGGGTAATCCCATATTTAATGACCACGTTCGATTTGACAAACAGGTCACCGGTATAAGGTAGATGCGGATCATAACGTTGCCCACTGGATTGCGGCTCCGGAATGATGATATTTTCATAATCAGCCGCTACAGACTTTGCCATGCCTACTAGTTCAAAATTAGGCACACCATCACGGATGGCTAACACAACCCCCCCACTAAAACCCCGATTAAAAGGCGCATCGATTAAAAACGAGCCCTGACCATCGCGGTTTGGGCTGCTAACAATTCCTTTGGTAATCATCTGATAGCCCATCGGGTAGCCGATCACATAAACAAACGCACCCCATTCCAACGCCTTGCCTTGACCGAGTGGGTAGTGGAAAACTGGCAAAAATCCCTCCACCGGTACGGAAAACGTTTGCCCAAGCACTGCCACATCAATGGCCGGGTCCATCGCGAGAATATCAAGGTCACCCCCCTCGGGTAGATCCCGTATATAATTGATTTGCTTCTCCTTAAACGCCACCGATTGGATGGTCTGAGATGAGTGAGGAAACAGACTTATCACGGTATCCGGGAAATTGACCGTATGAGCGCAGGTCAATACTGCCACGCGCCGGCCTTCGCGGTCAATGACCGTTGCCGTACCGGATGCGGTCTCATTAAAATAATCTGTGGAAATCGCTTTTTCTTCCGCCAACGCACGGGTTAAGTCCTCCCGTTGTATTCCATCCGATACGGCAAACCGGTACGTTTTATAATAGGCAATGACATTGACCATTTTGATGGTTTCACTAACTGCCGCTAGTTGGGATGAAGCATTCCGGTAGGGAAATTCACTATCGTATTTGCCATCCGAGAGCGTAGGATAAGCGACGTCATACATCCGTTGGGAACAACCACTTAGTACCACGAACAACACCAGCAAGCCCAGATGATAGTTCATACGTCCTCCTCACGTTCCTCCTGCTCCGCTTGTTTCAGGACATAGCGGATCAGCACACCCGCCGCAATAGAGCAAAGAATGGCGAAAATAACCAAAATTACAAAGAGAATTTCTGTCGTACTCATAGGAAAAGCATTTTGATTAAAATCCCAATAAGTAGAACGTAACCATAAAGCAAAATCCCATCACCAGTGTCGGGAAAAGTGCACCCAACAATAACCCTACCGGGGAAATTCCGTCTTCAAAATATTTGGATAAAATGGATTGTCCTGCCGGATTGGGTGCGTTGGCAATCACCGTCAACCCACCGCCAGTGACGGCTCCCGCCACAACGGCATACTTCAGACTCGGTGTTAGCGAGGGCACCAGCGTACTGAGATACGTGATCGCGGCATTGTCATTAAAAGCAGTCAGGATCGTCGCCCCGATCATCAACGGCAATTCCGTTAGGCTGCCGAGTACCGGTGCAATCCACCACGCCTGAACCCCACCATGAATCACCAGACCTGCCAGAAAAAAGCCCACCAACAAAGGCGGTTTCAAATTAATCCGGTTTTGGAAAGGTGCTGTTGCCTGTGCAAATCCCAGAAAAAACAAGAAGCCACCCACAAACAGTGCGGGATAATGAGCCGTGACCACCGTCCAGATTAAAAAGCCCACATGTACTAACATGACCCACAGCGGCACTTCTTCAGAACGTTGGTCCCACTCCGGGTCATGGTAAGGAGGCTGATCCGCTTCCGGCAACAAACCGGGTAAGGATTTCCGCATCTCGCGCAACCGTAACTTTTCAAATTGATCCTCGAAAGCACTTTCCAGACTTTCGGGGTCGATATTTTCCGAAGCAACCTGCGCTAAGGTCTTCTCCCACAGTGCCGTCCGAATCGCATCACACCGCCGGTAAAATTGGTTAGCAAGCTCTAATTTTTCATCGATCTCAGCTTTGACCGCATTGAACTGTGCCTCAAAGGCATCATCCGGCAAAAATTTCTCCTGAATGGCACGTTCTAATACATTCATCCGGTGTTTATGCTCCAAGGTTGCCATTTCTTGCTTAAAATAGAAGTAGTATAGCAGATTTGAGATCAAAATCCCCAAAGCGGCTTTCCAGCCGTAATGGAGCATCATAAAAGGCATATCCCACCCCCATGGCGCGGCAACCATCAATACCGGTGGTGCTGCAAAATGGGTCAGCGTACCTCCCACCGAGATGTTCACGAACAACAAGCCTAGCGTAGCATATTTAAACTTGGGACTCGGTTTAAGCTGGTAAAATTTACTACCTAATAGCAGGGCGCAGATCGTCATGGCGGCTGGCTCCGTGATGAAAGAACCCAGGAGAGGTCCCACCGTTAAAATGATAAACCACCACATGGTTAAGGTGTTCCCCAAAACCTTGACGATTTGTGCCATGATCTGCTCGGAGAGCTTCAGCACCGGACGCGTTGAGGCGAGGGTCATAATCACGACAACAAAGATCGGCTCCGTGTAATTCACATGGTGCCCCACATAGTACACTAAGGTATCCCAATCATAAGACACAAGGATTGCCCCGCCCAGAGCAATTGTCCATAGCCCAAAAACAACCTCTATCTCACCCAGAAAATGGAGAATTTCGGCGCCCAAATGTACGGAGTTCGGACTCGCTTCACCGTTCTTTTGGCGAGTTTCATGCTCATGTTGCCACCGGTGAGCAACCTTCATGAATTTACCGGCAAAAAAAGTGTGGATAATCGCCAGAAAAAAGATCAATGTGGCAACCACGTTAAAGGGGACTTCACTTGCCCGCTGTTTGATAATGGCAAAAGCAGAGGTTAACTCTTGATCATGATAACCATCAAGAGGTGGCGGAAATGCGATTGAGGTCGAATCTGCCCCAGACCCACCACCGGCGGCAAACACAATGCCAACCATACCCATTAACATCACCCACATCAATACGATATAAAATTTTCGCATTCAAAGCACCTCACATTAAATGGTTGGTGAAAATGGCAGGTTTGATCTCACCCGGATATTATCGGACAAACCTCATCCGGTCAAAACCGTTGCCAACCTTGCACGTAATAATCATACACCCGATTGGTAACGATCGTATTTATATCCTGAAAGTCTGATTTTAACTGATTTTGACCGAAAATCAATGTAGATCGGATCACAGAAGGTGTCAAGTATTTTCGGTCTGCCGGAAGATGATCGATCCGGTTCAACCGTTCCCGAATGTGGGAGGCGGAATACCGGTCTGCTCTACCACCGATCCACCATCCCCATTCTCCAAAGGAGGGCACATTATCATGATACGGTACTACTGCTAATCCGGCGGCTTGCATCGTTCGTCCGATGCACAAAAAGGCTTCTTTGGCATGAACCGGTGAAGTAGCTTGTTGCACCAAAATACCATCGGCGCTTAATTTCCGACGTAAATCGGTGTAAAATTTACGCGAATATAATTTTGCCAATTCAATGGAGTTCGGATCGGGAAAATCGATGATGATCACATCGTACACCCCAGAAATCTGCTCAATAAACTTTGCCGCATCCATATTGATAACTTGGACAACGGCAACAGCACCCGTTTCTCCCGAATAGGGCTTTTGCTGATTTTCCACATAGAGGGTCTCTTGTCCGGCAGGTACGAGGGCGTGGTTGCGGAGTACCATCACCCGCGAGTCGAGTAAACTGCCTCGGTTCAACTGTACCAAATCGGGCTGTGTTTGCGCCAAACCGGTCATCTGAGGGTCTAGGTCACACACCGTGACCGAAGTAACCTCAGGATATTTAAGAATTTCTCGCACAGCCAAGCCATCTCCACCCCCCAACACCAGAATACGCTCCCGTTGAGGGGCAATACTTAGCGCCGGATGCACCAAATTTTCATGGTAGATATGCTCATCAAAACTATTAAACTGCAAATGCCCGTTGATGTAGCAGGAGAGGTCGTTTGCCGGAGATTTCGTCAGCACAATATGTTGATAATCCGTGGTATGGGAAAAAATTATTCGATCCCGGTAGAGGTACTGCTCGGCGTAGCGAGTCCAATTGCGCCCCTGATTTAGCCCGGTCAGCAACATCACCAAACTGAGCGCGGTTAATATACCGATCCATAACTTCTGCCCCACTAAACGGCGGAAGTAAAACAAGGTCAACGCCGCCACCCCAATGTTGAAAATCCCCAGCACAAAGCCCATCTCAATAAGCGTAAAAAATTTGGGCAGGATTAAAATCCATGCCAACGCCCCAAACAACGCCCCGATATAATCCATTTTGAGAATCCCGCCAATGTTGACCTTCAATTCGTGCATATAACTCTCATTAATGCGCGCCAGCAGTGGGATTTCAAAGCCAATCAAAAGCCCAATCGAACAGATAAAAACGTACTGTACTAAGGCGTAATGACTATACCATTTTCCAAAAACATTGAGCAAAATGATGGGACCAAACCCCCCCAAAATTCCCAGCAACACTTCAATCACAATAAATTTATCAAATAGATGGCGGTCACTGAAATATTTTTGCAGATCGGCGCCCAATCCCATGAAAAACATCATCACACCAATGATAATTGCCCATTGCCGGGTCGAATTCCCCAATAAATCCGCCGCTACCTTGCTTAGGGTGTATTCATAAGCAATACCACAGGCACCCATTGCAAACATAGAAAGATAAAGTACCGCGCTTTCTGGGGATTGGATGCGTAAAGAGGATTGAATGCGTAAAAAAGAGGGAAGTATTTTCATGTGAACTCAGTTCAAAAGGCAGAAAAAGACCCCAAGCCGATATGACATTGGGGTTTTCATCTAGTATTACAACGAATACAATTCGCCATACTTTTGCTGGAGATAGCGGATATAGGGTGCAATCATTAAGGGTTTTCCGGTCACGCGTTCGATGAGTTCGGGGGCGGTGTATTTACTCCCGTGCTGGTAGATATGTTCCGTGAGCCAGCCCCGCAGGGTGTCAAACTGCCCGTACCGAATATCTTCCGGTAAGGAGGGGTGCGCCTCCAGTGCCGCCTCATAAAACTGTGCAGACATGATGTTACCCAACGTATATCCTTGAAATGCCCCGCCGATAAATGAATCAAACCAGTGAACATCCTGCATACACCCGTTTTGATTCGAGGAAGGTGTCACACCTAAATCAGAAGTATAGCGCGCATTCCATGCTTCGGGTAAATCCCGGATCGCCAATTTACCTTCCAACATTTGCAATTCCAAATCAAAACGAATCATAACATGCAGATTGTATGTCACTTCATCGGCTTCGACCCGAATCAGGGAAGGTTTGACCTTATTAATCGCCCGGTAAAATGATTCCACATCGACTCCCTGTAATTGTTCGGGGAACGTGTCCCGTAAGATCGGGTAGTAGTGTTCCCAAAAACCACGACTACGCCCGACAATATTTTCCCACAAGCGGGATTGGCTCTCATGGACTCCTGCCGACGTACCGCCGGCGAGTGGCGTACCCTCATATGCCGGATTGATACCCTGCTCATACATCGCGTGCCCGGACTCATGCAAGGTACTAAACAACGCATCGGATAGACGTGCTTCATTAAATCGGGTCGTGATACGGACATCCCCCAATGAAAATTTGATCATGTACGGATGCGCCGTTTTGTCTTGGCGGCCTCGTTCAAAATCGTACCCAAAATCTTTGATAACCCGCAAGCCGAAATCTTGCTGTAGCGCTTCTGGGAAGTAACCCTCAAGACAGGAATCATCGATGTCTGCTTTGTTACGGATTGCCTGTACCAATGGCACAAGGGCTTCCCGCAATTCACTAAAAATTTGCCGGATGGATTCCGCTTTCATGCCATAGTCCCACGTACTAATCAGGGGATCGGCAATATGATCGTGATCCGGAAAGCATTCTGCCCATCGTTTGGAAAGTTCCAATGTTTTTTCCAAATGGGGTTGTACGGCGGCAAAATCATTTTTGGGGCGCGCTTCCGCCCAGATACCGTGCAAGGCATAAAAATGGGACGTGGTTTCCGCCACAAGGTCTGCCGGAACCTGAGTCTTACGTTCGTATTCCCGCCGGGCAACCCGAATCAGGCTGGCATCATCTGAATCATACGGTAAGCTCTCTTCATAAGGTCGCAACTCATCTAACAGTTTACCCACCTGCGGGTCCACGAACGTCTCATGCGCCATCCGGCTGAGCAATGCGCTCTGGCGCGCTCGTGCCGTTGCCCCTCCCGGCGGCATGTAGGTGGATTGATCCCAAAACAACAGCGCCGCCGCCGATTCTAAATCATTAGAGATCATCAACTGATGTTTCAATGCGTCAAGTTTTGCTTTCATAATGGCTTCCTTAATCTCGGGTCCACGTGATTTCAATTCCATCTTGAGACCCCAAACCGGTCCGTAAAATTTCCATCAAATCCGTATCCCCACCTTGGTCTTCCAGCATGTCCAGCGTCATCGCATTAATGAAATAATCATCATCTATCATGGATTCCTCTTCTAGGTGATCGACCAGAAATTGAAACTGCTCATCGGTCACCTGACCCAAAAATTCATTCGTCTGCTTATTATATAAACTAACCATTACCCTGCTCCTTTCAATGAAGTACTGAACAAAACATCCTGATGTTTTTTCGATGTTGATGTAATAATCAAAAATGCCGTATCGATCAATAGAAAATATACATTTTGTCTGCAGAATTCAGCCTTAACTCATTTAATTTCAAAAATTTAATTGACAGACCTCATCAAAACCAGTATGATTCCTATCGGGATGGAATATCCTGTCTTGATCTACGTTCACCATCACATTTTTTGTTAGGAGGCACTATGTATCGGTCATTAATGAAGTTGGGGGTATTAGCGTTCAGCGCCGTATTGATCGGGGTAACTCCCGTGCAGGCACAAGACGAAACGAGCCAATCATTGGATGAAGCCCTAGAAAATCTTTCACAAGATGCCGCCGAGGCGTATTTAGGCTCGCTTCCTTCGGCATTTGGGGCAAATATGAATGCCGGTTGGCTGGGTCAAGCCGCAACCGCCCAATTTCTGGATTTACATGTGGAGGTCGGGTTGATCGCAATGGGGTCATTCTTTGCCAGCGACGATGATGTTTTTGAAACCACAACCACCTTCAATTTTACCCGGCGTCAAGCCGAACAAATTTTGGCAGATGAAAATATCCCCTCTGCCTATCAAGACGACGTGATCGACCAAATGATTGAAAAAACGTACACCGTGAGCATGTCCGGTCCCACGGCAGTGGGCAGTAAAGATGAACATGTACAAGTCGTTTTTCCCGGAGATACCTTTACGGTAAGCGATGGCGGGCAGACCCAAACCTATCAACTGGACGCGGAGACCGTGGAAGTCACCCAAGTGACCGGTGTGTTGGATGAACTGCCTGTGTTACCCCTCGCCGTGCCCCAATTCGGGATCGGAACGGTGTATGGCACAAAACTCCTGTTCCGGTTTGTACCGGGCATCAATCTTACTGAGGAAATTGGGGATGTGGGGCTGTTTGGCTTCGGGATTCAGCACAACCCGGCGGTGTGGCTACCTGCACCGTTGCCGGTGGATGTCGCACTTGGATTTTATACCCAAAAACTAGAAGCCGGTGATATTGTGGAAGTCACCGCGATGGCTTATGGCATCAATGCTAGCAAACCAATGGGGATATTTACCCCGTATGCCGGTTTCCTGCTGGAAAGCTCCTCCATTGACATTTCATATACCTACCAGTTGGAAAGTCAAGCGGGTACCGAGGACGTGGATATTAATTTTGAGATTGATGGGGAAAATAAATATCGGTTCACCCTTGGGGGGATGCTCCACGTTGGCTTTTTTAGCCTCAATGCCGATTTTAACATTGGCAATATCAATTCGATCAGTTCCGGCTTGAATTTTAACTTCTAACCGGACGATCCGTCCGGCATAAAAATGAACCGTGCGATAGAGCCTTTCATATCTACCGCACGGTTTTTTCATGGGGGTACACCCCTAATGCCCGCAAAAAGCTGTTCTGTTTATTTTCAATTTCTTGCCATTCCGCGGCTGGATGCGAACCGGGTACAATACCCGCTCCAGCGTACAGATAAAGCCGCCTTCCCGCCACCAACCCGGAACGAATCCCGACGGCAAATTCTGACGCATCCGCACTCGCCCAGCCCACCGGCGCCGCATACCAACCGCGGTCAAATACTTCCCATTCACGAATATGTTGCAGTGCCCGGGTAGCCGGTCTGCCCCCCACTGCCGGGGTCGGATGCAACCGGTTAATAATATCCGCCTCCCCTTGATCCGGCAATAACACGCCTTCAACCCGCTGGTACAAGTGTTGTAACTGACTCAATTTTAGGACGTTGACACCATCCTCGACGGTCACGGATTCACACAATGGTTCAAAGGCTTGCCGGATGCTTGTCGTTACAATACGGTGCTCGCGGCGGTCTTTTTCACTGTGTAAAAGGACATGTTGCAGTTGATCGTCTTCTTCGGGCGATCTGCCCCGTGGGCGGGTTCCCGCAAGGGCTTCACTTTGTAAGATTCGCTGCTGACGAGCGTAGAGCCGCTCCGGGGTGGCACTGATAAATGCCGAATCCGCCGAAAATTGCATCAAAAACAAAAAGGTATTGGGATTCGCTTTCGCCAATTTTTGCAGAATCCAGACCGGATCGATTCCTCGATCCGCTTCAAATATAGACCTTCGGGCAAGGACAACTTTCTCAAAAGCATGGGGGACAAACTGGCGCAAGGTGGTATTAATAGCTTTAATCCAACCGGTTTTATCGGGCACGTCGGTGCGCTTCAAAAAAGGTGGGGCAGGTACGAGGGAGTGATGATTCGCCGGTGAAAACGAAGCAACATTTGCCCGCATTTGCTGCAAGGTGACATCCACCTCAGCTCTCTTTTCCTCTGGAAAGTTACCCGCCAAAAACCAACGATTCTCCCGCAAGCCCACCTCAAATTTAGGTAATACAAAGTATCCATTACCGGTTACCCGCCATTCCGCCCCGAAAGGTCGGGTGGGGTCAAAGCGGAATCCCCCCCAATAGCGTTGCGGGTATGTCACCTCAGCAAATGATTGAAAACATGCATCCAAACGGTTCTCACAGCGAACAACATCTGCTACACCACTACCGGCGACGATCTCCGTGCGATCCCGATTCGCCCAAAACAGTTTTTGCGGTAACGATTGGTGAGAAAGCCAGATTAAGGGATCAAGCGGCGGAATCGGAATTTCAATACGGTTCATCATCTCTCCAGACTACCAAGTGTGGGTACGGATAGGCGCCCCGAGAGACTTCATCTGGGAAACAAAATCGGGAAAGGAATCGCCAATACAGGGGCTATTCCGAACAACCGTTTCCCCAGTGGCAACTAGCCCGGCAATAGCCAGGCTCATGGCAACCCGGTGGTCCTCGTGACTATCGACGACGGCACCGGTCAAGTGTTGCTTACCCACCAGCCGGAAACCCTCGGGAGTTTCGGTGATCGAAGCACCGAGCCGATGTAACTGCGCGGTCATCACGGACAGGCGGTCGCTCTCTTTAACCCGTAATTCGGCAGCATCCCGCACAAGGGTTTGCCCTTCCGCATGGAGCGCGATCACCATCAAAATTGGAATTTCATCGATCAAGCGCGGGATCATTGCGCCCCCGATTTCGATCCCGTGCAGTTCGCTGGTTTGGGCGTGAATCCGGCCCACCGGTTCACCAGCTTGGGTCCCGGTTTTCGTGATCGTCAGGTTGGCTCCCATGCGGGTGAGCACGTCAAGCAAGCCGGTACGTGTAGGGTTGAGATTCACCCCGTGGAGAGTGATGTCGCTGTCCGGTACAATCAATGCCGCCGCCAGCGGAAACGCCGCGGCGGATAAATCGCCAGGGATGGAGATGTCCTGATTTTTCAAGGGATTCCCCGGTTGAAGGTGGATGATACCGTTTTGTTGGGTCAGATTTGCCCCCATCGCTTGTAGCATCCGTTCGGTGTGATCGCGGGAGGGGTAATTTTGCCGGAGGATGGTCTCCCCTTGGGCAAAAAGTCCGGCAAGCAAAATCGCGCTTTTGACCTGTGCACTTGCCACCGGTAGCGTATAATCGATGCCTCGTAATGCCGCCGGTTTAATGTGGAGCGGGGCATACCCGTCCATGCCGGAAATCTCCGCGCCCATCCGCCGGAGCGGGTCAATGATCCGTCCCATTGGGCGTTGGCGAAGTTGCGAACTGCCATCCAAAATGCTTTCAAACGGTTGGGCGGCAAGAATACCGGCGAGCAAACGCAAGCCGGTACCGGTATTCCTCAAGTTCAGCGGGTGATCCGGCGGTTGAAACATTCCCCCCGTGAGGATCAAGGTGGTGGGTGATGGTCGTTCCACGGGGATGCCCAAATCCTGAACGGCTTGTAAGCTAGCTTCGGTATCGCCGGCAGAAAGCCAATTTTTCACGGTAAATTGCCCGTCACCCAGTGCTCCCAAGAGCACCGCCCGGTGTGAGATTGACTTATCGCCCGGCACCGTGATGTCCCCGTGTAGAGCCGCGGCCGGTTGTACCATCAGGGAACGTTTCATAAGCAGTAGCGTCTCATTTGGTGGCGTTGATGTCTTTGATTAAACCCTCTGTTAGCCAGTTGGCAACCGCTTGCCGATTATCCACTTTGATCAGCCGCAGTTGGTCAAAACTATTTTTGATGTTCCCTAATTCCACATAAACCGTTGTCGGAAGGGGTTTGCGGAGCATGTATAACTCATCTCTGGCACGCACAAACCCGTGATAACCTCGCGCCGGTTGGTGAATCTGATATTTCCGCCGGATCGTCTGGTGGAGGGTTTCTGCCAAGCGTTTACCGGAATGGCTGGTCGAATGGTAGTAAAAAAACATATCCACCCGGTTGCCACGGCTGCGCGAGTCCACGTGGAGTACAACTACCCGCTGTTTGGCACCTTTGTGACGCCAGTAAAGCCGGTTGATTGCTTCTGCTCGCTGGTGCAAGCGGGATAACTGTCCTCGCGGGATCGCCTGAGCCTTCCAACAATACTCATCCGTATCACATTTTAGGTACGCTTCATCGCGGATACCGTCATTAGGGTCACGGGTAATCACGTAAGCGATGGCACCATGTGCCAGCAAATTGCGGGTCAGCCGCAGAGCGATGTCATAGGCGTACTCATCTTCACAAAGCGTGTGATTTCCCCGTTTACCGGTCGCGCCGGGGTCGGGACCACCGTGCCCAGCAACAATATAAAAGACCGAACCACGCAGGTCTGAGTCCGTAAAAGTCACCTCCGCATATCGGGGACCAAAAATCGAGAATGGTCTCGAACGTCCCGACGTTTTACGGCGAGTTTCATAAGCGGCTGGGTTCGATTCCAATTCGTGGAAAGGTACCCACAACACCTTACTAATCAGATAGTCCTGATCCTGAAAACCGGCGTTTAGCATCGTGCGATTATACGCTTGAATTCGTTCCGCATGGGATCGATCCGAAATCCCCACGGTGGAACGGATGCTGATCCCGTTATAAGTATATATTTTGATCGGTATTTCGTAGGTTCGCCCGGCAACCAGATGGTCATTACCTGCAAGATTCGAGGCATTCAACGCCCGGAACTGATCCACATAGTAACGATTTTGAGGTAGATGGTAGCGTGCCAGTAACGCATAAATGCCATCCCCCGGTTGCGCCACTGCCGTGACATGTCGTTCACTCGGTTTGATCTTCGGGACGGCGATGGAGGTCATGCCCAGCAAGATAAACCCGATAAGTAACCACTTTTGCATGGATAGATTTCGTCTGGATTCAAAGTGAAAGGAAACACGTTGGTTGGAAACACCGCCCTGATCCTAGCAAAAAAAAAAGGATTTGTAAACCCTTGTTTTTAGCCCTGCTAGGATACCCCTTTGGCGCGGAATAAGGCTTGACGCTGATTGGTAAAAGACCTATATTGAGCGCGGAATCTCTACTTAATAATTTTGGAAGATAAAAAGGAGAATATATGGGTTGGTTTGGTAACAAAAACAAAGAAGAACAGCGTTTACAACAGGCAAATATCCCGAAGTTAGACCGCAAACAAGATACCTACATCGGCTCGCGGGTGGTGATTAAAGGCGATATTTCCGGTCAGGATTCGGTACGAATTATGGGTAAAGTCAATGGTAAAATCAGCTTAAATGAAGACCTCACCATTGAGGAGTCCGGTAACCTTGAGAGCGAATCCATCCGGGCTCGCAATATGATCGTCTCCGGACGGGTGAATGGAAGCATTGTCACACAAGATAAACTACATCTCCGCCCTACGGCCCACGTGACGGGTAATATTGATAATCCGCGTCTCGTGGTGGAAGATGGGGCTATTTTTAAGGGAAGTTGTGAAATGCCGGATCGAAAACGGTCCCCTAAACCATCACCATCAGCGGAATCCAAATAGTAAACCTTAGAATATGTAAGTTGATAACAATGTGGAGGAATTGTGCAATCATTAATCAGCAAAGGAATTAAAGTTACCGGGGAGATGACCAGCGATGAGGACATCACCATTGAAGGTGAATTTGAAGGTAAAATTAAGGTCAACGGCAAATTTCACATCGGCAGAAATGGACGGGTGACCGCCGAAGTAGAAGGCACCATTGTTTCGGTCGAAGGCAAAGTGGTTGGTAATATTTTTGCCAAAGAAAAAGTCCATATTCATGCCAGTGGTCGGGTAGAAGGGGACATTGAATGCCCCACCGGCGGCTTAGAAGTCGATCCGGAAGCCATTATTCGGGGTAAAGTGAACATGAAAGAACGAGAAGTTCCCGCCTATTTAAGTGATCAACCCAAGGGCACCTCCGGGGGAGGAAGTAGCGCGGGAAACACGCCATCCAGCGGGGGACAAAGTACCTCCCGAAAACGGAAATAGAGGTTGGGAATGCTGGTACTGGGGATTGAATCCTCCTGCGACGAAACATCGGCGGCGGTTGTACGGGACGGCACACACATTCTCTCCAATATCATTGCCTCACAAGCCGTCCATATCCCCTACGGTGGTGTTGTACCGGAACTCGCCTCTCGTGCCCACGTCCAGAAGATTATCCCCATTATTGAAACGGCACTCGCCCAAGCAAATATCGCATTGACCGACATTGATGGTATCGCGGTCACCAATGCGCCCGGTTTAGTTGGATCGTTACTGGTGGGCGTATCGGTCGCTAAAGGACTCGCCTACACAACACAAAAACCGTTGGTAGGCGTAAATCATTTAGAAGGGCATTTATTCTCTAATTTCCTTGGCAGCGCGGAATTAGAACCCCCATTGGTCAGCTTGGTCGTGTCTGGCGGGCATACCTTGCTCGTGGACATGCCCGAACGCGGCAAATATCAATTGCGGGGCCAAACACGTGATGATGCCGCCGGTGAGGCATTTGACAAAATTGCGAAATGGCTGGAATTAGGCTATCCGGGTGGTCCCATTATCGATAAATTAGCGGCAGAAGGAGATCCGAATTTTGTGGAATTTCCGCCCCCCATCATCCGTAACCATCCGTATGATTTTAGTTTCAGCGGGTTAAAAACGGCCGTACTCTATTACCTGCAAAAACAAACCGTCGAATTTATTCAGGCGCACCGGAACGACATTCTTGCCAGCTTTCAAGAAGCGGTGGTAAAAAGCCTTGTGGAGCGGACAATAGCCGCCTGCTTAGATGCGGGCTATCCCACCGTCACCATGGCGGGGGGAGTCGCCTGTAACCGCCGGTTACGCGCCGCACTCGAAAGCGCCGCCGCCGAACATGGCTTGCGCTGTCTGTATCCCTCACCGATTTTGTGCACCGATAATGGGGCAATGATTGCCGCCGTAGGCGACTTTTACCTGCGTACCGGAAAATCGGATTCTTGGCAACTAGGCGTCTTTGCACGACAGCCACTAACCGCGATAAACAAATGATCTCACACGCCGAATTTACCCATCTGACAAAACGTGCCCAACTGGAGCTTACACCCTCAGAAATGGCACAATTCCACACCGACCTGGAACGTATCCTCACCGCATTCGCCCGGGTCACGGAAGTGGACACCACCGGTATATCACCGATGGTTCAACCCGGAGTGACAACAAATGTTTTGCGCACGGATCAAGTCCAGATCGGATTGCCATTCACTGTTCTGGAAGAACTGGCGCCAGACCTGGCACAGGAACATTTTCGGGTACCCTCTCTTTTCCGTTGACCGGTGTTGGTATGGCTCTGGAATGTAGCGATAAATCTGCCGCAGAATTGTATGGCTTATTGCGAAAAAAATGTATCACTTCGGAAGAAATAACACGAGAAGTCCTGACCCGCATTGAACGTACGGAACCGGCAATCCATGCCTATATCACCGTGCTGGCGGAGAGGGCATTAGCACAAGCCCGCCAAGCAGACCGGCGTTTACATCAAGGTGATGACACCTCACCATTATTAGGCATTCCGGTCGCCATTAAGGACAACATTTGTGTGAAAGGCGTGCCGGTCACGTGTGGTTCCAAAATGTTGCAGGAGTTCATTGCCCCCTATGATGCGACCGTTGTCCAGTGCTTACGGGAACACGGCGCGATCATTATCGGGAAGACCAATCTGGATGAATTTGCGATGGGGTCTTCAACCGAAACTTCCGTGTTTGGAGCCACCCGCCACCCCCACGATCCCGCGCGGGTAGCCGGCGGCTCCAGTGGTGGGTCTGCCGCGGCAGTGGCAGTCCATACGGCAACCGTTGCGTTAGGGTCGGATACCGGCGGTTCTGTGCGGCAACCGGCCGCATTTTGCGGCGTTGTGGGACTCAAACCCACCTACGGGCGAATCTCCCGCTTTGGATTGGTCGCCTTTGCTTCCTCATTTGATCAGATCGGATGTCTGACCCGTACGGTGGAAGATAGCGCGCTTCTATTTCAGGTACTTGCTGGCGCAGACCCGAAGGATTCTACAAGCCGGAAGGCACCCCCTTATGATGCCTCAACCCTGAAAAACCATAAGACCTTGAACGGTCTCCCGATTGGCATCGTGAAAGAATTTCAGGACGTAACTCTGGAGCCGGTGGTACAGTATGCGTTTGATGCCGGTTTACGTCGATTAGAAGCCTGTGGCGTAGAGCTTCGGGAGATTTCCTTACCCCATGTACCCTACGCCCTAGCGACGTACTATATCATTGCCAATGCGGAGGCTTCGGCAAATTTAGCGCGTTATGATGGCGTCCGGTACGGGCATCGTTCAAAACGGGCAAATGATTTGCATAGCCTATACCGTCACAGCCGGACAGAAGGGTTTGGTCCAGAAGTCAAGCGGCGCATTTTGCTGGGCACATACGTCTTGCAACAGGAGCATTACGCCGCGTACTACCAAAGAGCACAGCAAATCCGAACCCAAATTGCCCGCGATTTTGAGCAAGCGTTTCAACAAGTGGAATTGGTCGTATCACCGGTCACACCCACACCGGCATTTCGTAGGGGCGAACACTTAACAGACCCGCTTCGGATGTACCAATCCGATCAATTCACGGTACTTGCGAGTCTGGCGGGCTTACCGGCGATATCCGTGCCGGGCGATATTCCTGCCGGGCAGTTGCCTGCCGGCATACAATTCATCGCGAAACCCGATGCGGAAGAGCAACTTCTACAAACCGCATACGCCTTTGAGCAGGCGCGACTTGATTCAGCCTCCTAACCGGGAAAAGGCATTTGAGATGGAAACTATGGCTTCCGATACCCAACACCAGACGACACGGAATGGAGATATAAAAGTCCTGCAAAGCTATTCGGATCGCCTGGATCCGAAAGATGCAGGCGCCCATAACAATTTGGGAGTCGTCTTTTACCAAAAAGGCTTTTATGAAGAGGCGATTCAACAATTTCGCAAAGCCCTCTCCCTAGACCCCCGTTTTTCACTTGCCCGCCGCAATTTACAAGCCGTGTACCGGAAAACCGGCAAATACGATGAACTCATCAATAAATACAAACAGCGGATTCAGATGAACCCGAAAGATGTGCAGGCATACTACAAGTTGGGCAACGTTTATGAAACCGCCGGTAATTTTCAAGATGCCATCGAACAATATACCACCGTGGTTGAGATGGACCGGATGAATTACCTTGCCCATTATCACCTCGGTAACGGCTTGATGGGCATTGGAGATTGTGAACGTGCAATTCAAGAATATCTATTTGCGGCGGAACTTAAACCCGGTATCGCCATCATCCATGATAAACTGGGACAAGCCTATTACAACATGGGCATGGATGAAGAAGCCATCGCTCAATTCCAAAAGGTGATCGAAATCGATCCCGAACTTGCCGATGCCTACTTCCACCTGAGTTTTGTTTACGGCGATAAAGGCATGTTCACCGAAGCACAGGAAGCGTACAACACGGCAATCAAACTAGACCCCAATTACGCCAAAGCGGAAACAAACCTTGAAATCGACGATAGTGATGTCGAGTTGAGCGATACCGATTCCGTGCGGACAACACACACTCAATCCCCCGCCCAGAATTTTATGAATCATTATCACATGGGGATCGCCTATCGCAATAAAGGCTTTTTTGATGAAGCGCTGGGTGAATTTCAACGGGCGTTGGGTATCGATCCGGATGCGGCATTGATATACCGCAATGTGGCAGAAATTCTGTTGCTGAAAGGTAACGCCAACGATGCGGTGCGTGAATACCAAAAAGCACTAGTGGTAGAGCCTTATT
The DNA here is from genome assembly GCA_003697105.1 of Gemmatimonadota bacterium. Lineage (GTDB taxonomy): Bacteria > 4572-55 > 4572-55 > J002 > J002 > J002. Next base: position 38,548 of record RFFQ01000173.1, on the reverse strand, counting down.
CAGCCCGAATGTTTAACGATATCGGCGTCGGGCATCACCTCTCCGGTGAATATCAAAAAGCACTGGTATGGTACGATAAATCATTGAAGGTCAATCCACAGTATGCCCCCAGTTACAATAATCGGGGCGTCGCACTGGTCAATCAAGGTCAGTACGACCAAGCAATCGAGGCATTTCGCCAAGCGATTCAGCTTGACGCGAAAGACATCGAGCCTCAAATCAATCTTGCTTTAGTGTATCGTTGGCAAAATGAATATCAAGAAGCACTGAAAATTTTGGAGGAGTGCCGCCAGCGGGAACCCAGTAATTATCGGGTGTTGGCAAATTTGGGAATTGTGCATTTGGAATTGGGCAATTACGATCAGGCAATCCCGTTTTTGAGTGATGCCGTTCATGTAAATGCGCAAAGTGCCGAAGCAAAATTTAATTATGGCTTTGCACTTGTCCATCAGGGACGGTACGAAGAAGCTATTGTTCAATTTGAGGATGCACGGAGTTTACGCAGCGAATATGCGGGGTACTTTTTCAAATTGATGATCGACTTCCCCACTCCCAAATTTGAAGTCCTGACCGTTCCGGTTGCCCGCCCCGAAGACGCCGCCAAACGGCTGCAAGAACGTTTAGCCGGAGAACACGAACAAGGTATTGATCGCGCCGAACGCATTAAACGCACCGAAGTTCACCGGTATTATCAAGAAGCAAAAGAGCACTTCGACGCTGGTGCTCTGGACGAAGCCCTGATCAAACTCCGGGTTGCCGTGGAACTCGACCCCCAACATACGGAGGCGCAATATCTGCTTGGCCGGGCATACTCCCGCAAAGGCATGTATGACGAAGCTTTGTTGTACTTGGGCAAAGCAAACCAGTTAGCACCCGACCGCAGCGAAATATACCGCTCCAAAGGGAATGTGTATAAGAAAAAAGGGCTGTACGATAAAGCACTGGAGGCGTACAAACGGGTGATCGAACTAGAACCTACGAATTTTGAAGCCCAACTGATTTGTGGCATTCTTTCTGAATATGCCGAACGCCCCGATGACGCAATCCACTACTACCGGCAAGCTATCGAACTCAACCCGGAAAATTCATTGGCGTTCCGCCGCTTAGCTAAAATTTATGTTCGTAAAGATGATCTGCAAACCGCGGAAAATATCTGTCAGGAAGCCCTCAAAACCAACGCAAATGATGCCTATGTCTATACAACCCTAGGGGACATCTATTTTCAACAGCAAAAGTATAACGAAGCCGCACACACCTACCGGACGGTCATCCGCATCAAACCAACCTATCACTACGCCCATTATCAGTTAGGTCTGTGTAATTACCGCCGGATTTACAAAGGCGCCATCAAACAGTGGGAGCAGATTATCTCCTCCACGGAAGATGAAAATCTACGCGAAAGTGCCCGGCAAAGTCTGGAGGTGGCGTTGGAATGGGAGCGTATCTTTTCCAGAGGTGGGCATGTTTCCCTACCGCATCAACCCGATGAAATTTCTGATGTGTCCTAACCTTATCTTGACAGCACCAAATCTATGAGCGCAGGTAACCAACTTCAACTCTTCCTCAATCCCAACTTTACCTTTGATCACTTTATTGTTGGGAATAGTAATCGCTTTGCTTATGCCGCCGCTAAAGGGGTCGCGGATATGCCCGGTTTTATGCATAATCCGCTTTTTATCTATAGTGGTGTGGGCTTGGGCAAAACCCACCTCATCAGCGCCATCGGTAATGAACTCCTTCAAACGAATCCTGAGATTCAAATCATCTATACCACCGCGGAACAGTTCGCGAATGAACTGCTAGATGCCCTTGAACGGCGCAAAAGCATTGACGATTTCCACAACAAATACCGCAATGTGGATTGCCTGCTCATCGACGATATTCAATTCCTCGCCGATAAAGACCGCTCCCAAACGGAGTTACTGCATACATTCGATACACTTTATACCTTGCAAAAACAGATCGTCTTCACCAGTGATCGTCCGCCGAAAAGTATGGATTTGGATGAACGGTTACGCTCCCGTTTTGAAGGAGGGCTGGTAGCCGATATCCAACTACCCGATTTTGAAACACGAGTCGCCATCCTTAACAATAAAGCCGCCCTGCGTAACATCACCCTGCCGGAGGAGTTGATCTACGAGATCGCACAGGGAATTACCTCCAACATCCGGGAATTAGAGGGCTTCTTGAATCAAGTCCTAGCGATTTCCAGCCTGAATGATGCGCAGGTAACCGTGGAATGGGTTCAACGACTCCTAGCCGAACGCCAGAAACGCTATGACACAACCCCCCCACCCTCCCCAGCGGTGGAGGTCACTCCCCCACCAGTAGCCCAACCCGAGCCTCAATCCCTCGCCAAATCCCCCGCCAAATCTAGTTTACCGGAAGAATTCGGGCAATTTATCGAAGAAGTCGAACATGATGTCAGCCAGACCATCTCAAAACGGCAAGAAGAAGAGGAACTCCGCGAATTTTACCGGCAAAAACTCTATGTGTGGGAGATGAAAGGCTTTAATGTCGTCCGGTTGCAGCAAGTGATTGATGGTAATGTGGAAGAGATCGAACGAGTTTTTCGGGAATACACCCGCGATGCCAAACGATTAGCGGAATTCCAAAAGCAATTGGCATGTTTGGATGTGCGAGGGCTGGAAGCAGACGCCCGCAAAATCGAACAAAATCTGTTCAACCCGGAAGCCATCGACCAGATTGCCGCCGACCTGAAACGGCTCGAAACCCGCATTGAACGCCGCCAAACCTATCGCCAAACCTTGATCTTGGATTTCCGGTTTGAAAATTACATCGCCGGGGATGAAAATAAAATGCTGATGAGCATTGCCAAAGCGGTCAGTCAGGCGCCAGCAAAGCAATACAACCCGCTTTATATTCATGGCGGCGTCGGCTTGGGAAAAACCCACCTGCTCCACGCTATCGGGAATTACATTGTCGATCATCACGCGCATCTGAATGTGCTCTACATCACCGTGGATGAATTTGCCCGCCATTTAATCAAAGCAATTGAAGAGCGCCGCACCGATGACTTTCGGATGAATTACAATGAAATTGATGTGCTGTTGATGGACGATATTCAGCGTTTGAGCGGCAAAGAGCGCACCCAAGAAGAGTTTTTTCACTGCTTTAATACCTTATATTCCGTGAACAAACAGATCGTCATTAGTGGTGATCGTCCCCCGAATCTATTGACAGAAGTAGAGCACCGGATTCGCTCCCGCTTTGAAGGGGGGTTGGTGATCGAACTCAAATCGCCAAAAGCAGAAGTACGGCGAACTATTGTCAAAAATTATATTGAAGCCTTAAACTTAACAATAGACCCCCGCGCTCTCGACTATATTACCCACCAATACCAACATAGTATCCGGGAATTACGAGGAATTTTAAACCGCCTGACAGCACAGTGTTCTGTCAACGGAGAAACCACAATTACGCTGGATACACTTCGTTCCGTATTAGGAGAAAATTCCACGCCAAGCGTTTCCGCACCTTCAACGGCAAAACGACCCGCCAGTACAACGACACCACAACCCTCAAATGAGTTAGTCCGAGACCTTCTCTCCCGCATGATTGTCGATTGGAATAAACCCCCCACCCGTCTGGATATGGAATTGTAACCCCATGCACAGATTGATAGCAGTCTTGTTTGCCATGCTCATCCCAGCCTCTGCCCTCCACGGTTTGGATTATCCCTCCAACACGGATCAGTTGGAACAGACCACACGCCAAGCTCTCCGGAACCTCTGGGCGGAAATTGCCGGTGTACCCATATCCCAACTTTATACCGAAGTGATAAATGACAAAAATCAAGCCTTCTTTCTACTCGCTCTATGGGGTCAAGAGTTGCAGTCCAAGCCCATTTCGTTAGTAACCGTTCGCCCAGACTCGACCCAGCCGGAGATATACCGGTTATATTTGCAAATTGATGCATTAGGGGTGCGATACCCCCGCACGTACCGGCGCGGAATCTGGCGGAAAGTTCAGGTAGAACGCGAATGTATCACCCAATTGACCTACCAACTTCACCACCAGCAGCAATTGGTTGCCTCCGGTCGTGTCCGGGCACAAACTACGGATCAGGTGCCCCAAGCGTTCCTACAACTCACGACGGAAACCGAACAAAATCCGGCACTGCCACCCGCCTCATCCATCTGGGAACCGGTGATGGTAACCGGCATCACTGCTAGCTTGATCTACCTGTTTTATGCCGCTCAAACCAACTGAAATCGAGCATCCCAAAGAGAAAGTGACAACGAAAAAAGGTGTTGACAATCCCTATAGAATTTGATAACCTCTTTTATCTCATTGAAACCATTATGAGTTTCCTACCCAAGGAATTGAGCCATCTTAACTATTTTACTTCACGTCACTTACACGAGGAGGTTGTGTAATGAAAACATTGTACCCTTTCGGGGGGCTTTTCTTAAGTGTGATACTGGCGGTAACCCTAATGAGTTGTGATAAAGATTATAGCGGCGATATTAGCGAGAATATCCCACCACTGGCAAGAATCAGCCCGCCTACACCCATTGATAATCCATTTGGTACGGCGGATTTTTATAAATTGACTTTCCGTTTTGCCGGATTCGATGGGGATGGGGATGTCGTGGGTTATTTTGTGCGCGTGATTTCGGTCAATCCCGATTTCCCAGATTTGAATAATCCCCCGGCGGACCCGGCAGTACCTCCAACGGAAGTCGGGCGCTGGATTTGGACAGAGGACGCCCAATTTGATGTTACCTTAGACGCCATCCGGATGCACAAATTTCAGGTGATTTCGGTCGATAATCGCGCCTCCTGGCTCGGCTACGAAGAAGTGGTCCGCCGTGCCAACAAAGCCAGCCGGGACCTGATGTATTCCGGGGTCGATCAAGAAATATTCCTGAGTGGTCAGGAATATAGTAGCCAGCGGGGTTACGGGGTTTATGACGAGCAGGATGAACCGGTGGCTTACTACGCATTTACTTTGGATCACACCGATCCCTATCTCGCCCGCCCGGTACGGATTGATCTGGACAGTCCAGAGGCGACGGCCGGGGTCACCCCCGGTGTTGATACCGATATCGATGACCCCACGACCCCCGACTTGCTGGAAGGTGCTAATTTATCCCAAGCCCTTATCACCACGGGCGATTTTGTTGATTTAGGCAATGAAGAAAATCTGATCTTAGCGCCCTGGGATGTGAGCAATGCGGTGAGCGAGATTTATTCCTGGCCCGCCGGACCGGCGAATCCTGCCAATATTGACCCCGCGGACTATGACCGCTACTATTACCGGGTAACCAGCTTGACCCCGCAAGTGGAAATTACATTTGGTGCCGCCGAAAACGTGCTAGTACCAGCAAATCATATCAGTTCCAACCAGCCATCCGTTGGACAGGAAAATTGGAACGGTATCGGTCCCTTCCGTATCAGCTATACAGACCCTATCCCCGAGGCGTTCGGCGGTGGTGAAGAAGGCTATATTACCCATTACTCGTGGTCCATTGATGATACCACAACATGGAGTGAGTGGATCCCTGTCGATAGTGAAACCGAAACGGAGTTCTATTTGCGCTTTTTTGATGACGAAGGCAACCCCATACCGGTTACAGAAGATGTTTATGACCTTACCGGAGCGGTAGTCGCCAACCCATTAACGTGGTATGATGCACTGCAAGAAGGCGAGGCATTTAGCCCGGGAATGCATACCTTGTACGTGCGAGTCATGGATGATTCGTATCAAATTGGACAATACCAGATCGAAGGTGATGCGAATAACCCGATTTATATCCCCGCCACTTGGGAATACAACGTGATTCATGCCACATTTGAAAAAGAAGTATTGCTGATTACCGATGACCCCAATCGATTGAATAAACCGAATGCCGGATTGATTCCGTGGGAAATGGAAGATTTTTATCTGGATGTGCTTACGGAAACCGGGCATTTTAACGCCGAAGATACCGAGAATTATACGATTGTTCCATATAATCAAGAGGGTTTAATCGAAATGATTGGCCAGTATGCGGTTGTAGTATCCTATTTTGAAGGCGTTCGCCCAAATAATCATACACCCTTTATCAATATTCAAGATGAGCTCTCTGCTTATATTCTATCTGGAGGTAAGGTCTGGTTATCCGGCAACAAATTGCTTCAAAAATCAGGCTATGACGATAAAGTGTTTGTACGCGGTGATTTTCCTTACTTGTTTGGTGTGAATCGGCGGTCCACCATCCCTCAAGGAGCTTCCGAAACCTCCAATTTGAGTATTATTGGGATGAACTCGTGTAACGGTGTGGATGCCGAATGGCTAGATGCTCCGGAAAATCGTCCGTACCCGTATCGTGAAGATTTTTATCCCGCCGAAAATGCAGAAGTGATTTTTGAATATCGCCCCTATTCCGATGCGCAGCCCAATGTGGCGGGAACGATCTTCAAGCCCGTTTTGAATGTCCCACAAACCATTCTGACAAACTTTCCGCTCTCGAATATGGCGGAAGCAAATCCGGGTGATGACCCAGATGAGGAATACAACCGGGCGAAAGAGCAAGCCCGGCCGGTTGTACAATGCGTGATGGATAAATTACGCAGTAACTAGCCCACATCAGTAGCATTGATAAAAAAATCCCAAACTCCCTCTCCCAATTTGATGAGAGGGAGTTTTTTTGTGCGATTAACCGGTTGACACTAACTTTCCAAATATGCTAAAATTATAGGCAATTAGCAGGAAACCGTTTGCGATGAGCGCAATAAATTTTAATTCACACCACAGGGAGGTTTATATCATGGGCAATATTAAATGCGTCATACTGGTCATCTGGGTGATCAGTATGTGGTTTACACCGGTAGATGCCTGGGTCGGGGAATCATTCCGGCGGCAAGCTACGGCGGGGTTATTGGATGATGACCTCGATCTTTGGCTTAATAACTCGCCGGGATTGCTGGCAAATCCGGTCGGATTGACCTATATTGACGGAATGCGAGTTTATACCAACCTGAGTAATCTGGTTAGCGGTAGCGAGACTCAATTTTCGGATAATCAAAGTGAAAACGCCTATCTGTTGGGAGGATCGGGACATTTCATATTTGGTAGTGGTGGTTTACTGTATAACACCTCCCGATTTGAGGAATTATTGGAAAATGCACTGGGGCAATACGGTGAAAGCGAGTCCATCCGTACCATCTGGAGCGATGAGAATGGGGATCACTCCACGTATGACATGCGAACCGACATTGAGGCACGCGCCAATGCCCGGCAAGAACGTTCTACCCGTGAGATGTTCCTCGGCTATGCCAATGCTATCATGTACACCCGTTTTGGACTGCTCTATAAATACCGCACCCAGACAGAAGAAACCCCACGCTCTTTTTCCGAACAGCAGACTCTAACCCAGCTAGTATGGAATCAGGTCACCACCTCCGAAAGACAATCGCAAGAGGAACTGTATAAAACCAGCCAAGACGAGCATCTATTCGTCGCGTCAGTGAGACAGGAATATTCGTCTTATATGCGTTTCGGGGGACAAATCGGCTTAGGATTCCAATCGACAGAACAACAAGATTATCAATGGAGTGAAGAATGGCAGAATCGCGCTCCGGCAGATACACTCTTGCGGGATCATACCCATGCGTCCTCCGCCACCGATCAACAGATGCCGCTTTCGATCATGGATTTTTATCTTGGAGTAAATGCACAATACCATTGGAGTGCAAACCAAACGACGTGGGTGGACCTGCTGTGGAAACATTCCTCCGGTGACGTGGATAGCGATGCTAAAATCTACAGGTCACATGTCTCAGAAGAATGGTACACCCTTGGGGAATTCGATCAATTTACCCGAACAACTGAGAACGATTCCGCCAGCATCAAGGGTGATTTGAGCCGGGATGAGGTTACATTTTATACCCGCACCGTTTATAGGTTCATCGACCGGGCAAAATTTGCCTATGGTTTCGGAGTCACCACCGGCAAAGAGACATTTGAGCAAACCTTTAATCGCCACGTTTACAACACAACCACAGTAAATGATGGCGATAATGAACCCAATGACGGGGATGATTCGGCAGAAGAAGTTATCGCACATGAGATAGAAAGCACCAAACAAACCACTGCCGAAACAGTGCTAAAACTACCGGTAGCCATGGAATTTGCCTTGACAAAGAAAATCGATTTACGGCTAGGTGCACTTCACACGATCACCACCCGCAAAGAGACCCTTACCCGTCAGTTTGAATTAAACGAACCACCTTTGCAAGTGATAACCTACGGTGATGGGCGCGTTGTGAGTTCTATTCAACCTGAAGCATACGAAGTCCAAACGGGAACATCTGAAAAACACAATACCACGATGACTCACACCGAATACACTTATGGCGCCGGATATCACGTCAATACCAATTTTCAAATCGATCTGATGGGTTTTGCCAAATTGACCGATCTATCGGCATGGCAACTATCGGCAACGATCAAATTCTAGGGAGGACGACACCATGAAGCAGATAATCACGATTTTACTCACGGTGATGCTGGTGGCGGGTTGCAGTCAGGAAGATAACCCGTTACACCCAGACTCCGATCCAGGAGACCTTGCGGGTCTGACCGATAAAGTGTCTCCAACTGTGGTCAATGCCACCTCCGGGGAGGTCACCCCGTATGCCAAATTGGTCGTCCAGTTTTCGGAAGCTATGAACCCCGAAACGTTGAATCAGACCACCGTGAGCGTCTATCAAACGGCTGGTGATCTCAATGTGGGACCGGTCACCGGTGAGCTGAGCTACCATGTGCCCACCTATACGTTAACCTTTATCCCGGATGCCTCCCTACCCCAAGGTGCATTCATCCTGACGATTCAAGATTCTGCCAAAGATATTGCTGGAAACCCATTGGACGGCAACGACAACGGGCAAATCGATGCACCCCCACTCGACTATTTTCGGACAACCTTTTTCACCGCCGGGGGCGAACTGGGTCTGCGTGATATTGAGTACCCGTACCTAACCGACCAGACTCCCACTGAAAGACGGATGACCGACCGACGCCCGATCATCCAACTTCGGTTTGCCGGCGGTCCCATGGATACCACCTACCTGAACACCAATACGGTCAAACTCTTTGCCGAAGGGACGGAACTGGTACCTTTGGAACGCATCACGCTCTCCAACACTACAGTGCGCTTTGAACCGGTCGATCCGCTCCAAAATAATACTACCTACCACGTCAGTGTGAACGTTAGTGCCATGCAGGATACCAGTGGGAATCCCCTAATGGAACGACGCAATAACCGCTACTACCCTTACACGGAAAATCTGGAATGGAAATTTTTAGTAGCAGATGAACAACTGTATCCGACAGTTGCCGGCATACGCCTATTGACAAATGATATTGGATTCCGGTTACGGTTCGATCAAAAGATGGATGTCGCCACACTGACAACCGCCAATATTCGGGTACGCCAGCAAACTGAATGGATCTATGGCTCGATCACCATTGATAGTGACCTACGTGGCTTTCATTATTATTACCCCTCGCCGATAAGCGATGTCGCGGAAGTGTGGCTGTCCGCTACGATTATGAGCCAAACGGGCTACCCGCTCGATCAGAATAATAACGGAATTGGTGGCGAACCCGCAGATAGTGACTGGCGTCAGGTCGCCAATAGCCCCCTGAGTCATACCGTCCAGATTACCGAACCCGATGAGAACGCCGAAGTAACGAATCCGGTCACCTTCCACTGGGGGAGTTCAGGAATGGACTTGAGCTATTTTGGTATCGTGATCGAAGGAAATCAGAACGGTGAGTGGGGTATCATCACGCAGGAAACCACGGAAGCCGACAGTTTTCACATTGAGTTGCCGGAAACGATCACGGAATTCCGGGCAACCGTATCCGGTTACGATATAGACGGTAATGTTCTCGATGCGGATCAGGTCAACTTTACCCTAGTTCAATCGGAGTCCTACCTGCACATTATCCAGCCACAAGATGGTGAAATGGTGGATAATCCGGTGACGGTACGGTGGGAAGTGCAATTGGATAACGTTGATGGATTTACCGTCCGTTGGCGAAATTACAATAGCGATACTCAAACGTGGGATTTAATTGCCATCAATACCACTAATGCCACGATCCGCACCGTCACCCGAACGCTAACTTCAACCATCTACCCGGACTGGCGGGTGGAAGTTATCGCCACCGACCCGGGAGGTGCGCCACTTCTTGATGACTACGTATATTTTATCCTAAACCAGTAGCCTCTTCAGTAAAACAGAATCTTCCATGCCCTATTGATCTCAGGATGGATAGGGCATTTTTGATCTTGCCAAGTTTATCTTGACATTTTACCCCGAATCCCAAATATTAATCGCGCTATTCTGCTGAAATTCACAACACCGGTTCCCACATAATGGAGGCGCAAATGATCCGGAACGTGTTGGCTTCAGCATTCATCATCATTGCCATCCTTGCTCTATCCGAACCCAAACAGGAAACGACCTCTTCTCCCCCCCACGTCCAGATTGACCTACCTGAAATCCAAGCCCGGGGGGAACTAATCGGCATTACCGGATATAGTGCGACGAGTTATTTTATCTACAAAGGGCAGGTGATGGGATATGATTATGAGATGCTGAACATTCTGGCGGAACATCTCGGGGTAAAATTGAAAATTGTGATTGTTAAAAACCTCAGCGAGGCAATCCACAAACTCAATACGGGGGAAGGTGATATAATCGCGGCGAATTTAACCGTCACCAAAGAACGCGCCAAACGGATCCAATTCACCGATCGACTGCTGACAAGCCGCCAAGTATTGGTACAACGAAAGCCGGATGGTTGGGAGCAAATGCGTGAGTACGAGCTGGAGCGCAAACTGATCCGCAGTCCGATAGATCTCATCGGTAAAACCGTCTATGTCAAACGGGGGTCGGCATTTGAAACCCGCTTAAAAACCCTCTCCGAAGAAATTGGGGGAGATATTAATATCCAGTATGCGCCCGACAGCGCATCCGTAGAGGACTTAATCCGGCAGGTTTCCGAGGGGGTGATTGATTATACGGTCACCGATGAAAACATCGCCTACATCAATCAGGGATATTATACCAATATTGATGCGGCGACACCAGTGAGCTTGGAGCAACAAATTGCCTGGGGCGTGCGAAAAAATGCACCGGTCTTATTGGATTCAATCAATGCTTGGTTGGCAAGAAACCGGCGAACCACGCTTTATAACGTAGTTTACAACAAGTATTACAAAAATCGAAGAGCCTTTCGGCAACGGTTAGATAGTGACTATTTTGCCAAAATCAGCGGGCGGATTTCCAAATATGATGACCTGCTCAAAGCCAAAGCGGACGAACTCCGGTGGGATTGGCGCTTGTTGGCGGCTCAAATCTATCAGGAATCACAATTTAATCCCAATGCCCGTTCGTGGGCGGGGGCAACGGGTCTAATGCAACTGATGCCCCGAACGGGCCGGAAATTTGGAGCCCGGGATTTATGGGACCCCCGTCAAAATATCACTGCCGGTACAAATTTTCTCAAATGGCTCACGGCGTATTGGGCAGAATCGATCCCGGATTCAACCGAGCGCCTAAAATTTGTACTCGCCTCGTATAATGCCGGAGTAGGGCATGTGGAGGATGCACGCCGCTTAGCCATAAAATATGGTAAAAACCCCAATGTCTGGGAAAATAACGTGAGCTACTTCCTCCAGCTAAAATCCAAAGAAGCCTACTACAACGATGATGTGGTTGAATATGGCTATTGCCGGGGGGAAGAGCCGGTCAATTACGTTGATCAGATTCTCAACCGGTATGTCCATTACGCGGAATTGATCGAATAGTCGCCAAACGGCATCGATTTAGCGGACTCTAAATCGATAATCCCAGCCATACCCATTAGCGCCATGGGTCATTAACATGCCAATCCGGCGCCCATTTTTGCGAGCATATAGGGTCAGTAAATAAAATTCATTGGCGGCGTTCGGGGGTAAATTAAGTTCAAGGGTGGTGCGGGGTGTGGTCTCCCCGGCAATGGATCGTTTGGATTCATAAGGGCAACCGATCAATTGAATCGCATAATCGTAGTACACCCCTTCTCCCAAAGACTCCCAGCGAAACGTGACCGGAGAAGTGATCACAACCTCGTTATCACAAACAGCACCCCACCCTTTGAGGACTCGATCATTATCCTGAGGGGCAAGCAGGCGAATGATCTGTTGCAGGTCAATCTCTAAATAAAGAGGTCTCTGCTCTGTCACCTGAAACACCTCCCATGCCCGAAAATCCCCCGGATAACTGGACGGATTCGCTGGGTTTGCGTCGATGTTGACACTGATACCAAATCGCCCTGCCGGTAAGTCGTAAATCGCAAATTGGCTCTCTCCTAAATAGACTGCATTCGCCGTATATGCTTTGCCAGAATCTTCATTCCGAAACCAAAATCGGGGAATTGCGGATGTTAGGCGGTGAACCGGTTGGCCATCAAACCTCAACTGCCCCTTTACCACTGGATTGCCTTCGGGGATGGTGGGCTTATATTCAGGCGCGGGGGTATTTTCTGTTGACCGGCTTGATTGTCGTGTGATGTTAGAGGTAGAGGGTGTATCTTCCGGCGCGACCGGCGGTCTATCCGGACGCACCATCAGCACCAAAAATAGGAGGATAACCCCCAGCACCGGTAACCAAAATTTAGGTGTTCCAACCGGTATATAGGGCACCCGGCGCTGTTGCAGGTTTTCTAAATCTCGTTTGAGCGCAGTGGCACTGGGATATCGCCGGGTGTGATCCGGTTCGATCATCTTGTCAAGGATGCGCGCAAACCCTGCCGAAATATGCACTACCGGCCGGAAATTCAGTTTTAAACCCTTTTTATCGATGTCTGCCGGTTCCCGATGAGAAAGCAAATAGATTAAGGTCATCCCTAAAGAAAAAATATCCGAGTTTGGTACTGGACGACCCTCAAATTGCTCAAGGGGCATGTAACCATAGGTTCCGACAATCGTCACACCTCCCATCAAGCGCGTGCGTTCGGAAAGCAGTTGATCCCGTACCGCTCCAAAATCAATCAAATAGGGTCGATTATCATAAGTAAGGATGATGTTGCTGGGCTTAATGTCCCGGTGGATAATGGGTGGCGAACGGTGTTGGAGATATTCTAGCACACCGGCAAGACTTAGCGCTATACGCACCACCTCGGTTTCCGAAAAATGGCGACCTTCTTTGACCCATTGCGCCAGATTTTTGCCTTCCACAAATTCCTGAACTAAATAGACCTCTAACTGATCCGAATGTTCCCGCGTAAAAAAGTCAATGTAATCTGGAATTTGCGGGTGATGGAGATGTTTTAATACCTTGGCTTCCCGTTCGGCAAGTTCCCACGTTTTCCATTCGTCAATGTGCTCAAAAGAGAGGCATTTAATCGCGACAGAATGCCCACTGCGGGTATCCTCCGCAAGATATGTGGTCGCAAAACCACCACGCCCTAAAACGGTCTGGATGACATATCGCTCTTGAAGGATAAGATGGGTTTGTTCCATGACGACCTCCCTTGAGGTTTACGCTGAGTCCACCGGCAGACACTTCAAAGCATATCACGGTAAGGTAATATCAAACACCAAAAAAGCCCGATTTTCATTCCGAAAATAGGCTTATGGATTAAATAAACCACCATCAAAAAAAGGCGTGGCAGCTAGGTTTTGTATAATCGATACAGTTCAAACAGGGTACATCGTTCTACCGGATGTCTCATCAACGGTTGGCGCTCGATCATTAACTGGAGTAAAAACGGGCGGTGGTGAAAGCCCGGGTGGGGAATGACCAATTCTGGAGACCGGATAATCTGATCTTCCCACAGCAGAATATCAATATCAATCGGGCGCGGTCCCCAGCGGATAGTTCGCCGGCGCCCTAAACTGGTTTCAATCCGCTGAATACAGCGGAGCAACGCTTCCGGCCGGAGCGAGGTCGCCACCTCAACCACCGCATTCAGATACGCCGGTTGGGGCATTCCACCGAGCGGGGAAGTCTCTACAAGGCGGGAACACCAGCGGACGGAGATGCCTTGAGTTTGGTTTAATGCCGTCACCGCTTGTGCCAAAAAGCGACCCCGATCCCCCACATTAGACCCCAAACCCAGATATACCGTGCTCATCGTTCGCGGGTGATTTCCGCTTCCACATAGTCCAGATACCCCAGGACCGGCACGGTTTTTTTACGCACCCGCACACACACTTTCGACACGTCGTGCCCGGCCATAATGTCACCGGCGATATGCTCGGCAACGGCTTCTAATAATTTGTATTTGTGGGTGGTAATAGCATGTTGGGTGGTCTCATAAATGGCACCATAATCGATGGTATCCGCCAGATCATCCGAAATTGCCGCCTGGCGAAAATCACCATACAATTCCACATCGACCTCAAAAAATTGACCCATCTCCCGCTCAACTTCATACACCCCGTGATAGCCGTAAAAGCGCATTCCTTTTAAAGTGATTTTATCCATAAGATGACCTTTTCCCATTAGGTTCATTTAAAATTGATTGGCTGGACTGTGGCAAAATATAGCATGTTACTTACACGCGGTCAACGTTATTTCCAGATGATGTTTTAACGTTTGGAGACGGGATGGCGGGTAAGCAACCCTCCTATTAAAAATTTATGATTGACACTCCTATAAAATTCTGATAGACTTATATTCACGAGTTGAAATCATCAATACACGACATCATCAATTGGAGTTTGTCTATGTGGGTTCAGAAATCAAATTGGATGCGAGGCAAAAAGGGGCGGGTTACGGTTGTGTTGAGTCTGGTTTTGGTACTTGTTGGGGGTGGAACCCTCTTAGCTTTCGTGCCGGGCCAACCGGATGCCTTCTCCGCCACAGAAAAGATTCATTTAAGTTCTATGGCATCCCTGTTTAACACCAACGATAAAAGCATTGCTGAAGCCTCATCTGACCCTATGTTTATCACCCGAGAGATGGATATAAACGGGCGCCCGAAACCGGTACGGGTGGAAGTGCTGAATGGATGCGGTCTGCCCGGTGTCGCGAAAACGGTCACAGATTATTTGCGGGATCATGGCTTTGATGTCGTCAATATTGATAATGCTCGGAGCTTTCATTATGAAGAAACCGTTATCATTGATCGGGTTGGCGACCGGTCTTTTGCCGAATTAGTCGGTAAAACCATCAAATCTCACAATGTCATTCAACAACAAGACCCGGCGCGGCTCCTAGAAGTTACGCTGATTATCGGGCAGGATTACCCCGAGCTATTCTCTTTTCTGAAAAATTACTCGCATACTCCGTGATTACCCGAATTACCCTTCTTTTAAGCCTGTTTGCGATCAGTTTCGGATGGCAAGGCTGTGGCGCGACCTCTCCCGTGGCGATCACTCCAGAAACGGATTGTATTACCGCCATCCAATATTATACCCGCCGGATTCATTCCTCACCCCAACTAACTCCAGACGTGCTAATCGCAAAAAAGAATCGTAGCCGGTGTTATATGCAACTCGCCGATGATTATTTTGCCCGGCAAGATTATTCCACCGCCATGAACTTATACTATTTTGCCAATACAGATGCCGCGGATGAGCAGATCGGAGAATGCCTCTGGCAAATTGCCACGAAAGCCTATGAAGCCCACCATTTAGAGGTAGCGGCAACACATCTGAATACCTTAATCGCAGATTATAGCCATACCACGCGCATCACCGATGGTTACTGCCTGAAAATTCAGCTCCTAATGGCGCAAGATAAGCGGGAAAAAGCACAACAGGTATTACAGCAGGTTCGCCAACAATACCCGCAGGCAGAGTGCCTGAAACACATGGCATTTGTGCCAGAATCCGATGTTCAGGAAGCCATCAGCCGTGCCCGGCAACAGATCGCCCGCGGCGATTTCACAAAGGCAATCGATCTTCTGAAACCCCTGCTGGAAACGGTGGGAGATACCCAATACGAGATTCGCCATTTATCAGCCACCGCCTATTTGGAACGGGGAAACCGGTATCTGGAATCTGGAGAATTAGAGCCCGCCCTCGCGGACTATCAACAGGCAAAACGGATCGATAGTACCCTAGAACAGAACACGCAGAAACGCACCAACACCGTACTGCAACAGTTAATGCACCACGCAAAGACGTATGACCAGCGCCGCCAAGTGGAAGCCGCCGCCGCGATATACCAAACGATTTTACAGTACGAGCCCGATCATTCCCTCGCACAGCATTATCTGGCACACGTCAGCCAACGACGCCACCAAATCGCTGTGGCAGATAGCTTGATCGCTCAGGCAAACGCACTAATGCAACGCCAACAGTACACGGCGGCGAAAGATGCCGCCCGCCGTGCTTTAACACACGATCCAACCGCCACCGCCGCCCAAACGATCATCGATCAAATCAATATACGTGAGTACCACCAACCTAACCGCCCCGAAGATCAGGCTATCCGGCAGGTACAACAGTATCAAAACGGGAAAATTCAGCACGCGATTGCCCAACAATCTGGTAAAAAAAGATGGCGGTCATATCGCTTACAACTTCATGTGTATCATGTGGAATGTCAAATTGACCTCCCCCACCAAAAACCACGTATTTACGAGTGGTCGGTTGATACGCAAGCCAATAAAATCATACCCTTAAATGAAATTACGGAAAAAATTACGTATCAATAACGTGCTAGTTCTTAGTGGTCTGTTCCTACTTCTCAGGGGAAACAGCCACGCCCAACCGGTAGAATCCATTCTGGATATTCAACAATATGGTTGGCAAACAAAGAGCGAACGCCAGATCGACCGGGATCAAGTGCGAGTGATGGATACGGTGCTGGCACACTATCAACAGCAACAAATTTCGATCAAACAAGTTAGGCGCCGGGCAATGGTGTATCCCGGGTTGGGGCATTTTCGGTTGGGACAGACTCGTAAAGGATGGCTTTTTGGGGGTGTAGAAACGCTGGCACTGGGTTCGGCACTACTCTTTTACCACCATGCCCAAACCCACTATACGAATTACAAAACCGCCCGCACCTTGAATGACATCCAACAACAATACGATCAGGCACAAACCAACTACTACATCTCTCAGGGACTCTGGATCGGCGCCGCGATACTTTGGCTTTACAATATATATGATGCCCAACGGAGTGCTCGTCAGCTCAATCAAGCGTTGTTTGAAACGTTGGTCAATCAGGCATTAGACCCGGCAACGGGTAAACTTCAGTTTCAACTTCAACCGCGAGCGGTCGAAGTTTCGGTCACGGTTTCTCCATGAAAGACATATTTGGATTGAAATATTTAATTGGGTATGGATGTCTCGTTCTACTGATCGGCTGTTCCTTAGAGCACAGTAATCCGGCGGACCCTGAAAATCCGAATACGGCAAGCCAAGCGTTGGCAACACCGGTAATTTCCTCGATTGAGCCTTACGGCGGTCACCTGCTAATCCGGTGGGGTGCGGTTTTGAATGCCGTTCAATATCAGGTACGGCGTTCAGAAATGGGAGATCATCCCTCTGAGGTTATCGCCACCCTCGGTCTCGATTCGCCCGAAGTGGACATCACCCAAACGCGCACTTATGTGGATACAACCGTCATCGCGGGTCAACGCTACTCTTACCAGATTATTGCCATCAATGATTTTGGTCTCCAGAGCAAACCTTCCACCGCGCAATTTGGGGAGTTACCGGAGGAACTGGTTTATGGTTGGGTCACAGATCGCAACCGCCAGCGCCCCCGTATATACCAAATGCTCTACAACCCGGCTATCACCGATCCGGAAGACCGTTTTGTGACGATTCACAGCATCCCATTAACGTCGCCCACCCTTGTGGATGCCGATCCAACGAGTGGTAATTGCTGGGTAGTGGATGAAGACCAACTCTACTACCTGAGTGCCGGAGGTACAATTTTGCGGCGCATCACCGGTTGGTCCGGATCGATTGTGCAAATCACCGCCAATCACCCGCACCATGAATGTTGGGTTGTGGATCAGGAGCGGCAAATGGTGGTTAAACTGTTTCAGACCGATCAAATTCCGGCAAATTACGACGTAAGCTCTACCAGTGGGGCACATCATGTGCGCTTTGAAGATGATCGTTTTCAGCATATTTCAGCGATTCAGGTGGACCCCCAACGAGGGAACTGCTGGGTTGTCGATGCCGAAACGGGAATGCTTTTCCGGTTGGTATCACCGACCCCGGAATCAGTCGCACTAGAAGCCGTCATTGAGGGGTTTACCGCCCCCGTAGCACTTGCAATTAATCCGGTGACCGGTATCTGTTGGGTTGCCGATGCCTACCAAGCGGAATCCGCCACGGATCAATTTCCCGGATCGGTAATCGTATTACAACCCACCATCTCAAATGGCACGGATATTTCCACCCGTTTAACTGGGACAGGTTGGCATCGTTTCCCAGAGGTATTCAGCGGGACGGAATTTCATCGACCGTTTGCCCTGAGTGTGGACCCCCAGTCCAGTGAGTGTTGGATTAGTGAAGAAACCCCGTTTGGAAGTGCTCAACTCCTCAAATTTTCGGAAAACGGAGAGTTAACACTTGCGTTTAGTGGGGGTGGTGGCTTAGATTTAGTCCGACCCGCATCCCTTGCCAGCGATCCCACTAACGGCGGATGTTGGGTGGTGGATCGCCACTCCTACCGGTTATTTCACTTTAGTAACACGGGTCTGATGACGGCAGTGACGCCGGAATCTTTCTTTTTAAATCCTATTTCTGTTTCGGTATATGTCCCATGATAATCGCTAAAACGGATCCCATATTTGAAGCCGCACAGGAAGCCGCGGCGTATGTAAAGACCCAAGATGCAGGTACGCCCACATTTGGTATCGTTCTTGGTTCCGGTTTAGGGGCGTTTGTCGATCGAATCCACATCCACCAACAAATTTCCTATGCGGAGATTCCTCATTTTCCGGTTTCTACCGTTAAAGGGCATTCCGGCAAATTGACCCTTGGCACAATCGCCGGTCAATCCGTTGTCGTGATGCAAGGTCGTTTTCATGTTTACGAGGGTTATCCGTTGAGGCAGGTGGTCTTTCCGGTCGCTGTGCTCCACCTACTGGGGGTTCAAACCTTGATATTAACGACCGCATCGGGCGGGCTAAATCGCCATTTCCGTCCAGCGGATTTAATGCTCATCACCGATGTGATCAACTTCACTTTTACCGATCCCCTACGAGATTTTCAGAAAGTCCACCCCCAACGCCCCTCAATTCGAGAGATGACCTCTCCCCAACGAATCCGTCAGATCGAACAAGCGGCACAGGAGGCAGGTCTGCGATTACAACGGGGCGTTTTTGCTTGGGCATACGGTCCCAATTATGAATCCCCGATGGAAATCGAAATGCTACGCCAATTTGCGGATGCCGTATCGATGTCAACGGTGCCGGAGTGGATGTTTGCCAAAGCACTTGGGCTGGATGTTATCGGTATTTCGTGCATTACAAATGTGGCAGTCGGGCATGTTGGGGAAACCACCCATACAGAGGTCATTACCGTAGCCAACCAAGCCAGCGAAAAATTATCACAGCTTTTGATACAATTTATGACAAACGGCTGATTTTTTTGTTGACAAACCGGTACAAATGCCGTATAAATTGTGCCCTCATGATGAAAGGGTTATGGAATGATGTGGTTCGGCAAAAAGAAAAAGAAGCCGGCTGAGGGAGCGAAAACACCACCGAGGAAATCGGTACCGAAAGGTCTTTGGACAAAATGCGATGGTTGCGGAGAGACGGTTTTTAATGAGGTGCTTCAGGAGCACTTGCACCTTTGCCCCAAATGCGGGCATCATTTCCGTATCTCGTCTAAGCAGTACATCAAAATTCTGCTAGATGATGGGAAATTAACCTTGCATGATCAGAACCTGGCACCAACGGATCCCCTTTCGTTTGTAGATTCTAAACCGTATCCCGTCCGTTTGAAACAATATCAAGAAAAAACCGGATCGAAAGATGCGATTATTTCTGGAGACGGGACCATAAATGGTTTACCGGTGGTCTTTGCCATTTTAGATTTTGCCTTTATCGGTGGGAGTATGGGTTCGGTAGTGGGTGAAACCATTACCCGCGCAATAAAGCGTGCCTATAACAGCAAAACGCCATTGATTATCGTTTCCGCTTCCGGTGGAGCGCGAATGCAAGAGAGTGTTCTCTCGTTAATGCAAATGGCAAAAACCAGTGCGTGGTTAAGTAAGTTAGATCACGCGAAAGTACCGTATATCTCGATACTGACCAATCCCACTACCGCAGGTGTGATGGCAAGCTTTGCTTCCTTAGGAGACATCATCATTGCGGAGCCCGGAGCATTGCTTGGATTTGCGGGACCACGGGTGATTAAACAAACCATCGGTGAGGATTTACCAGAAGGATTTCAAAGCTCGGAATTTTTCCTGGATCACGGTATGATTGATATGATCGTTCCCCGGAACGAATTAAAGTCCCGACTATCAACGATTTTAGCGTTCTTTAACTAATATGTATTTTAGGTGCGTCCCCATCGTCTAGGGGCCTAGGACACCGCCCTTTCACGGCGGTAACGGGGGTTCGAATCCCCCTGGGGACGCCATCAAAAAAGCCCTGGACATTATATGTTCAGGGCTTTTTTGTGTTGATAGATCGAATGATTACGGCACACCGCTTACTCTGTCGCCGGATCCCACTGTTGGTTGATGAAATCGACATCCTTTTCATCGATCACACCATCCACCACTACATCGAGACGGATTAAATCCTCCGGTGCCATCGATCCCACCTTGTGCGAGACCATTTCCACATCAATAATATCGATCACACCATCGCAATTCAGATCATAACCACAGGGTCGCGCCGAAATACCCTCACCCCGGATGGGCAGACTCAGCAAACTTTCGTCCTCATCATTCGTGGAAATATACACAAAATCCTCAACGAGACCAACGGTAGAAGGAGCAAAGGTCACGCTGATCTCTTGTGTGCCCAACCAGACCACCGCCACCCCAAAGTTATTCAGATTATTCAGGGTAAACGGATCGACCACGGAAGCGGTACCGGTGAGCCACTCATTCCCCAAATTATGAATCGTCAAGGTTTGTGTAACGGAACTCCCGACATAGACTTGCCCGAAGTCGAAACTGGTGGGGTCAGACGCAATCTCAGCGAACGCAATAAATCCGGGTGTTGTCCACGCCGGGTCGGCATCGTCACCTGACACGCTCGCATTTTCGCCCCGGTAACCATCATTATTACCTTGCGTATCCCCAATAGTTTGCCCACTACTTTCTTCAAAATTCCAGGCGGAAACCAAGCCTAGCTCACTCAAATCAATGGTGAGTGTTGTATTTTTGTAAGTTTCGATTTCCACCGCGCGTAACCCCCGCTGCCAGAGGCGCACATCATCCAATTTTCCGCTGAAATTGCCGTGGATACTATTTTCCAATTTTGCCGCCCCGAAGCACAAAAGACCATCACTTGTGCTGAATGTTTGATCGGGAGCATCTTGCGTGGCGTCTCGCACCCCGTTGAGGTAGATCACCAGGGCAGAATCATTGTAAACACATGCCACATGCGTCCACAACTCTAGGGGGATTCTTCGGGTGGAGGTCACCGTGAGCAATTGTGAACCGGTACCGCGCGCAAAATTCAAATATCCGGTAGCATCAACATAAATTTGGAAGGGCTGGTCCGGGTCACTGGCGTCACCCGCTTCATGGGTTTTGGCAAGAAGATACTGATTTTCAACCGGATACGCATCGATCCACATCCAAAATTCAGCGGTCATCTGTCCGGTAAAGTCCAGACTCGGATCATGCGGGATGGAAACATAGTCATCTGTGCCATCAAACATGAGGCAATACGGGTCGGGGTCAGGAATACCCACCCCATGCACCTTGACTACCAGTGGATTCCGATCAAAATCGGGATCATTACTGAAAAACCACAATTGGGCGTTGTATTCGTGCTCGGCGATGGGGTAAAATGTGAGTGTCAACAACTGCCTTTCACCGGGAGCTACGGTGAAATTTTGTGGGGCAGCAATGAACACCCCCGGAATCGATGAGCTAATATCAGAAACAACCAGGTCATCTGTACCAGAATTGTAAATCCAGAGGGTATCCGCGTTATCCAAACCGAGGGTACCTACTGCCACTTCGCTGAAATCCACCGAATCCCGCGAGGCAGAGATGATGGCATCATAACTGATATTGAGCGGCGCTCCGGGACAATGCCAGCTTGCCCCCTCAATGTGCCCGTCATACGCCGGATTCCGGTCATCTGCCGCGAGGTCGCCACTGCCTTCATTAAAATTCCATGAGGCAATAAGTTGCGTGCTGAGGCTATCCGGGATGGTTTCCCAATTGACCGTGCGCAAAAGTTCCGCCGGGTTGCGCTGTTCGTACCAGATACGCGGCAGGTCGATATTGCCACTGAAACCATGCTCCTCGCCGCTATCTTCATTACCGATCCAAATATCCTGATCCACCACGTCCAGATAGTACGGAATAGTACCTTCCAGCGTTCCATCCTGTCGGATCGCATCGATATAGACATGCAAATCCACCAAACTGCCAAAAGTTCCGGCAATGTGATACCATCGATTGGCTTCTAGCGCAACCGAACTTACCCGGTGGGCATCGGTTGTGCCATAGACCCAAAATTCCACATTACCGGCGGAATTCACTCCCAGCCAGAAGGTGGCATTCCCCTGATCATCATATTGATTGATGACGGTGGCGTAATTCTCTGGCAACCGATCCAAATAGACCCACGCTTCCACCGTGAGGGCGGCATAGGTCAGATTCAGCCCCAGCGTATCATTGACGATCACCACATCATCCATACCGTCAAAATGGAGCGAATGCCCGGCGGCATCCTCGCTCAAGCCGGTTCCGTTTACCGGCACTTGCAACGCATCATTATTAGCCGCATTACTGATGATAGTCAGGGTACCACTGTAACTCTCTGCGGCGGTTGGGGTGAATGTGACTTGGATGTCGTGCGAGCTACCAAACGGCACGGTAAATGCCGTTTCACTGATGGTAAAGGCGTCATTATCGCGGGTAATATCCGTAACAACTAAATCCTGATCCCCGGCATTGATGATACGGAGGTCACTCGTTTGGGGAGTATCGAGGCAGATCGCCCCAAAATCAAGGGAGGTCGGGGTGGTGGCAATCACGGCGCCATCATAATCGAGGGTAATACCGTATTTAGCACTTAGATAGTCTTCTACCTCGAGCCGTTCCTCCCGGCTAAGGGCAGATGGATAAAGCAAAATTTCGGCAATATAGCCATCATAAAAATTGGTTGTGCTCTCCCCGCTTTCGGTGGTCTCTGCCCCGATAAGGACATCAACATTTCCTTCATAAATAATACCATCTGCATAGGTGCTTTGGTCTTGACGTCGTCCATCCCGAAAGATGCTCAAATCACCGGGGGTGTAGCGCCCCATAAAAATATTTTCATCCCCGGATGAAAAATTGCTGGTAACCCCGGAGCCGGTTGCCGCATAGGGATTGATCCAGAAATTGAGTTGGTCAAATGCCCCATTTTGCTGAAGCGCATATCCCGTTTGGGCATATTCATGGGGTGTTTTTGTGATCAACGTACCCCAGGTCGTCCAATCCGTGTGGATGGAGGCGACCACAAAAAGGGTGATCGTTGAGGGTTCTAACTCGGCATCGTGTGCAATGCGTAGAAACTGCCCCAGTGGATTGTACTCTAAATCCCAGTAGAGCGATGCTTGCCAGTTGAGTTCAATCACATTTTCTCGCCAAAATGGGCGATTGATAATAGCAGATTGGGTAGCATGATGACCATGCCCAGACTGATCCTGCCATTCCTGCACGAGATAATTTAGATCACTGGTAGAACCGACGATACCCCGATCCGCACGCAACCAGAGATTCATGCCACGTGGAATATCGAATCCAACCCCAGTCATGGGCACAATCTTCTCAGGCTCATCATAATCATCACTCAAAACGGTCAGATCGGCGGTGTAGGAGGTTAGATGCGTAGGGGTGAACGTTACAATGACATCATGGGTTGAGAATGGCGCCACTGTAAACGCCGTTTCTGCCGGAACAAACGCATCATCCGAAGCGGTAATATCCGAAACGATCAGGGGAGCACTCCCCTCGTTTTCAACCGTCAATGTTACACTGTAGGAGGTATTTTGGAGGGTAAAATTAAAGTCCAGTTCTGACGGATCGACAACAATTTCGGGGGCGTATTCGGCTACCGGAATACCGTATTTTGTGCCAAGATAACTCTCTACCGCATACCGGTCTGAGTCATCCAAGGCACTCGGATAAAGGATAATTTCGGCAATATCGCCCTCCAAAGCGAGGGTAGGGTTGCTGTTCAGGCTCGAAACTCGTGCTGCCCCGATCCGGAGTTCTTTACTGGAATGCGAAATCGAATTGCTAAACAGATAGCTCTCCTGCAAAGACCCATTAGTATAAAAATCAATAGAACTTTCATTGTAACGCCCGCTCATAATGGTATAAGTATCACTGACCACAGGACCATTGGCAATACGAACTACATTATCCACATAAAGTCCCACTTCTGCCACTTGATCTACTTCCACCTGAACCATCCCATAGCCATCCGTCCGCAAAGAACTGGTCGATTTGTTTACAAACGTATTGGAGACGCCGTCACGGTACTTCCCGACGACAAACAGAGTCAATTGATCGGGATTCAAGCTACTCTGATCATCTACTTGTAGAAAATCATCATCTCCATCAAACCGGATGATGGGGAATCCGTTAAGGGCGTTATCCACTTGAATGGGACGATTACCGCTGGTGTTTTGATACGCATCATTATTTTGCCCCGATTGGTCTTCCCAAAGACGAACCAAACCGCTGACTTCAGTCACCCCGACGTTGGCATCAAGCCAAAGTACTGCTCCATCTGGAATCTGGGCAAATGCAGTGGAACTAAACACGACCAGCACCCAGACAAGTAGTTCAATACCATGTCTATAATTTTGCATGACTTGACCTCCTAATGATATGTGGATACAGTAGCTCTCCTGATATTTTGGGGAATGTACCTGAAAACACGGGGGATATTTTCACAACCGAACCAATTACCCGTGGCGTAACCCGCTCCTACCAAAATTACCGAAGAACCCATAAAGGTATTGGGTAATTTTGCATTGTACGCGAAAGCATATTTTTTGTCAACAGGTTAAGTCATATTTTACTTGACAATATCCTGCTATTCGCTTAATAAATGTAAGTTCTTGATATTACTTAGATTACAAAATCAAAAAAACACGGCTTTTGTCTGTAATAAAATCAATTGAGAACAAATTATATACCGGAATAATAGGAATATGCTCCAAATATAGATAATAGCTCTAACCCATTTTTTACATATCCAGTTGTGAGGAGAACACATGAAACTCATTCTGAAACTGATCGGGAGTTTAGTCCTACTTGCTATTTTGGGGGCTGTCGGTATGGTGGTATTCCTGTTTACCGCGTTTCCTAAAGTCAGCCCACCCGCGGAGATTACCATCGAGATCACCCCGGAGCGACTCGCCCGTGGAGCGTATCTGGCAAACCATGTTACGGTCTGTATTGATTGTCACTCAAAGCGAAATTGGGACTTTTATGGAGGACCGCCGATTGCCGGAACCGAAGGTCAGGGAGGCGAGCTTTTTCCGGAAGTCGGAAGGCTCTACGCACCCAATATTACCCCAGCGGCACTCGGGGATTGGACGGATGGTGAATTGTTGCGAGCGGTTTCGGAGGGTGTTGATAAAAATGGTGAACCACTCTTTCCACTCATGCCCTACCGGCTTTATGCCCACATGGATCAAGAAGATTTATATTCAATTTTAGCCTACATCAAAACATTGAAGCCGATTGAGAACGCGGTACCGCGTTCCCAGCTCAAATTCCCGCTGAATTTGATCGTGCGCACAATACCGCAACCGGCAAATTTCCAGCCCAAACCGGCGGAATCCGACAGCATCGCGTATGGCAAATATCTGGCAACAATCGGCGGGTGCATTATTTGCCACACCCCGCAGGAAAAAGGACAGATGGTACCGGGGATGGAGTTTGCCGGTGGATTTGAGATCGCACTCTCCAATGGTCAGGTTGCACGCGGGGCAAATATTACACCGCATGAAAAAACCGGTATCGGGGGTTGGACGCGCGCTCAGTTTATCCAGCAGTTCAAAAAATATGAACTTCCGGAAAACCAACAACTTCCCGCGGAAGTGTTCAACACCCCCATGCCGTGGGTAATGTATGCGGGGATGACCGAAGCCGATTTAGGTGCAATCTACGCCTATTTACGAACCCTAAAACCGGTGGATCATGCCGTAGAAAAATTTGAAATACCGTAAGCCCCGCCCTATCCCTGAGAAAACGAGCCGCGAGTTGTTGCAAATCATCGCCAAAGATAAAATACTGAAAAAATGGGAGCTAAAAGCAGAAAACTATCACATTCTGATCGATGCCAAGAATGTGAGCAAGGTCAAAAAACGGCTCGAAGATTACGGAGCACCTCACCCCTCATGAAGACATCCCAACACCGCCTCAATACCCAGTAGATAGCTCCGCCAGCCAAACCCGCTGATTTGACCCGCACAGACAGGCGCAATCAGCGAAACGCGCCGGAAATCCTCCCGCCCAGAAATGTTTGACAAATGTACTTCAACTACCGGTAAGTCAATGGCCGCGACGGCATCCCGCAAGGCTACCGACGTGTGCGTGTAACCCGCCGGATTGAACACCACACCTTGATAAGTTGTCTGGGCATGATGCAGTTGATCGATTAATTCGCCTTCATGGTTCGATTGAACGGGATGAACCGAAATCCCTTTCGCCGCCGCATACTGCCGGAGACGATCATTAATCTGATCAAGAGTCAGCGTTCCGTAAATATCGGTTTCACGTAAACCCAATCGATTAAGGTTTGGTCCGTGTAGAACTAACAGCCGCGTCATGCAAGGTCTCCCATACCTGAATAACACTAGATTTATCAACACCTTCTACAATAACAGGTTGTCCAATATCCTTTAACAAAACAAAGCGTAAAGTGTTTGCGGTTTTCTTTTTGTCCCGGAACATCGCCGCATAAAGGTGATGAGCGTCAAGCCCGTTCAAGTGGGTCGGCAATCCGGCGTCTCGCACCCAGCCAGTCACCTGATCAACTAGATTCCGGTGACACCATCCTTCCTGGAATGACAACTCCGCCGCTAAACGTAAACCCACTCCAACCGCTCGACCATGTGGAATCCGGTACTGGCTAACCTGCTCAATGGCATGAGCAAAGGTATGCCCTAAATTGAGGTACATTCGGATGCCACGCTCAAAGGGGTCTTGCTCAACAATGTTCACTTTAACCTGTACTGCTTGAGCAATCGCCTGCTCTAAATCTTGCATAAATACAGAAAGCGGCACGCCAAAATTGGCAATTAAATGATGCTTGATCACCTCAGCCATACCGTTTTGATACTCCGCTTCCGGTAAAGTTTGTAGGACGTTGGGGTCGATCAGCACCCGTTCCGGCTGTTTGAACGCCCCGACCAAATTTTTACCTTCCGGTAAATCCACACCCACTTTACCCCCGACACTCGCATCAACCATCGCCAGCAAACTGGTCGGGACTGGCACAAACCGCACTCCCCGCATGAATGTCGCCGCCGCGAAACCCGCCAAATCAATAATAACACCACCACCAAAGGCAATCACCACACCGGAGCGGTCTAACCCGGCGGCTAAAAATTGGGGATATACGGAACGGAGCGTATCAAGTGTTTTGTAGCGTTCACCATCCGGCAGAACGACCCATGTTGCCTGCGGTAATGCCGTCTTTAGTTTTGTTTGGTACAAGCCGGCAAGGGTCGTATTGGTGACCACAACATGAGGGCACGTGATGTCCACTTGTGCCGAAATATCATCCAAAATGCCTCGCTGGATGATAATCTCATACCTACCGGTTGGTGTTTTTACCGGAAGTGTTGCCACAGCGTGATAACCTCCTGTGCTACACGGGCAGGTGTTTTTCCGGTGGTTTCAATTTGATGCGCGAGGTCACGGTACACTGGCAACCGTTCCGCATACAATTTTTGCCAGTCCCCCTGAAACAGCGGGCGACCGGATGCGGTTGGTAGCCGTCGCGCGATCTCGGAAGGGTCGGCAAAGAGAGCGATCAACAGACCGGTTTTTTCTAAATTGCACCGGTTTTCTGGATCGAGGATGGTGCCTCCGCCAGTGGCGATCACCGTTTGGGAACAGTGAAGGAGGTATTGGCAAAACCGGTTTTCAGCGGAACGAAAAGCGGCTTCGCCATATCGCTCAAAAATCTGGTGGATGGTCATTCCGCGCTGTTGTTCAATCGCATGATCCAAATCGATAAACGACCATTGTAGCATTTTCGCGACGAGCTTACCCACCGTGGTTTTGCCCGTGCCCATAAATCCGGTCAGAATGATATTATTCAATAGTCAAATCTCCAAGGGACATTATCCATTGGCAAATCGGGCACGTATGCCCGCCGTAGGGCTTCAAAACGGGGCTTTATTTCCGCCATGCTATCCCCGCCGAGTTTTTCGAGGAGAGCGTTTGTTAGCACGATGGCAAGCATGGCTTCTACAATGGGTACGGCCCGGGGTACGGCACAAAAATCACTCCGTTCATAAACGGTTTTTGCGGGTAGTCCGGTGGCTAAATCGACCGAATCGAACCCTTTGAGAACCGTCGCAATGGGTTTCATGGCAACCCGCACGAGAAGCGGCTCTCCAGTAGAAATTCCACCTTCAACTCCACCGGCGCGATTGGTTTTTCGTCCCAAATGTTGGTTGGGCTTCAACAGGATTGCGTCATGGACATCACTGCCCCATTTACCGGCATTTTCAAAGCCGGGACCAATTTCCACACCTTTCATTGCCGGAATACTCAACATAGCTTGCGCGATCATGCCTTCCAACCGGCGATCCCACTGAACATAACTGCCGATGCCCGGTGGTACGTTCAGCGCTACAACCTCGATGATTCCACCCACGGTATCCCCCGCTTTTTTTACCGCTCGGATTTCATTTTCCATCGCTTTGACCACAGATTCATCGGGGCAACGTACTGTATTTTTTTCCGCTAGATGAAACCGGTTGGTAAACGGCAGGTTGGGGTCCATCCCCGCCGTTACGCGCCCAATTTGCACAACATAACCCCCGGTCTGTATCCCCAATTGGGCTAAAAATTGTTTGGTGATGGCGCCCACAGCTACTCGTAAAGCGGTTTCTCGGGCACTGGCTCGCTCTAACGCTAACCGTAAATCGGTATATCCATACTTGATAGCGCCGGTTAAATCCGCATGCCCCGGACGGGGAATGGTCATCGGGGGAATTTCTTTATCGTGCCAGTTCTTAAAATCTCGATTTGGGATGTGCAACGCGAGGGGTGCGCCGGTCGTTTTGCCGCCCATCGCTCCAGCAGAAATCCGTACGGTATCGTGTTCAATACGCATTCGTCCACCACTACCGTATCCCTTTTGCCGGCGGGCTAACTCCTGATTAATCGCGCTGACATCGAGTGGCAATCCCGCCGGAATGCCTTCAACAATCGCGGTCAGTTCAGGTCCGTGGCTCTCTCCGGCAGTCAAAAATCGAATCATGCCAACTCCTTCTCCACTGCCATGCGCATGACTTCCAACGGCGCCGGTTGTCCTGTCCACCACTCAAATGCGGCGGCACCTTGGCGGATCAGCATCCCGAAGCCGCCAATCACGCGGCATCCTTGAGCGGCAGCGAGGCGCATCAGTTTGGTTTGGCGGGGTCGATAGATCAGGTCATACACCACAGTTGATTTCGGGATTCTGAATGGGGGAGGAATGGGGGATTCATCCACATGGGGGTACATTCCCACCGGTGTACAATTGAGAATCACTTGATAATTCTGTAAGCTGTTTAAAGATGTTTCGGGAGTAATGAATGGAAAATCATGGATCACAGCATTCAGACGTTCCGGGGTACGGTTAAAAACGCTGATATGAGCACCGGTCTGGTACAATCCATAAATTGCCGCCCGTGCGGCACCGCCCGCCCCCACAATGAGGATGCGTTGTCCTTTTAATTTGATGGAATGGGCACGTAAGTCATCTATAAGCCCGACCCAATCGGTGTTGGTGCCGGTATGGGTACGAAGATCAACCGCATTGATCCCGCCGATTGCCCGGGCTGGGGTATCCGGTTCAAAGAAGTTCAACATGGCTTGTTTGTGGGGGATCGTGACGTTTAATCCGATATAACCCTCTGATTTTAATTTAGGTAACAGTGATTTTAATTCAGAGGGTTTCACCTGAATTTTTTCGTACGTCCAATCCAGCCATCCTAATACCTGAAATGCCGCATTGAACATGACTGGACTCAAGCTGTGTTCAATGGGGTCACCGATAACAGCTAGTTTCGGCACGAAATCTCCTCTAATACGTCCAAATTCAAAAGATTATAACAATTGATATTCGCCAGATCAAGACAACCTTGATTGGATATAAACCGTGCCAGTAAAACATCCGTTTGCAACCATTTGGAGGTATCCAACCCCATCGGGATGTTCGTTTGCAGGCAAGCGGCAAGGTTTGCTTCCGCCGCTAGACCCACACTGGTATGGAACGCACTGCTGATAACGACCTGTATTCCCCGATCCCGCGCGATGCGAAAAAAATCAAGGGTTTTAGCAATTCCACCGACCACACTCGGTTTGATAATGATCACCGCAGCCGTATCTAAATAAGGGATGTCATTCAAGCTAGTTATGTTCAACAGACTTTCATCGAGTGCAACGGGAACAGCAGTCTTTTTGGCAAATTTTGGTAATAAAGTGGGGTCGATCAGCGGTTCTTCGATATATTCCACCGGAACGGGGTCAATCCCGCGCATAAATTCAATTGCTTGGTCAAATGTCCACGCTCGATTGGCATCTAGCCGGAGGGTCGCCCGTCCTTGTAAGCAGAGGCCAACCTGTTTTACCCGGGCAATGTCCTCCTGAAGCGGGAGTTGCCCGACTTTCATTTTAATGGAACGGTAACCGGCAGATAATAAATCGCTTACTTTGGGTTCAATATCATCAGAGAGTGTAATTAGCCCATTGATATAGATACGGGATGAAGCATCCGGTTGAATCCACCGAGCCATAGATGTACCGTGCCGGCGGGCATTCAGGTGCCATCGGGCGCTTTCTACTCCGAACCGTACCGTTGGATACAAGGCGCTATCTTCTGTATTATCCGGTGCTTGCATCCATTTTATGAGTTGGTTTTGGGCCTCAGCCAGTGTTTCCGGATGCAAACCGGGAAATGGTGCGATTTCCCCCCATCCCCACTGATTGGCATCATCCCATATCTGTAAGATCAAGCCCGTACGGTGGGTATGGCATGTTCCGAGAAGTTGCAACGGACGTATAAACGGGATTGAATACCGAAACAGGTCGATTTTCGTCAGATTCATTTAAAAGAAGGAAGTTAGAAGATGGGTAATGAAGAAGGAAAGAATAGGAAGGAGCGTGTTATTTCATATTGAACACCACACACCGTTTAATGTCTAGACCGACCGTATCACCTTCATTAAAAATGATGTGCGGTTCGCTACTCACTCGAATATCGGTACCATCCACATCAACCAAATAATCCAGGACATTACCTAGATATGTGCGGCGCTTGACAGTACCTTGCAAGTCACCCCCGTTCTTGACCAAATAGATTTTTTCAGGACGGACTGAAAGTAGCGCTTCCCCTTGTTGGTCTGTGGCAACCGCCGGCTCAATTTCCGCCCCATTGGGCAAGCGAACTCTATGTTGATCGATGATTTCACATTTCATAAAATTGGTTAAGCCGATAAACCCTGCCACAAAATCATCTGCCGGTGTTTCGTATATTTGGCGTGGCGAGCCAATTTGATGCGTTACGCCTTTGTTCATCACCACAATTCGGTCGGACATTGCCATAGCTTCAGCCTGATCGTGGGTGACATAGATGACCGTCACATGGATTCGGCTCTGTAATTCTTTGATTTCAAACCGCATTTTTTCTCGGAGTTTAGCATCCAGATTACTCAACGGTTCATCGAGGAGCAGCACTTCCGGTTCCATTACGAGAGCACGCGCAAGGGCAACCCGTTGTTGTTGTCCACCGGAGAGTTGGTGGGGGAAACGCGTTTCCATACCCTCCAAATGTACCATTTCGAGGGCAAGTCTCACGCGCTTTTGGATGTCTGTCCGACTTACTTTTTGAATCTTCAGGGGATAAGCAACATTTTTAAAGACATTCATGTGCGGCCAAACGGCATACGATTGAAATACCATACCGATACGTCGCGTTTCTGGGGGTAAAAGAGTACCGTGCTCTGGGTCTGACACCACCCGGTCACCAATGTAGATTTTACCTTTTGTGGGGTTCATAAACCCGGCAATCATCCGAAGAGAGGTTGTTTTCCCACAGCCAGAGGGTCCCAGAAAGGAGACAAATTCACCATCCTCAATCTGCACATGCATATCGTTGACCGCATAGGTATTTCCATCAAATGATTTATAGACATGTTCAAATATCACCTGAGACATCACTCAACCCCTAAATATTAAATTTTCCACCGGACAACCGGTTGATAATGACTTTGCCACCAATAATGAGCATCAAAACTAAACTGGCTAACGCGGCTGAGGTGCAATAATTTCCACCATCTTGAAGCTCAAAAATGGCAACCCCAATGGTACGGGTATTGGGTCCGTAAAGCAAAATCGACATGGTTAGTTCTCGCAAAATGGGCATAAAGGTTAAGAACCAGGCGGCAATAATTCCGGGCCGGACTAAGGGGAGAATCACGGTGCGAAATGTCTGTAACCAAGACGCTCCGGAAATCCGGGCGGCTTCCTCCAATGATCCATGAACCTGCTCTAGGGAGGCAGTTAATGCTTTAACCGCAAAGCCCATATAACGCACAACATATGCCACCAGCAGAATCCAGGCGGTGTTATAAATGGCAATACCGTATTTTCCGGAAAAGGCTAAGATCATGGCAATCGCAACAACGGTTCCCGGAATAGAATAGGGTAAATTCGCCAGAAAATCAAGGAATTGTCTGCCTTTGACGTTGGTTTTAACCAAAATATAAGCGATAACAGAGCCGATCAACACCAGAATCGTTGCCGCAGAAGACGCCAACACAAAACTATTAAAAATTGATGCTTTCGTGTACGCCGATTTAAATAAAATCCACTCATAATTCGCAAGTGTCAAATTACCCAAAGCGAACTTAATCCCGAATGCTTTCAACAGTGAAATCATAAAGATCACGGTAATCGGTGCAACAACCGTGATAAGCACAAAAGCAGAACAGAGCAAAAAGAGCGGAATCCGAAATTTACCCAATTTGGTTTGCATGGGAGTGGTGCTTTTACCGGCAATAATGGAATAGTTTCGCTTTCCCAGATACCAGCGATTAATAAATAGGGCAATCGATGCCGTTAAAACCAAAAGTACCGAAAGACTTGTCGCTTCCTGAATACCGGTAAAGCCACCTTTTTCGATGTAATAAACAATCCGGGTTGTCAAAACAAATACACGTCCTTCCATTCCAATCAAAGCTGGGATACCAAAATTGGCGGCAGATGTGATAAAGACCAGTACCGCACCTGCTCCGATACTGGGCGAAACCAACGGGATGGTGATTTCTCGCATGACTCGGAAAATACCGGCACCAGAGCTTCGTGCCGCTTCTTCCAACGTAGGGTCCATCCGTTCTAACGCACCGGCAACAATGATAAAGACATCTGCAAACAGATGAAACGTCAGCACCAAAACAATCCCCCAATACGAATAAATATTGAATAAAGGCTCTTTCGTATCAAAAAGGGTCATAAACCATTGATTAAAATAACCGGTTCGCGGCGCCAGCAGAAAGCCCCAGGCGATGGCGCCAATAAAAGGAGGGATCATGTACGGTACTAAAAACAGGGTGCGGAACGTATTTCGGAAAGGAAGGTCTGTGCGGACAACCAACCACGCGAGCGGTGTGGCGATCAATATCGTAAAAATAACCGTTAAAAAAGCAATGGTGAGTGTATTGCGGAAGGCTTCAAAATTACTGGGATCGGTAAAGACCGCGTGCATATAATCGAGCGTGAAGACACCATATTCGGTAAACAGGCTTTGGATGAACACAAGTGACATCGGAAACGCCGTGATTCCCAGTAACAACACCACGGCAGACCCCATGATACCATATTCAAGGCGAAAATTCTTCATTCGTGTCACTCGTTACGTCATAAACCAGGAGGATTATTCCAACATAACATGGGTGAATTCTTGTAAAACATCATCACGTTCGTTGATCAACCGCTTCCAATTGATGGGTAGTGAGGCTTCAATTGTGGCTTGCATTTCGGGTGCACCCTCTGGTGGCGCAACGGCAGGGTTCACCGAAATAATTTGACGCGCGGTCAAAAATTTTTGCCCGGCCGGAGAAATAACATAATCTACAAATCGTTGAGCCGCTTCTAATTCATCGGTATCTTTAAATATGGCAATTGGGCTTGCCCACGAAATGGCACCGCTTTTTGGATAAATAAACTTGACGGGGCTTCCTTTCACTTCCATTTTTCGTGCCAGATAATCCAGACAAATTCCTAATTTATATTCACCACTCGCAACTTTTTGGACGACCGTCGAATTACTTTTGACGATAACAGCGCCGTTCCCCCGCAGTTTACGATAGTAATCCCAGCCAAAAAGTGAGGTCAAACTGACCGCGGTTGCGGTCGCGGCACCGGAATATAACGGGTTTGGATGTGCAACTTGCTCATGCCATTTCGGGTCAATTAAATCGGTCCAATCGGTGGGGGCATCTGCTGGAGCAACGTCACGGGTATTGTAAACAATACCCATGGAGAGAACCCGTGCACCGATATAATATCCATCCTTATCCACAAACGCTTTCGGAATGGCACTTGCCGCAGGTGACAAATATTTTGCCAACAAATTAGCGCGCTTCAACTCTTCAAAATATGCCGGTTCAGCCGTCCAGACCAAATCCGCCTGAAGCGCGCCCGCTTTAACTTCTGAATTCAATTTGGCAATAATCTTACTGGTACCTAACCGGAAATAACGAACATGAATATCTGGGTTAAGCGTCTCAAACGCCTCCGTAATAGAAGCGATGGTCTCCTCATCGACCGAGGTATACAGCACAATTTCCTGAATGTTTTGATTGTTACCCGAGGTTCCACAGCCGCTGGCAAACATGGAAACCAAACTGATTGTTAGGATTAGGGCAATTAATTTACGCCACATTTGATACTTCCTTTATGGGGTCAATTCAGAGTTAAAGACTGGGGAATACTCTTCGCAAAAAGCGTGCTAAAGAAAAGGGGTAACCTTCTTTAGTAAGATCACAGAAGGCTACCCCCAGGTCGATTTAGAAATCTTTCAAAACATCATCCAAAGTAGGCGTTCCAATTTCCTGAAGGTCATAACGAACCCGTACACAAGGCTTTTTAATTTTGATTAATTTTGCCAGATCGATGGGAGTACCGATAACCACCGTATCACAATCCGTTTTATCAATGGTTTTTTCTAAATCTTTCATCTGATGTTTACCGTATCCCATTGCGGGAAGAAGTGTCCCAATGTCTGGATATTTTTCATAGGTTTCCGTAATCGACTTGACCGTAAACGGGCGTGGGTCGACCAATTCGGCGGCACCATATTTTTTAGCGGCTTCAACTCCTGCCCCATATTTCATATTACCATGCGTCAGCGTGGGTCCATCTTCAACCACGAGAACGCGTTTACCCCGGATCAGTTCGGGCTCCTCAACGGTCAAGGGAGAGGCGGCTTCGATAATTGTGGCTTCAGGATTGAGGTTCATAACCGCATCCCGAACAACTTTCACATTTTCTGGGTAAGCCGTTTCAATTTTATTCAGCACCACAACATCTGCCCCACGAACGTTGCTTTCACCGGGGAAATAGGATGTTTCATCACCGGGGCGGTGCGGGTCCGCAATCGTGATCCATAAATCCGGTTTATAAAATGGAAGGTCATTATTTCCGCCATCCCACAGAATCACATCGGCTTCTTGTTCCGCTTGAGCAAGGATCGCGGCGTAATCTACGCCAGCATAAACAATTGTGCCTCGATCTAAATGAGGTTCGTACTCTTCCCGCTCTTCGATTGTACATTCATGCGTATCTAAGTCCTCATGTGTGGCAAAACGTTGTACTTTTTGTGCGGCAAGATCGCCATAAGGCATTGGATGCCGGACAGCCACCAGCGTTTTTCCTTTTTCCTTCAAAATTTCACTCACTCGGCGCGTGGTTTGGCTCTTTCCGGCACCTGTACGCACTGCCGTAATCGCAATCACCGGTTTGTTACTCTTGATCATCGTATCTTTACACCCAAGCAATCTAAAATTTGCGCCAGCCGCCATAACCGCGGCAGCGTGACTCATCACATACTGATAAGAGACATCACTATATGAAAAAACAACTTCATCAATCTGATGTTCTTTAATTAGAGATAATAGATCAGCTTCATCGTAAATCGGAATTCCCTCTGGGTAAAGTTGCCCGGCAAGTTCTGCCGGATATTTTCGTCCCGCAATATCGGGAATTTGGGTTGCTGTAAAACAAACAACCTCATATTGATTATTATCTCGAAAAACCATATTAAAATTATGGAAATCGCGCCCAGCAGCGCCCATAATAATGACACGAGTACGGTTCATAAGACCTCCTAAGAATTTATAGTATAAATAAAAAAAGTTGATAGAAATGGAGCCAATGTCCAAAATGCTCTTTTAAATTGAGTTTAAGCATAGATGATTTTTGAGCCAAAGTCAAGCAATTTATGGATAACGACTTAGGTTAATCCTTTCCCAAAAAAAGTGAGGTATCACCGAAAGAAACCGGTATTTAAGTTGTTTTAAAAGGTAGTGCACCAAAAATTAATTCACTCTTATGTTCAATTCATTTAAAGAAGGAGTACTTCAATGCCTCACATTAAAGATGCCTCACTTGCAGGCAAAGGAAAATTACGTATTGAATGGGCGGAGCGGACTATGCCTGTGCTACGTCTAATTCGGGAACGTTTTGAAAAAGAAAAGCCCCTAAAAGGTATCCGAATTTCAGCCTGTTTACATGTGACAACGGAAACCGCCAATTTGATGCGTACCCTGAAAGCCGGAGGCGCAGATACGGTTCTCTGTGCTTCCAATCCACTTAGTACCCAAGATGATGTCGCCGCCTCTTTAGTAGAAGATTTTGGAATTGACGTCTATGCCATTCGAGGTGAAGATACGAGCACCTACTATGATCACATCAAGAGTGCGCTGGCGCATAAGCCCCATATCACAATGGATGATGGTGCAGATTTAGTGTCCTCTTTGCTATTTGTTGCCTTAGATCGCCTTGATGATGTGAATCCATCTGTAAGTAGTTGGGCAAAAGAATTGACAGCCGACCAGCGAAAAGCAATCGTGGATACCGTAATTGGGACAACAGAAGAAACGACGACGGGCGTAATTCGCTTACGTGGTATGGAATCCGATGGTGTTCTCCGATTCCCAGTCATTGCAGTCAATGATAGCCAAACGAAGCATCTATTTGATAACCGATATGGGACCGGCCAAAGTTCTTGGGATGGTGTCCTCCGTGCGACCAATATTCTGTTGGCGGGTTCAACGGTAGTAGTCGCCGGATATGGTTGGTGCGGTCGTGGCGTTGCCATGCGGGCAAAGGGTCTGGGAGCAAATGTGATTGTAACCGAAGTTGATCCCTTGAAAGCATTGGAAGCGGTAATGGATGGCTTTCAGGTAATGCCTATGATTGAAGCAACCCCCAAAGCCGATGTTTTCATCACGGTTACCGGAGATATTCACGTAATTGATCGCCAGCATTTTGACACAATGAAGGATGGCGCAATGGTTTGTAATTCGGGTCATTTCAATGTGGAACTAAACCTAGATGCATTGGAAGAGATGACGGTCAGCAAACGTGAAATTCGGGATTATGTAATGGAGCACACTTTAGAAGATGGGCGTCGAATTTACATTTTAGGAGAAGGACGCTTGATTAACTTAGCCGCTGCCGAGGGTCATCCTGCCTCTGTAATGGACATGAGTTTTGCCAATCAAGCTCTGGCTTCTGAATTGATCGTCAAAAATAAAGGTAAGATGGAAATCGGTGTTCACCGGGTACCCCAAGAAGTCGATCAAGAAATTGCCTTATTAAAATTGACGGCGATGGGAGTTTCTATTGATGAACTGACCGAAGAGCAGCAAAAATATTTATCTTCGTGGGAAATGGGCACTTAAGAAATTGAAGCCTTGAATGTATAACAAAAGCCTCTGTGAAATTTGTTCACAGAGGCTTTTTATTTGAACTGCGCTATTTAAACAACGAAAGCCTTTTCCAGATCAGTGGAAAAGGCTTTAATAAAGGTATTCCCGGCGATGCCCTACTCTCCCACACCGTCTCCAGTGCAGTACCATCGGCGCAGAAGGGCTTAACGACCGTGTTCGAAATGGGTACGGGTGTGTCC
>RFFQ01000172.1 GCA_003697105.1 Gemmatimonadota bacterium | reverse complement strand
TTTGGTCAGGAGTTTTTCAAAGGGAAGCCCTTTGAGCGATTGAACAACCGCCTCCCGCCACATCTCCATCGTGGGATACTCAAAATCTTCGGTAAATTTCAATTCTGGATAGGTAAACGGTTCTGATGATGTCATCATACAATTCCCTTTTTAAGTAACCTAAAATACAATGAGACCAACATCCTATCGGATTCTGGTCTCTTTCGGATCACGAGTATGGCGTATGTTGGTGTTTAAATCAGATAGTTAATTTGGTATAAATCAATGGGTTGTGCTTTACCTTTTAACTGCTGCCCCGGTATCTTTGTGGCGGTGATAATATCATTCACCCGGTTGTAGGTTTGGTGGCTAATTAGAATCTGACCGGCTTGGGTCATTTCTTCCAATCGTTTGGCGATATTAACCTCGTCCCCCACAACCGTATAATCCATAAAGGTTTCGGAACCGATATTGCCGACAATCACTTCGCCGGTATTGATCCCGATACCCAACCCCAGTTGTGCGTTGGGGATTCGGTGATGAAGGTCGGTTTCCATCCGGTGAAAAACTCGTTGCATTTCCACTGCCGTTTGAACCGCACGCAACACATCATCTTCATATTGAACCGGTGCGCCGTAAAACGCCATGATGCAATCTCCCATGTATTTATCAAACGTGCCCCGGTAGCGGAAGACCACTTTCACTAATTCCGAGAAGAACTGATTCAGGATATCCACAACTTCCCGCGCGGGGAATTGTTCGGAAAATTTTGTAAAACCGCGAATATCCGCAAATAAAATGGTGACTTCCCGCGCTTCTCCTCCTAATTTAAGATACTTATCGGGATTGCTAAGGATAGTCTGGGAGACCTCTTTACTAACATACTTGGTTAAAATCTCGTTTAGTAACCGGTTTTTATGTTCAATTTCATCATGCAATTTTTTGACCCGTAACAACGATTTGACACGGGTTCGGAGTTCCAATTCATTGAATGGCTTGGTTAAAAAGTCATCTGCGCCGGCTTCCAACCCTTTGATCCGGTCTTCTTTTTTCCCGAGAGCTGTGACCATCACCACTGGGATAAACCGGGTCTCATCGTGTGTTTTGACTTCCCGGCATAATTCAAACCCGTTTTTATGGGGCATCATCACGTCGGTTAGGATCATATCTGGATTTTCCCGACGGATCACGTCCCACGCTTCGAGACCATTCGTGGCTTTTATGACGGTATAGTCTTTTTTCAAATGGGTTTCTAGGAGCATCAAAATATATTTTTCATCATCGACAATCAGAATTTTTGCCGGATGATCTCGCTCTTGCATCCACGCCATCCTTCCCCGGGCAGGGTTTATGCTGCCGGATTCAAAATTTCCTTCACCTTTTCGATCATCTTTTCACCCGGTACGGGTTTAACCAGATAGCCCGAGATGCCCAAATCCATGATTTCAATGACCTTTTTGATGCTTGAATACGCCGTAACCACTAACACCGGCAAATCGGTGTTGGTTTTCCGGAGCGTCGAAAGGACATCAAAACCGTTAATATCGGGCAAGCCGACATCTAGCAAAACCAAATCTAGCGGGTGAAGGCTGATGATTTCCAAAGCCTCTTTACCATTGCTGGCTTCTAGGGTCGTGTATCCTTCGGACTGCAAAATCAACTGATACGCTTGTCGAACATTTTCATTATCTTCGACAATCAGGATTGTTGCCATATATTTCCCCCCATGGAGAAGGTCTTGAGTAATGAGAATTAGCGAATATCCAAGGTGATCAAAGCCACATTCATTTCCACTTTATCGCCTTGCTGAACGTGTATTGTTTTTACAATACCGCGGGCACTGGCTTTTAGTTCATTTTCCATTTTCATGGCTTCCATAATGATCAAACCGTCACCGGGGTTGACGGGCTGCCCTTCTTCCACTTCAACGGAAAGGATCAGCCCCGGCATTGGCGATTTGACCACTGCTATATTTTTATCAATAAGCTTTTTACCGGATTGTTGCTCAAAGCGCTTTTCGACCTCATCTTGAATAATCGCCGTGAAATCGATCCCATCGACATTCACCCGGTATTCATTCCCATTTTTTTTGCTAACTGCCGTTTCATAATGGACGTGATTCAGGAGATAAGAGGTGCTTAATCCGGTAGGTGCGGCATCCACCTGCACCGGCTTGCCGTTGAGGTGTACTTCAAACTCGCCAATTACGGCTGAATCAATACGCACTTCATAATCATTACCATTAATCGTCACAAAATATTTCAACCGCTTATCCTTTCATGTTCAGCTCATAAATAAGTAGGGTTTCCACTTCTCATCCGGTTGTTTGCTAGCGGACAAGATCGACATAAAATAGTGGGGTTCTTTGGGTTTTCGGGAGAGGGACATCCCGGCTTGTTCCGGCGTACGATGCCCTTTTTGCGTATTGCACGCGGCACATGCCGTGACGAGATTTTCCCACGTGTCTTGGCCGCCAAACTTACGCGGTACAATGTGATCGATTGTCAGAGGGGCTTCAGTCGTGCCACAATACTGGCAACGGTGGCCGTCACGCTTTAGGACATTTCGGCGAGATAAGGGGATGCGGCGATGCGTCCGGCGGACGTACGACAGTAAACGCAAGACGGAAGGAACCACAAATTGATGACGTACCGATTTTACAACGGCACCATCGTAGGTCTCTACAAGCTCGGCTTTATTCAAATACATCAGCACAATCCCCCGGCGAACAGAACACGTTGTTAACGGTTCGTAGTTCTGATTCAGAATAAGAACACTTCGATTCAGCATAACACGACACCTACTACAAAATGAAAATCAGGGGAAAACTGCTCGTAAACAATGCAGAGAGCAGTGCCAAGTATAATGAAATCAAAAAGTCATGTCAAGATCAAAAAAAACCTTTCAAACGGTTGGAAAATTGGACATAACATATTGATAAAGAATAAATTACAGGCTTAGTTATGGCGGGTATATCTACCGGAGGTACCGGCAAGAAGACGTCCCTCCTCAAAATAGGCTTGACATTACAGGGGTTTCACCCTAAATCATTCCCGTAATTCAACCCTTATTGTTGCCACAAATATAAGGATCATCCGATGCAATTGATCTTACCGTTGATTCTGTTTTTAGTGGGTTTTGGGGCGTATGAATTTTTTGAAACGCGCCGTGCCGCGTATAAAATCGCTCACCGCATTCACGTTAATGGAACACGAGGTAAATCCAGCGTCACGCGGTTAATCGGCAGCGGCTTACGGGAATCCGGCTTTCAAACCCTCACAAAAGTAACCGGAACATACCCTAAATTAGTGATGGAAGATGGTACTGAAGAGGAGATTTACCGCCGGACAAAAGCCAATATCATTGAACAAGCCCGCATGTTACGTTATGCCGCCGACCGGCAAGTCGATGCGATTGTCTTTGAGTGCATGGCGGTTCAGCCCCAATTCCAGTGGATTGTAGAACACCAAATGGTACGCTCCACCGTAGGCGTCATCACCAATACCCGTCTCGACCATTTGGGTGAAATGGGGAATTCCCTCGAAGACATCACCCGTGCCCTTTGTAACACGATTCCCTTCAACGGCGTCGTGTTTACCTCAGAACAGAAAATGTTTCCCCTGATGGAAAAAATCGCGAAAAAGCGAGGTACCCAACTTATCTACGCCGACCCAGAAACCGTAACGGACGAGGATTTGCGCGGGTTTCGCTACGTGGAACATCGAGATAACGTGGCACTGGCGCTAGCGGTCTGCCAGCATTTGGGTATTCCACGAGAAAAAGCCATGGCAGGTTTGCACCAAACCGTGCCGGATAGCGGAGCACTTGAGGTCTTTGATGTGGACTATATCCCGTATAAACGCATCCGGTTTGCCAACGGATTTGCCGCCAATGACCCAGAATCAACGATTCTGGTTTACAATCTGGTACTGGAACGGTTTGATAATGGTGGCAAGCGCATTATTGTGCTGACGAT
Organism: Gemmatimonadota bacterium; assembly: GCA_003697105.1. GTDB lineage: Bacteria > 4572-55 > 4572-55 > J002 > J002 > J002. Next base: position 8,792 of record RFFQ01000172.1, on the reverse strand, counting down.
TCGGGATGACCGGTTGGAACGGGCAGAACAACTTGCAGAAGCCATTGTGCAGCACATGCCGTGTGATTATGTTCTGCTGGTCGGGGATAGTACCGACCGGGTCCATGATGTCCTTACGGCATTGAACTTCCCTCGCCAACAGGCGATCAGCATGGGCGTCGCTTCCGGCGAAGAGGTATTTGAAATGGTACTCGATCTGACCGATGACCGGTCTATTGTACTGGGTATTGGCAACATGGTCGGCAAGTATAAATCGGGGACCCAGATCGTTAATTATTTTAGACACCGGAGCCATATCACCCCGAAGCTTGAGGAGGAAACCCGCGCATGATCGAACAAGCACTCTCCCTCGGATTTTTATTAAGCTTGATCTTCACGGAGTTTTTCGGGCTTGCTTCCGGTGGTATGATTGTGCCCGGATATATGGCATTGATGCTTCACCAACCCTCCAGTGTCATTGTCTCCATCTTGATTGCCCTTGTGGTCTATTACCTGATTCGGGCGCTCTCCAACTTTGTGTTTCTTTTCGGACGGCGGCAAATTATTCTGTGTATGCTGTTTGGTTTTATCCTGAGCATTCCCAACCATTTTTTGATCCAACAGTGGGTTATAGGTGACCTCATCATTCCGCTCTATCCAGTGGGGTACATTATTCCGGGTCTGCTGGCGTATTGGATGGTGCGCAACGGGGTGATGCAGACCATCTCCATGATGCTGGTCGCGGCAATCCTGATCCGGCTCACCTTAATTTTGATGCGTGGCGGCGAGACCTTCCCCGAACTCGATTATTTCGTAGCCATCTCCAGTAAAGAAGTACTCATGTGGATCGCCATCGGTATCGGTATTCTGCTCAATTTTGCCATTGGGGAGGAATTTTTCAACTTGATGGCAGGCGGCATTGTGGTACCGGGCTATATCGCGATGACCCTCCACAACGCCGGGGCAATTGGTGAAGTCGGTACAAAACTCCTCTCCATCGTCCCGACGCTCCTCGTTGCCGTGCTGATTTATGGGGTCGTCCGCTGGGGTATTAGCCAAATTGCGTTTATTTACGGGCGGCGGCAAATGGTGATCTGCATTTTACTTGGTTTTTTCTTTGTCCACCTGATGGACGCCGCACCCGCGCTGGCACTCGGTAGTGGGACGGCAGGCACAGAACTGGAACTACGCGTGATCGGCTCAATTATTCCCGGATTGATCGCCCATTGGATGCTCCGGCGGGGGCTACGCACTACCCTTTTACTGCTGGTCGTGGTCAGCATCCTCGTCCGGCTCTGCGTGGTCGTGATCGAAGAACTCTTTTTTCTCATTTGAAGCCAAAATTCAACATCTAAATTGTGGAGACCCGCATATGAATCGCGCAATCATATTGATAATATTGATGCTCTCACCCCAGTTATTTGCTGAAGAGGGCTTCTGGACATTTGACCAACCCCCAGTAGATTATCTGAAACAGCAGTATTCCTTTGAACTCACTCCAGAGTGGTTGGATCATGTCCAACGCTCGTCGTGCCGCCTGAATGATGGCGGTTCCGGGTCGATTGTCTCCGCCAATGGCTTAGTGCTAACAAACTACCATGTCGGGTTTGGACAGATTCAGAAACTTTCCACCCCGGAGAACGATTATATCGCCAATGGATTTATCGCGCATTCCTATACAGACGAAATCCCGACAACCGATCTGGAAATTGATATACTCTACTCGATTGAAAATATCACCGAACAGGTACACCAAGCGGCGGCACATCTGACCGATCCCACCGCGATCAAAACCGCCCGCGATGCCGAAATCGCCCGGATAGAGCAAGCGGCAAATGCACAAGGCGACCTCGTGTATGAAGTGGTAGAGTTATATAACGGTAGTCAATTTAAGCTCTATGGATACCGCCGTTATACCGACATCCGGTTGGTATTTGCCCCGGAAATGTTCACAGCCTACTTCGGTGGCGACTTGGATAATTACACCTACCCGCGTTGGTCGCTGGATTTTGCCCTCTTCCGCATTTACGAAAACGAAAAACCGCTAAAAGCCGAGCATTTTCTACAATGGAACCCTGAAGGCGCCACCAACAAAGAGCTCGTCTTTGTCTCGGGGCATCCGGGAAATACGCGCCGGTTGCAAACGGTCACTCAAATGGCATTCGACCGGGATTACCTGATTCCATTTCAACTGCGCGAACTGCAAGTACTCCGGCAAGCGGTTTATGCTTACGAGGCACGAGGCATGGAACAAGCCCGCCAAGCCCGTCCCGACCATGCCTTTGTGGAAAATATGCTCAAGCGGGTCGGTAGTTGGGCAGTAGGGCTAAACGATTCTACCATTTTTAACCAACAGATTCGGCGGGAACAAGCCTTGCGAGATTTTGTCCAGACAGACCCTGCCCTGGCGGCTACCTATGGCAATTTATGGAATGATATTGACCAAGCTTACAGCAACTTTGAAACTTTCTACAAACATCATTTTGTGGAAGATCGATTGTTCGGCTGGAAAGGATCACTGATTGGGAAGGCTCGTACAATTGTGGAATGGGTCACGGAAATCGAAAAACCAAATGAAGAACGGCTAGAAGATTATCGGGACTCCAATTTGGAATCACTGGCATATGAGGTCTTCTCGGAAGCACCGGTCTATGCGGAAAAAGAGGCGTTTTTGTTCGGCGAACGCTTCCAATTTATCGCGGATGAACTGGGCAAGGATGACCCCTTTGTACAAACGCTGTTTGAGGGCAAGCCTCCACGGGATGTAGCACAAGAGGCCATCTTGAATAGTCGGTTGGTGGATGCGGCATATCGCCGGGAATTAGTCGAAGGGGGTGTCGCGGCGGTGGAAGCCTCCACAGACCCGCTGATCGTCCTAGCACGGCGCGTCGTTCCCATGTTACGTCAATACCACGAGCAATACAAAAATCAGGTCAAAAGTGTTATAGAAACCCAAGGCAGTCTATTGGCAGACCTTATGTTTCAACAACACGGCAGTGAGCTGCCTCCCGACGCGAATTTTACCCTACGCTTGTCCTTTGGCACCGTTTCCGGCTACCCCTACAATGGTACGGTTGCGCCGTATCAAACCACACTCTACGGTCTGTTTGACCGGGCATACGGGTTTAATAACCAATTCCCCTTTCAGTTGCCCCAACGGTACCGGGAAGCCGAAGAGCAACTGAATTTACGCACACCCTACAATTTTGTGCTGGAAGCCGATGTGGTCGGTGGGAATTCTGGCAGTCCGGTAGTGAACCGGGAGGGGAAATTGGTGGGGTTGATCTTTGATGGCAACATTGAGTCCATCATCAGCACGTATATTTATAATGCCGAGCAAGGGCGTTCTGTCGCGGTACATCCAGCGATCATGCTTGAAGTGCTTGATAAAATTTATGGCGCCCCTCATCTCGTGCAAGAGCTATTGGGGTCATAAGCCGGAAACCATCAAGCTCAATCGTTTGATAACTCAGCAAAAAGCCCTGCACCATCACTAAAGATGTAGGGCTTTTTGCCATACGGCTACTGCCGGAAATACGAACGGAGCATGTTACCATACCTTGCGGTAATATCGATTATTTACTGCCATATTTAACAGAACATCCGTAAGCCTTCGTGGCTTTGGTTTCCACCGGCATACCTTCCATAGCGGCATCCAGTGCGGCGGCAACGTAATTTGTGGCACTCTTGACATCCTCTTTTTTGGCGGAAGGCATGCTATCAATAGCGCCCATGTAAATCAGATTACCATCAGGGTCAATAACGTACATATGGGGCGTGGTTTTCGCACTGTACAGCTTACCCACCGTGCCATCTTCATCGATCAAATACGCAGTTCCGGCGAATTTCTCTTTTTTCAGTTGTTTCGTCAACTCGTCGCCGCTATAATAGCCTTGCTTACCTTTGGCAGAAGAACAAATAGCCAACCACACAACCCCTTTTTCCGTGTACGTTTTTTGCAGTTGTTGCATGTTATTGGTGTCATAGTGTTTACGAACAAAGGGACAGCCAAAGTTGACCCATTCTAATACAACATATTTCCCCTTGAAATCCGACAACGAATACGTCTTGCCGGTGGCATCGGTCAACGTAAAATCCGGTGCGGGAGCATCAATTTTGATTTTTGCGACCGAACGCTCCGGTTGCCCTTCGGTCACCTTACTCTTTTGTGCCCACGACACTGAAAACATCAACGTTACTGCCAGCGTTACAGTTAAAAACAACGGTTTCATCGGAATATCACTCCTCTGTTGATAGTATCTGCCAAATAACTACGATTCCACTGCGGCAGATTGAAAACAGTGAAACCCAAATAGAACAAAAAAACCATTTCAATTTCGATGCAGAAAGTAGCGGTGAAGTATCACGGATATATCACACAACCTAAAGATTTTACCGCGAACCACTGTGATAGTCTCGTGATACCTGAAGTCTATATTGGTGCCATCCTCAGTAAACCCTGCCTCAGGTTGTCATCCCCATATTTTAGATTGAAAGGAGTTGCAATGCCAAAACGTGCATTCATGGCACTGGTTCTGATCTGTTTAATAGCGGTGGGTTATGCCGAAGAAAGTTGGAATGTCAATACGATTGGGCAATTTGCCGGTGGGTTGCCAGCAGACGTTTTTGTGGAGGGAAATTATGCCTACGTAGCGGCAACCGGTCTTTTTTCCATTGTGGAGATTGGCGATCCGGATCAGGCACATCAAGTTGGATCATTTGATACGCCCGGCTTGGCAAAACGGGTTCATAAAGCCGGAGACTATGCTTACCTCGCCGATGACCGTTTCGGTTTGAGTATTATTGAGGTGCGTGATCCCGAACATCCGGTTGAAGTGGCATCGTACGATACTCCCGGTTTAGCACACGGCGTATTTGTCGCCGGAGATTATGCCTACCTTACCGAACAAAGCGAAGCGTGGCCTGTTGCCGGCATGCTCCACATCTTGGATATTAGCGATCCGGCTCACCCGCAACCATTGGGCACATTCCAAACACAGGGTTACGCGAAGCAGGTATATGTGACCGGTACGTATGCCTATATCGCCGATGATTACTACGGGTTACGCATCATTGATGTCCAGGATAAAACGGAACCGGTGGAAATTGGCTTTTACGACACGCCCGGACTGGCGCAGGATATACAGGTTGTCGGTGATTACGCTTACATTGCGGATTATTACACCGGCCTGCGGATAGTGGATATTAGCGACCCAGCACATCCCATGGAAGTAGGCGCATTCGATACCCCCGGCTGGATTCTTAGCGTTTCGGTCGAAGCAAATTATGCCTATCTGGCGGATTTTGCCTATGGAATACGGGTGATCGACATCAGTGACCCAACCACCCCGCAGGAAGTGGGCATTTACCCGGCTTTGGAATTTGCACGAGGGCTACACGCCGTCAATCAACGGGTATATGTCGCCGATGACTTTTGGGGAACTCAAATCCTCGATGTTACAGACCCCACCAATCCGGTTGATATGGGAAATTTCAATACGCCGAGCTTGGCAAAAGCGGTGACCACCCTAGGGGATTACGCGTATGTCGCGGACGAATTTACCGGCTTACGAATTATCAATGTTCGTGATATGGCACAGCCCTTTGAAGAGGGCTATTTTGATGTTTCCAGTTCAACCTCCGATATTTACGCCATCGACCAAACGGTTTACATGACCGATTTGGGGCAGGGTGTCCATGTTGTGGATGTCAGTAACCCCGAAAATCCCATTGAAACAGGCGTGTACATCTCCCCCGGACAGGCTCAAGGCATTTTTGTCGAAGGGGATTACGCCTACATTGCTGATAATTACGCTGGGTTTCGCATCCTCGATGTGAGCGATCCGGCGAATATCACCGAAACCAGCGCCTACGACGATCTCTATTGGGATGTATGGGATGTGATGGTGCAAGGCGATTATGCCTATTTGGTGGAACAGCGTACCGGCTTCCCCCCTTCCAGCGGATTGCGCATCATGGATGTCAGCGATCCGGCAAACATCAGTGAAGCCGGTTTCTGGGAAATTGAAGATGATTCACAGGGGTCATATAGTATTTTTGTGGAAGGACAATATGCTTATGTCGCCAATGCCACCGGTTTGTGGATTTTTGACGTGAGTGACCCAGCACAGCCTGTACGAACCGCTACATACGATCTGGCAATCGGGAATTACGGCTGCTGCAACTACGATTTAGCAGTGCATGTGGAAAACGGACTCGCGTATATGGCGCATTACGATCACGGCTTACGGGTGGTGGATGTCAGCGATCCCACCCAACCGGTGGAGGTTGGCTATTACAACACACCGGGTTCGGCAGTGGGCATTTTTGTGAATGCTGGCGTTGTCTATTTCGCCGATTCTGGAGCCGGACTGTATCTGTTTGAATATGATGAAACGGTTGCAGTCACTACCGAAATTACCGCTATTCAGCTACCCCAGACAAGCCGGTTGTACCCGAATTATCCCAACCCTTTTAACCCGAACACCACAATTGGTTTTGATTTACCTCACGCCGGTCAAATCCAGTTGAGTATTTACGATCTAAGCGGTCGCTTGGTGCGTACCCTAGAGAACACCTGGCGGGAAGCGGGTCATTATCATCAACAGTGGGACGGGCGAGACAACTTACAACGGAACGTCCCCAGCGGCACGTATTTCTACCGGCTGGAAACCCCCACAAACACCGAAACCCGAACCATGCTTTTATTGCGATAACGGCGAGTATCGCTTGTACCTCTGAAAACGGCTGCCAATCCGTAACAGAGAGGCAGCCGTCCTTCCAAGCACCCTAACACTATGGACGCCGGGTGAATTTGGAGAAATCCGGTTTGCGCTTTTCCAAAAAGGCATTTTTGCCTTCTTGACCCTCTTCAGTCATGTAAAATAGCATGGTGGCATTGCCGGCAAGTTCCTGTAATCCGGCTTGACCGTCACAATCTGCATTGAGAGCGGCTTTCAAGCACCGGATTGCCATCGGAGAATTTGCCAAGATTTCACGACACCATTGTACCGTTTCCGCCTCCAAATCCGCATACGGTACCACCGTATTGACTAACCCCATCTCCAGCGCTTGTTGGGCATTATACTGGCGGCATAAAAACCAGATTTCCCGCGCTTTTTTTTGCCCTACAATCCGAGCCATATAGCTGGCCCCGTAACCACCGTCAAATGACCCTACTTTTGGACCCGTCTGTCCGAAAATGGCATTATCTGCCGCGATGGTCAGGTCACACATCAGGTGCAACACGTGACCTCCGCCAACCGCATAACCGGCAACCATGGCAATCACCGGTTTGGGGCATGTTCGGATTTGTCGTTGAAAATCAAGGACATTTAAGTGATGGATACCGCTCTCATCCACATAACCTGCCTCTCCCCGAATTTTTTGATCGCCCCCGGAACAAAAAGCTTTTTCGCCTTCTCCGGTCAGGATAATGACCCCAATATTGGCATCGTAGCGGGCATCCTGCAACGCTTGGGACATCTCCATGACGGTTAACGGGCGAAATGCATTCCGCACCTGCGGGCGATTAATCGTAATTTTGGCAATCCCATCAAACTTGTGATATTTAATATCTTCATATTGACCGGCTTCAATCCAATCAAATTGACTCATGCCGATAACTCCTTTCTAAACCGAATAAAATATGGAAGTTGTTAGCTTGCTTTATCACCTTGATAAATGGTGGCAATCCCAAATGTGAGCGGATTCGCTTGAACAGCGATAAATCCGGCAGAACGCATCCGTTGGCAAAACGCTTCGCCATAGGGAAAAGTCTCCACGGTCTTATTGAGGTAATTGTAGGCATACCGGTCTCCAGAAATCATGCCACCAATAACGGGCAACACATATCGAAAATAAAAGAGATAAACCCCCCGCAAAAATCGATTTTGCGGCAGTGAGAATTCCAAGATTAATGCGCGACCCGCTGGTTTGAGAACCCGGTACATCTCCCGCAGGGCTTGATCCACATCGCTCACGTTGCGGATACCAAAGGAGATCGTTACCACATCAAATGTCTGATCCGGTGCTGGAATTTGGGTAGCATCACCCGTTTGGAGCGTCATTATATGTTCCAGATGACGCTCCCGAATTTTGTTCCGCCCCACTGCCAGCATTTGCTCCGACATATCCATCCCAACCGCCGAAGTGATACGGTCTGTTTTGCCATACATCATCAGCAATTGGTCTGCGGTGCCAGTCGCCATATCCAACAGATGCAGAGGGGACTTTTCCGGCAGATATTGCGCCACACGCTGCCGCCAGACAATATCTTGCCCTAAGGATAATAATCGATTCAATAGATCGTAGCGATGGGCAATGCGGTCAAACATTAGCCAAACGCGGTCACGAGGCGGATTTTTTTCATGTGACGAAGAAGATGTACTCATCAAAATCACTCCGTTAATACAGCGAAATGTGCTAGCCAGAAGGTGCTATACATAGGGCGAAACTGACATCCTGTCAACAGTTTTACACCAAGCCACTCCTAAAGGGCGTCAGAGTGCCGGCGCCAATTATGGGAGCGGAAAAACGCAATATCCCCCGTATGCCCAACAACGGTGAGGGAACTTAATTGGCAGTATCCGTACAACCCACATTGACCAATGTTAAAAATTAAGTTGTTACTTGTCAGCCAGTTATCAATGTTATGGGTCCTGATTGACTGACAAAAGCTATTTAACTCATTTATTATCAACAAAAAGTTGCGCTTTGATTTGGTTTAGATTTTTCCATCTCAATTTACTTGACCCCTCATTCGTGGAGTAGCGATGGAAACATTGACCCTTTACCGAGCCGTTTTAAGAATA
>RFFQ01000018.1 GCA_003697105.1 Gemmatimonadota bacterium | reverse complement strand
CACATTCACCAATGAGAAGAGATCGATATCGACTTCTGTGATTTGCCCCGCTTCTACTTCAATACCGGATGTAACCGCATTATCATAAAAAACTCGTTCCGCATGGAGGTCATACGTACCGGTAGGGAGCTTAAATTCATAGTAACCACTGCTATCACTGAATTCAAACCAACCGTCTTGATTATTGATTTTAAGGAGCACATAATCCACCGGTTCGCCATTTTGAGTGGTCAAGGTATAACCCCGGAGTGTACCCAAAGATGGCGCCCCATACTCAAACACCCCAATATCAATAATGTCATTAAAAATACGTTCGTGGTAATCCATATCAAAAAAGGGATAATAACCGGCAGTCGTATCAAAACCGGCATCAATGGCAGGGCTATTGGGTAGCAAATGAAAATCACCGTTTTCAGCATCAACAAAAAGTGGGTCTTCCCAGATGTTGCCTCCGCCGTCAATCAAGGAATCCTGCAAGGCAAAGTCAATTACGCAGTTTTGAAAACGATGTGTGTTATAAAAATTATTAAATTCATTAACGCTTTCACTGCCTATTAAAATACAATTTTTAACCGTTGACGGTAAACTGCTAAATACAAAACGATTAAAATAGCTAATGTTGTTGGAAAACATTGGGGTTTCAAGTCGCATGCTATACCCATAATAACTGCTATAACAAACAATATTGTTATATACCGAAGATGTCCAACTCCTGATTACATCATCATAGACATAATTATTATACACATTCCCACTACTCGCATACATGTCAATTCCACAACGATAAAAGTCATTATCGGCAATATCCACATAGCTAAAGTCGGCTTCAATGCCGTATCCATAAAAATCGGGGTCGATCTCTAAATGATTTTGATGAATATAGATAGTATCTGCTTCAAAACGGCTAATAAACATGATGGAATGGCGGGCATCCAAAAACTGATTATTGTAAATATATGTTGGCTCGTCTGAACCTTGTAACCGCAGTGTAACTTGACCCTGAAACCGATTGTCAACCAGAGCTATCGGCTTACTGCCCAAACTGCCGATGCTTATACCAACGGCACTCGAACTGTCTGTTCGTTCAAACGTATTCCCCACAATATAGGTTAAGTCACTGTTAAATCCGTTATTAAAGTAAATGTAACTGATATAATCCCGAATATCATTTCGTTCTGTAATCTGAAATGTATTTCCTTTGATCAAACAGTTGTCTAAAGACCCGTGAATATCAATGGCGGTTTGAACATTCTGAAAGAGGCAATTTTCAATCATCAGCGAACCGCTGGCGGCGGAAATGCCGTCATATGATTCAAATCCGGTGGGTGATATAAAGAGTGGAAATAACACTTTACAATGCTTAAACACCGATAATTCTTCACTGTTTTCGGATACAAAGATACAGCCCCAGCGGTAAAACTGCCGGTTCACATCGCGGGTAAAGACAATACTGTCCTGTTCCGTTCCTTCAGCCAGAATTCGTCCGTCAACCCAGATCATTTTTGCTCGTGCTGTACCGCTGTTGTCCCAGTACCAACTGCCGATTTGCGTTGGATAAAGCAATTCGGCGGATTTCATTTCAACAATCGTTCCCGGCTCAATGCGCAATGTGACGCCTTCATCTACATAGAGGTCTTCCACCACATGATAGGGATTATTTTCAGGACTCCAAACCGTATCTTCAGTAATATGCCCGCCCACTTCTATTGCCCAGGATAAAGCGGGTATCAAGATTATAATCCAAAAAAACAGCCACTTGGACATGTATTTCCCTTCAAAAGAAAAACCGCACAGGTAGATAAAACCTGTGCGGTTTAGTGGTTATCTATTTTAACAAGATCAAGGGTTTAGACTGACTATGATGATCTGTTTCCAGATGCAGAATGTAGATGCCGGAAGGCATTTCTTGATTTTGCTCATCAGTGCCGTACCAACTGGCAGAATAAGAGCCTGCTTCTCTTGTTTCGCTGACGAGAACACGAACCAGCCGCCCGGTTAAATCATAAATCTTTAGCGACACTTCACCCGACTGAGACAAGTCAAAATGAATGGTGGTGCGTGGATTAAATGGGTTCGGATATACCGTTAGGGAATAGGATTCAGGAGTTTGGGTTTGAGTGTTTCCTTGTTCCACAAACCTTTGTAATTGAGCGAGTTCTTTTCGGAGTTCTCGCGTAATATCCTGATATTCCTCATAGGATTGAGGTTGAACGCTGCACTGCGGCTTTGCTGACCGCAAACCGCCCCCTTCTTCTAACCGCAGGTAGCAGTATGCTTCATCGATCAGCGCGTACAACAACGTTTCCTCATCTGGCGGGTTGGCAATGATGGCTTCCAATCGTTCAATTGCCGTTAGATAGTCCCTTTCATCCCGATACGTTTTGGTCTCGATCTCTTCGATCAATGCCAGCATTAGGGAATTATCTCCCACATCCAGACTTGTCATATAATCGCGCAAAGCAGCAAAATCCTGTTCAGTATAGTTTTCGATAAAATAAAGATAATTCAAACCTGTCCGTGCTTCCGAAGTCGCCGGATATGTCTCAATCAATTGCTGAAATGTTCCGGCGGCGGATTCGTATTGCTGTTCGTTCATTTGGGCAACACCGGCTTGCAGAAGCAGTTCTTCGTCGCCACTGCCACCGCCTTCATCAAAAATAAAGGCTTCGTAACTCGGATAAAATCGTTCGGGGTTATCGTCATACGTAAAATTGTTGCCTCGAACATCAACCGGAGTAATACCATCCCAACCAACCATGAGCAGTAAATAGTGATCGTAACCGGGGGAATCTTCCACATCCGTAATCTGATTGTTGCCATTGGTCATTTGTCGAAAAACATGTTCCCATGCCAAAATCTCAGTACCCATATTATTCGCGAATGTATTAGTTCTGAGAGTTTGAATGATTCCTCCACTGCGTGATCCCGCAACCCCGTTCCGGCGATTGTCGTGAATATGATTGTATTCTAGGACAGAGACCGTGTGATCACGAAGATAGACCGCATCGAAGTTTCCATAGAATTCCGTACACCGAACAACTGAAGATAAAGGTGTTAATGCTGGATATTCCAGCGAAACACCACTATCGTAATCCGTAGCACCCCCTGGTAAGCCTTCTGGCCGAAAGTTTAGTCTGTATTCAAATATAGCGGTTTGTTGACCGGAAGTATAATCAATTCTTCCGGCTAACCATGTATCATGATGTTCACTTTCAGGTCCAAAGTAATATTCGTCTTCACAACTATCAATGAAAACCGGAGGGGTATGATTCATATGCCCTTCTTTCCTAAAATCCAAATGTAACCAAACCTCGTCCATAGGTGGGGTACCATTCCAGTCACAATAGTCTTGAGGTTCAACTGTAACAGCGGGTGACCCCTGAGTGTGACCTCGACCCGTTACAACAAGTTGACTATTTCCAATATCAACGTCAACATTAATGTAACTACTTTGGGACCAAACCCATTGGTACGCGGCTAGTATTAGTAGTAGATTGAAGGTTAAGGCCTTCGTTTTCAAACATTTACTCCCTAGGTTAGGTATGCAAATTATAATAAATCATCAAATTATTGGAAAGATGACAACTGAGTTAACCCCTGTTTTTACAACATAGAAACCACCTTTTTCGTAACCTGTTTTACGGCTAAAACTGGAAACCGCTAACCAATTCGCTATACAGATCAAATGTGGCACGAAACGTTTTATCCCATGAAAAACGAGCGGCCACCCACTCACGCGCCTTTTGCCCCATTTCGTGGCGGTGCGGGTGGTGGATCACCCGTAGGATGTTTTTTGCCATCTCTTCCGAAGAATCCACCGCCCCCAAAAAGCCTATTCCTGCCGGAACCCGTTCGGTCAACGCACCGGCATTGACACCCACCACCGGCAGACCGCAAGCTTGCGCCTCAATAACCGATAACCCAAATGTTTCGTAAGGACCGGCGGTGACATACACATCTGCCGAAGCCAGCAAGGATGCTAACGCGCGTTTATCGGATTGGAAGGGCAAGATGGAGAGCCGGTCATCCATTTCCGCCCGGCGGAGCAATTCCGGCTTCATGGGTCCCTCACCGATCAGTACCAATTTGACCGGCAGAGTAGCCGGTAACTGGTACACCGCATCCACAATCACATCGACCTTTTTTTCGCTATCAAAGCGCCCGGCATACACCAGCAAAAATCCGTCTTCTGCCACACCCAATTCCTGCCGTAAGTGAGGGTCTCGCCGGCGCGGGTTGAAGGTCTCCAAATCGACTCCCAACGTGATGTAATGTACCGGTTCAATCCGGTATTCTGCTAGTTTTTCGTAGTATTGGTCTGATGACGTGATAATCGCATCACAGCGGTTATAGACCGAGCGAATGTAATTGACTGCCAATGCCCGGGCAGGCGTCCCCCAAAAATCCCCTAAGACTTTCGCAATGACAGGTTCGACGTAAGCCGTCGGAAAATCCGTGTGGTAATAGCCCACAAGGGCGCAGGTATGTTGCCAGCGATGGATAACTGCCGCCCACGGGGAGGTGTACGGCGTGCCAAATTCGATCAGCGCCGGTTTCTCGTGGCGTAAAATAGTGACCAGACGACCCAACCGCAGAAAAAAGCGGTACGGTTCGCAGTTTGGAATCAGGGGAGATTTGACTTCATAACAGGTGAGACGACCCTCCCGACTGACACGATCTGTTGCTCCGGGAATGATCAGCAGATGTTCCCCATCCGTGTGACGTTCAATATACTGCCGTTTGGCATCAATGTAGGTGCGAATGCCTCCACTACTGGGGGTGTAGGCGTGAGTGATGTCACAAATTTTCATAAAACCCCTAAAAAGCCTTCTTTTTATCTACCAATCCCGTCGGTGGCTGGTAGGTTTCCGTGGCGAGTGACGCGTCCTGATGCACTTCAATAACCCGTTGGTAGCTCTCAATAAGTGCCCCGTTGATCCGGTCCCAACTGAAATTACGGGCGGTTTTAAGCCCGTTTTGACCGAGTGTCCGGCGATGGTCTTCATCGGCAAGCAGGAGTTGAATTTTTTCAGCAAAATCCAGCGGATTATTTGCCTGTGCAATGTATCCATTCAAACCGGAAGTGACTAAATCCTGAACACCCCCTTTGTTGACCGTCACCACCGGAAGACCGGAGGCAAAGGCTTCCAAAATCACATTACCAAAAGTTTCGGTCGTAGAAGGAAAGGCGAAAATATCAGCAGAGGCATACCAGCGGGCTAAATCTTCTCCATACTGAAATCCGGCGATATAGGCATCCGGCAAGCGTTGTTCAATCTCCGAACGATAGGGACCATCACCGACAAACACCACCTTAAAGGTATGTCCCCAAGACGTTAGCAGTTCCGCCGCCGCCATCAGATCATCTAAATCCTTTTCTTTAACCAAGCGAGCAACAAAGAGCACAATGGGGATATGTTCTGCCCCGATAGAACGGCGCAATTCCATATCTCGTAAGTGGGGCGAAAAGCGTTCCAATTCAATACCTCGTTGCCAAAGTTCCACGTTGCCAATCCCGTGGGCAGCTAAATCGGCGGCAGTGCTTCGGGATGGGGCATAGACCACCGCACACCGCCCGTAAAACCAGCGCAGGATATTCCAACCGAATTGTTCCGCAAACTGAATGTTGTAATAACGAAAATACGAGACAAAGTTGGTGTGGAAACTGCCCACCACCGGAATATGCCTCCGGCGAGCATAATCTTGCCCAAAAATACCGAGCAACGTCGGGCTGGCAACATGGACAATTTCCGGGGCAAATTCATCCAGTTCCGGTTCAAGCCGGTCAAACATTGGCAGGGCAATATCATAATAGCTGTACAGCGGAAACGGTACAGAGACCACTTTACGGACTCGATGGTGCCAAGCGACCGTTTCATCGGGCTTCGCCGGGCAATAAAACCGGAAATCAATCTCACGTTGCAATAGGGTTTCTGCCAGTTTGGTCAAACTTTTGGCAACCCCGTCGGTTTTCGGAGGTAAACTCTCAGTAAAATAGGCAATTTTCATGGGGGTCTTCCTTTCCGAGCCTGTAGATATATAATTTTATGAATTAAATCAATGATAAAACAATGGTAACCCTATCTTGGCAGATTTTGAGCATCAGTTCACTTTTGATAAAGGGAAAACCACACCACTTACCGGATCGGTAAACTGAATCGCAAGTGGATGTTTAGAACCGGTGGGAATTAAATGAGGATTTGGTTTGGATCAGAGTAAGAATGGGTTAAATTTTAAAGGTGTCAAGATGCCTTACTTTTGGTAGCAAGGGGTCTTGACACCTTAGTAACCGTACTGACCTCAAATTGGAGGGAACAGGTTCGTCATCGCAGCTTTTTGCTTAGTCTGTTTTCACAGATTTTACATCCATGAGATTTTCAATCCGGTCGATGCGTTCGCCGTAAGGTGTCCAGACCTCTAGGCTCAGACCCGCATCACTGGTTTCAAACAGAAAGAAGTTAAATTGGGAAGAAAACACAAAACATTCACTTTCATCCGGGCAGTTCGTGGGGTGGTCCTGCCAATATTGATTCCACGGGGTATCTTCTTGGGCATAGAACGGCGCGCCCGCACCCCCACAGGTCAGATACCAGACCGGATACGGCAAGTCCTTTAACGGCGAACATCCCTCGCCCGTTTCGCAGATAATCTGATTGCCGTTGGGGTCATCCGTCACTATATCCCCAATGGGAACCGTCTTATCGATTAGTATTTTGCTGTAATTGTGCTCGTCGGACGTAAGCACCGCCGCGACTTTGCGGTGACGTGCCACCAACCGCACAAAGTCATTACGGACTTCAATAATCCCCTTTTCCGCTGGTACTAATCCTTGTCCGGCAACATACGTGTAGGCGCGCACGTTGTTATCACCATGATACCACATGGCATCTTTCACATGACCGCCGTTAGGAAAAATAGGTTCTTGAGCGAATAAAATCACGTAATCGACGGTCTCATCTGCCTCCGCCGCGGCAAGTTCCTGTGCCAACCACGCCATCTGATCGGCCATGATATAGGCTTCCGGCGCACCTCCGGAAACTTCTGGAGTCCACGCGACCCAATAATTATTGTTAAAGGTGATACATTTGATATTCCCATACTGGAAGGAATACACATTTTCCGCATACGGGGGGCGACGTGGATCGGAACGTTCCGGCGCATTGGTCGGATTGACAAACTCTTGCCCGAAAACCGCTTCGGCGCTTTCGGTCTCGTAGGGCCACCGGTCGAGTTGGATGCGGTCTCGATGGTTATCCGGTCGGCGAAACCGATTTAACAACGACTCATGATTGCCAATTGCCGGATAAACCGGACGTTCTGCCATATATCCGGCGGCGGCTTGTTTCCACGCATGAATTTGGGTGCGAAAATCTTCGACGCTGGAGGTGTACCCGTTGATCAAGTCCCCCCCAAACAAAAAGAAGTCCGTACCGAATTGATATGCTTGGTTAAACTGGCGTTCCACAATGGCGGCATTGATACCCATCAAATTGTGCTCACCTTCACCGATCCCTTCGCGGCTATCGCCGGCATAAGCAAATCGAACCGGTGCCCGCGAGCCTGCTTTGGGAGCGGTTTTAAAGGTAAACGATTTTGTTCGCACCGCGTCACCAATCTGAATAAAATAGCGATATTCCTGATCCGGTTGTAACCCGCTGATTTCAATTTCATACAGGGGATTACCGGACGTACCGCTAAATTCACCGAGACCTTCCACCACCACGGTGGGAGTCACCGGTCGATCCACCTTAAAGGCGATGACCAGCCGGGACGGATCGCCACTGTGAATCATGCTGACAAAGGGTCCCTCATAGAGGGTGGGGGCTTTATGGTAGGTCGCGCCATCCCAAATAAAATTGGCAAATGTGTCGTATATTCCCAAAATATCATCTTTACCGGCTTGCTCCAGATAAAGCACCAAACGCACTGCCACTTGACCGGATTTCAACCATGCCGCCCCCTCGCTATTATATTTATCCCGTTGAAACCGGTAAAGCGAGACCAGCCCTTTGCCGTTGTCAATCGATTCGTATGTCCGAAAGCGCTTGTAGATATACCGCACTTCATTTGCTTCAAAGGGATAGGGACCGGTGTATATCATTCCATAAATGTGGGTGGGGTCGATCTCGGTTTGATCCAATGTTCGGGTCAGGTGGGTTAAATCTACGATTAAGCCTTTTTCCGTGCCTTCCGGCATAATCGATTGCTGAATTTGCTCGATACTAAACGCATTGCCAATATAGCTCAGGTAGGGTTCATAGCCCAACGTGGCTGGGTCGATCACCGGTAACTCATCTTGTGCACCGGCAAGCGCCATCAACACCATCACGAGTGCAAAACTCTGCCTCAACTGAGGGAAAGACACCATCATAACCTCCTTAAATGGTACATTCAGTGACATAAAAACAGGGAGTGAGTCATTTTTCCGGTTGCAAATTCCGGTACATCACTTCGAGGTAAGGCTGAAAACCTTGTTTTTGCCAAAATTGATAGGCGCTCCGGTTGGCACTAAAGACTCGCAGTTCGACCCGTTCAATCTCGTGTTCGCGGAACCAATCATAGATGCGCGCGACCAATTTCTGCCCAATTCCCCGCCCGCGGGAGGGCTGGCTGATGGCAACTTCCGAGATAAAGCCGTACTGTTGGTGCGCAAACACCGGCGAATAATGATATATCTCCGCAATGGCATACCCCACCACCTGATCCCGATCCACCGCCACGAGGACGTGTGCTTGGGGGGCATGGATCAGGGTTTTCAAATGGGTTTCAAATTCCACTTCGCCACGGGGTTTGGGTGCAAAATAGGGATCAATTTCGGCATGATACGCCATAAATTCTTGCCAGATGGGAATAACGGCGGGGAGATGCTCTTCCCGGGCGGGCACAATCTCCAAGGTATAGCGAGAAGGGCGATAGACCGGTGGCGGCAAGGGTAAATTTTGCGCTTTAGCGGTGTTCAACCAAGCCTGTTTTTTCCGTTCAACGTTTGCCAAGGCGTCTGCCGGCGTCGATCCGGTAGCGGAACAATTGGGCAGGTCGGGGATGTCCGCCACATAGACCCGCGCCGCATCATCGTAAAAAATATTGATGTGATAGTCGCTCATTCGGGCGCATCCATTTGTTGAAAATACATTTTGGCGGTTACATTTTCGGGGTCTAAAATGAGTACATCCCAAAAGATGGCCGTAGCGGCTTCCGGATCATCTTGTGCCTGTTTAACCAGCGCCTGTTCCACCAAAAAGGGAACATCCGTCGGGTAGAGCAACAACATCCGTTCTACGACGGTTTGTGCCAGATCGTACTTCTCCTGCATCCGTAGGGCAAGGGCTAATCGTAAATTCGCGTAATAATTGTAATAATCAATGGTTAGAATTTGATAAGCGATTTTTTCCACCTCGCTATATTTGCCCTGTGCCAATAGCGGTAATAAATATCCCAACTTTGCTTCTGCCGCATAAGGCGCGGTTTTCATCGCTTTTTGATAATGATCGATAGCGTTGGCATAATTTTGATTCAGATAATAGAGCCAACCCAACCGCACATTGACGGTATAACCTTCCGGGTAGGCATTAAAGACAGCCAACATCGCTTTAATCGCATTTTGATAATCTTGGATTTTTTCATAGGTGTAGGAACGCTCGTAAGCTGTTTTGATCTCCTCGCCCGTGAGTCCGAGGGCGGACTGGGTGAACATCATCACGATAACGATAACTCGCCCGGCAATCCGTTTCATTATCCCTCCCTAAAGGTTACTTCATCCCGATCAGGGGGATGGTTTGCGTGGTAAACGGCGTGCGAAGTCGAGCGGTATACACTCCGGCGGGTAGCAGACGATGGGTATCACCAGTACCATCCCACCGCACACGATATGAGCCGGCATTATAAAACTGATTGGCAATCAAAGATGCTACCAGATAGCCCCGCACATCAAAAATCTGCAAGGTGACCGTTCCCGCTTGGGGCAGGTCAAATTCGATGGTCGTTGTGGGATTAAACGGGTTGGGATACGCCACGAATCGGGATTGCTCCGGTACGAATACCTCCGGATCAAGTGGAACCGCCGTGTATTCTTCGTAGGTATAAAGATATTGTTCGGAGTTTTCCCATTGGTTGTTTTCCCACGTTTGAATCAATTTGGTGTTCAGATTAGAGTTGGTATCGTATTCATAACGGTAGCGGGTCTCATTAACCCACTCATCTACCCAATCCTGCCCAATGGTTTGATCGGGGTAGCCCTCGTCATCATAGCTGTAACTCCAACGCCAATCATTAAGCCATTGGTTATCTTCCCACAACAGCACCTGTGTTTCCGTCCACAACCCGGTATCTCCGTAGTGATATAATTCCTGCCATTGATTGACCCAATCGAACTCCAGCCATGCTTGATTCAACGTTTCAATCCATTGGTCTTCATCATTGTAGGTGTACCGGTATTTTTCGTAATTGATCCATGTGTTTTCGTACCAAACCACCACGAAGGTTTCAATCCAGGTGCCGTCATGGTCATAGGTATAACTTTCTCGCCAAGAATTGACCCAGACGTTGGATTCCCATACCTGATAGAGGGTTGCCGACCAGCGGTGGTTGGCATCAAAGCTGTATTGATAGCGTTCGGTGTTATTCCACTCCGTGCCTTCCAGCGTTTCCACCCGAGTTTGGGTGCGATTCCCCTCGTCATCATAGCTATACGTATAGCGTTGGTAATCATACCAGACACCTTGATACCAGAGTTGTAACATGGTCTGCACCAGTTGGTCTTCGGTATTGTAGCTGTACAAATACCGCCACGCCTCCTGCCACTGATTATTTTGCCATTCCTGACCGCGCATTTCCGTGGCGCGGTAACCGGTTTCCAACGGAAATTGGTCAGGTATTGCCCGATCCGGTTGAATCTGCACTTGCAGGTCAAGTGCCCGTTGAGAGACCCTCCCCTCGTGAGCTTGGGGTCGAAACGGCGTGCCGGCATAGGCGGTCGCCATCATCAAGCTAAAACAGAGAAGACAGACCGTTCTCATAACATTCCGTCCTTTCGTTAAAAGGTATGTCCCAGGCTGATTACATATTTTTGGAAGCGCACCTCGCGCCGTTCTCGCGGATTGTTCCAATGGCGCTCCTCCACGTGATCGACATAGTAGCCCACGGTAAGGCTAGACATCTTATGGGCATAATTGAGCGAAATTCCGTATCCCCCCGAATGTAACTCTTCCACATTGTTTACCAAGAAACCATCACTTTTAACGGCAAACATTTGGTCGCCGATCCAGCCCATAGTGGTCAGAGTCCAGGGACCTCGATAGTAGGTGATAGATTCTTCCACCGAAAACATATCTGGATCGGTATAAGCAAAAAACTGGAGCTGGACTGGGTCGTATAATTTCAACCGATCCGAAAGATGGATGTAATATCCCCGGGTTTGAAAATAAAACGTCGAGGTTACCCGATTTCCAAAATAAAAACCGGCGCGCGGGGTTAATTGTACGACTCCCAGACCGGCGTAGTTTGGATAGCGCGAATAATATCCGTCCAGTTGCACGTTCCATTGGCGATACACATAGCGGTTGACCCCGCCAAACAGAGTCCACACATCATTTGTGGTTTCTTCATCCGAGATAACATAGTGAGCCCCCAACCGAAATTTATAATTCAACCGGGTAAAATAGGTGTACGCCAATGTTACATCCCACTGCTTAATATCGTCAATCCAAATATAATCCACGTGGGTATAGTCCAATTCTGCCTCAAACGCATGGTTCAACCCGTACCCCAGATAGGTGTACATACCGGTCATATCGCCTGTCTTCTTAAATTGTGAATCCCCATAATCCAAAGGTACATAATAGAGCAAAACATCCCACCGGATGGGAGACTTAGCCGGGGGATCCGGGGTTTGAGCACCAGCCGTTGTCATAAAACTGAGCGATACCATTATTAAATAGATGATAACTCCAATCTGAATACGATGATTATCCACGGATAGTTTCATCTTCATTTCTCCTTAATTCGAGCGAGCCAATTCTCACAGATTTAATCCCTGCGTAATCATCCAGTTCAAGGTAGGTATGTTGGGTTAAGTTCAGTAACTTGGATTCGATTTTGCCCTCGATACCCGCGGGTGTTACCGTCAACGTGGTTTGGATATGGGCTAACCCGTGATAGAAGGAGCTTAAAAAGCGGATACCCATTTTTGTGATTCCTCGTGCCACGACTCCCACTGGGATATGATCCTGCCAAGATAAGCCTACTTTTGCACTTAGCGGTAACCGGGGCAGGGCTAAAAATATCATTTTCAAGTAGTGACAATTCCCTTCGAGGCGGTACATATAAAAAGTACCTTCATGCTTGCCAAAATAAAGTTGTCCTTTACCGGAATCCAGATAAAACGTGCCATCCGGAGCCATTCGCACCGTCAGCCTAACGTACCCCACCGGCTGACCGTTTTTAAGCACCCGATATTCATAGCGGTCATCGAGCATAAATGCCGTCACAGCGTCCAGATGTTTATCGGGATAGATGGGTTCAATTTGGGCGCCTTCCGGCGGCACATCATTGGCGTAAAACTGGTGATCAATCGTATAACTTACAAAGCTAAAGGGCAAGGTGTACGAGCCAATTTCCGAGGTGGCTTGTACTTGAACGTGCAAATGGGGTTGGGGGGAATAGCCGGAATTGCCACACAGTCCCAACAACGTGCCCCGCTCGACCCAATCCCCTTTGTTCACCCGGATGGAATCGTGAGCAAAATGCGAGATTTCCACATAAAATCCCCGCGGGTCTTCAATGATGATCAGATTACCCCAATTCTCACTTTTATCGACCTCACCAATCGGGTTATCCGGCAAATGCGAAATAACCCGTACCACGCGCCCGCGCACCGGCGACAGCACCGGCTTCCGAAAACAGTAGTAATCGGTGAGAACTGTTCCCTCATGTTGGTAGCTATTCCCCTTATCATCCACAATGATAAAGTCATATGCGTAACGCCAACTCCCCTGATGCGTCCATGAGCCATCAAAACCTTGCCAGACCTGCCACGTTCCTGAAAACGGTAAACTAAGGGTCCGCTCGGAACCGCGAAACCGGCGTAAGTTCAAAAGATAGTAATCCAGCGTTTCTTCCGGCGTCTGCTTGATGTACTTCACCACCAAAGGATGTGCAATCAAGCCCAAAACATAGACAAACGAGAGGGAGACAACATTAAACGGCAAGGTAAAGCCGGGAATACCATAATCAGACCAAAAGGTTTTAGCCGCATCCAATAACACCGTTGCCGAACAAACCGCAATCAATGCCAGCACATAACTTTTGAGAGACGGAATAAGGAAAACCCCACCCACGGCCATCGCGATCAAAATAAAATTGAAATGATTGATGTCCGCAAACGCCTGCGCCGGTGACCCTACCAAAAGGGCGATCAGCAACGACCCGCTATAATAACCCACCACCGCTAACATGAACAGAATCCGGGAAGCGACAAGTAAAATCACGGCAATTCCTAGCCCTGCCCATACGTTGGGTAGAAAAAAAACCGCACCCAACGACTTTAAAAACCCGGTAACCCAAAACGGTAATTGAGCCTCTACTACCGGTAAAACGGGATGCGGATACAACGCCGTAACAAACAAATTGGTATAATTGGAAGCCGCAAGATAGACAATGGAAGTAATCCCCACAAACGGAACACTTAGAATCGGGAGACGTAAATATTGCCAGAAAAGGCTGTCCAGCATGATCGTCACCACAAACGTAAAAATACCGGTGAAGACCACAAAAAAGATGGTGAGGGGCGTCAGCTTGAACAAATACCCAATCGCCAGCCCAACTAACAGCGGATTATATGTATAAAAGCCCGTTTTGAGGAAGTCCGGCTTCATACCAATAAAGTAGGCAAACAGATAAGCAGAAAGGATCGCTAATAATCCCGCGAATGCCATATTGGGAACCAGAAACGTTAAAGCAATAAATCCGGCACCCATCCCGATACTCCGCAAAAAAAATATCTCAGAATAGCTGTGCAGGATGGCGATTAGATGGCGCTTCATAACACATGATGATATTAGACGTTAACGGTTTACTTCAAAGAGTTCTTTCGCAACGGTGCTGAAGGGAAGGAGGACGGGCGGGTCTCGCCACGGGAGGAAACCCGATGAATCGGCTTGGGGACCGGAAACAGCCCCATGTATTCAGGCAGAACCAGGGCAATCAGGTAAAATATTAGAAGCGGAAAAAGTTGCACCAAGGGAACTCTATATTGTATTCCCTTGGTGCAACTCAGACAGTTTACGCAGGTTTTTCTTCGCTGTCCGCCACGATCCCGTGCGCTTCCCCTGCTTCGGGTTCAACAGCGGGGGATTCTCCACGCTCAGCTTCATCTGCGGAGGATTCTTCCGGTGCGGTATCGTCCCTTTGGGGTTCAACAGCGGGGGATTCTCCACGCTCAACGT
>RFFQ01000171.1 GCA_003697105.1 Gemmatimonadota bacterium | reverse complement strand
GATGGGGAAATGGTATTGAATGATTTTGGTTTATTGGTAAAAAATGAATGGGTACGAACATCACAAATACGTCCCAATGTTATTGTTGATGAATACATCGTCATGCCCAATCATTTGCACGGTATTTTGGTGATTGTTGACAATGGCGGCGATGCAACATGTTGGGGCGTATCGCCATACGCCCCAACAACAACGCCATACGCCCCTGCAACAACGCCATACGCCCCCGAGGCTGGTCTCGTCGCTTTTGCGGTATAATTCAAAATTTTGAAGTTGGTCACAAATCGAACGAAAAAAAACCTTGACATAAATGAATAATCGTTTATTTTAGAGGCATGAGAGTAAAAGACGACACAAAATTCAGAGCGATTTGCGACGCCACGATCTCGCTGGTGAATGAAATTGGTTTTGCAGCGGCATCGGTTGCCAAAATTGCCAAACGGGCAGGCGTCTCTCCGGCAACGATCTACATCTATTTTGATAATAAAGATGATTTGCTCGTTTCCACCTATACCACCATCAAAAAAGAGATGAGCGAAGCCATGCTGGCTGGAATCGATCTCCAAGCACCCGTCCGGGACATCTTCCAGCAAATTTGGCGGCAAACGTTCGTCTATGTCACGCAACACCGTGATAAATTTCAGTTTACCGAGCAATTCGCCAATTCGCCTTACGTGGATCAGGTGGATAGCACCGAAATTGATCGCTATTTCGCACCGGTCTTTGCAGTAATACAACGAGGCATCGACCAAAAAATCATCAAAAATGTCAATTTTGATTTGCTGAGCGCCTTTATGTTTTTTCCGATTTTGACCCTGGCGAATTCACGGCTGTGCCGCTCGTTTACCCCAACAGAAGAAAATATTGATATATCCTTTTCCCTTGCTTGGGATGCCATTAAACTGTGATGAAGTAAGCTAGCGATGCCGGGTATCATGCGGCAGCGCCTTTTTTTACGTATTTTTATAAATGAACATTCGTTTATAATTACCATACCGGAGGAACATCATGAAATGGACGGAACAAAATATACCCGATCAAACCGGACGAATTGTTATTGTCACCGGTGCTAACACCGGCATTGGTTTTGAGACCGCCCGCGCCTTAGCTGAAAAACAGGCGATGGTTATCCTCGCCTGCCGGAATGAGACAAAAGGACAACAGGCGATTGACCGCATTCAGCAGAAATACCCACAGGCAGTGGTTCAGCTCATGAAGCTTGATCTCTCGCGGCAACAGGCAGTACGAGAATTTGCCCGCCAATTCCAGCAGAGATATGACCGGCTCGATCTCCTAATCAACAATGCCGGCGTGATGGTACCTCCTTATACAAAAACAGAAGATGGGTTTGAGTTGCAATTCGGCACCAATCACTTGGGGCACTTTGCCTTGACCGGTTTACTCCTGGATCGCTTGCTCCAAACAGCGGGGTCACGGGTGGTCACGGTCAGCAGTATGGCGCACAAAACCGGCAATATCAACTTTAATGACCTCCATTGGGAGAAACGCCCATACAACGCTTGGCAAGCCTATAGTGACAGCAAAATAGCGAATCTGTACTTCACTTACGAATTACAACGGAAACTCCACCAACACGGAGCGCCTACGATTGCCACTGCCGCCCATCCCGGCTGGACGGCAACCGATTTACAACGCCATTCAGGTGTATTCCACTTTTTGAATGGCTTTTTTGCCCAAACGCCGCCGCAAGGCGCACTGCCAACACTCCGGGCGGCAGTCGATGATACCGCGATTGGCGGCGAATACTATGGTCCTAGCGGCTTTATGGAAATCAAAGGTTATCCCAAACAAGTCAGTTCCAACACACGGTCTCAAAACAAAGAAATTGCCGCGCGACTGTGGGCAATTTCAGAGGAATTAACGGGTGTCCATTACGAACCCATTCAATAAATCTGCTACCACGACGGTAGCCTCTTTCACAATTCATCTCAAATTCATAAGGAGATTCTCATGAAGTACTTCCCCCTCGGTAATACCGGTTTATACGTTTCGCAACTCACACTGGGCGCAATGACTTTTGATGAGCCGGATGGCGCATTTGCTCAAATGATCGGTGGCACAGGACAAGAATTAGCCAACCGTATGGTCGATCTCGCACTGGATGCCGGTGTCAACATGATTGACACTGCCAATGTGTATAGTGCGGGTGTTTCTGAAGTGATGGTCGGCAAGGCATTGGGTAACCGCCGCAAAGATGTCCTGATTGCTACCAAAGTTTACAACACCTTTGGCACTGGCATGAACGATCTGGGCACCAGCCGCCTAGCCATTATGCGCGAAGTAGAAGCGAGCTTAAAACGACTCAACACCGATTGGATTGACTTGTATCAAGTTCATAATTTTGATGTGACCACACCATTAGAAGAAACGTTGCGGGCATTGGATGACTTGGTGCGGCAAGGCAAAGTGCGGTATATTGGGCTTTCCAATTTTGCGGCGTGGCAAATTGCCAAAGCAGACGGCTTGGCGCGATTACTGGGTACGGAGCGCTTTTGCTCCGTCCAAGCCTACTATTCGCTAGTGGGACGCGATCTGGAGCAGGAAATCATCCCAGCCGCCATGGATTTAGGTCTGGGAACGTTGATTTGGAGCCCGCTTGCCGGTGGATTCCTGACCGGAAAATATACCCGGGATCACGCCGGAGAAGGTCGTCGGGCAAACTTCCAATTTCCGCCAGTGAACCTCGAACAAGGATACAACATCATCGATGTATTGAACGAGATTGCCACAGCGCATGAGGCATCGGTGGCGCAAATTGCATTGGCATGGCTCCTTCACAAACCCGGGGTAACCAGTGTGATCGTTGGTGCCCGGAAAGAATCCCAGCTAGTTGATAATCTCAAATCCGTGGAAATTGAATTATCAGCAGACGAAATGGCGAAATTGGATGAGGTTAGTGCCGTTCCGCCGCAGTACCCACATTGGATCCCACCTGCCCAGCGCGGTGAAACCCTGTTAAGCCGATTTTCGGATCGCTAAATATTCCGGTTGTACCCGATCCACGCCGGTGGATCGGGTACCGGCGTTATCGCCGGAAAAATTAGACACCTTTGAACGCACTACAGGGGAACTAGCTTATGTTTCAAGTCGTTGGCGTGATGCCATTGATGTGTTCCAAGGCACGGGTGAGGGCATGTGTGCCTTTCAAGCCGTGCCCCTGCGCCTGTACCGCCACATACAACTGGTGTACTAGGGCTAAGCCGGGCAACGAGAGATTCATCCGGCGGGCTTCATCTAACGCAATTGCCATATCCTTGACAAAATGATCCACAAAAAAACCGGGGTCAAAATTCCGTTGTAGGATGCGCGGTGCCAGGTTATCCAGCGTCCAGCAAGCGGCAGCACCCCCGCGGATGGATTGCAACATGGTTTCTAAATCCAAGCCGGCTTTGTAGCCGTAGAGCAAGCTCTCGCAAACACCAATCATTGTGCCGGCGATGGCAATTTGGTTGCACATTTTTGCATGTTGCCCCGCACCAGCTTCGCCCTGATAAACCATCGTTTTGCCCAGCAATTGGAAGAGCGGCATCACGGTGTCCACTGCCATTTTATCCCCACCAATCATGATCGAAAGCGTGCCATTCTTGGCGCCCACATCCCCACCGGAGACGGGCGCGTCCAAGGTATAGATGTCTTTTTGCCGGGCATGTTGGTAAATCTCTTGGGCTAAACTCGGCTGGGTAGTGGTCATATCAATGGCAATTGTGCCGGGTGTTGCCCCGCGAAGAATCCCCGTTTCCCCCAAATAAACCGCCCGTACATCCACAGGATACCCCACCATACTAAAAATAATCTCGGAAGTTTCTGCCACCTGTTGGGGAGAATCCGCCCAGATAGCGCCTTTTTCCAGCAGTGATTGGGCTTTTGCCGGGGTGCGGGTAAATACGGTGACCGGATAACCTGCATCCAAAATGTGCTCGCACATGGAACGCCCCATTACACCGGTGCCAATCCAGCCAATTTTAGAAGTTGAAGTGAGTTGGTGCATCGTAATGCTCCTTCCAAAAAATATTTAAGACAAAAATGAGTTAATTTATAG
>RFFQ01000170.1 GCA_003697105.1 Gemmatimonadota bacterium | reverse complement strand
GCATTCGCGGTTGATGATTTTGATCAAGGCTTCGACCTTGCCATTGCTTTCGGGATAGTACGGGGTAATCAGATCATGTTCAATGTGACGCTCATTCAAAAAGGTCTCAAATTGATGAGTGCCGCCTCCCGTTCAGACATCTGCTGTTTCAGCGTGCGATATTGCCGTACGGCTCGACGATGGTGTGGTGATAATATACCAGTGCCTGCTCAGGGTTCTGCAACGCTTCGTAAAGACGCCCGATACTATTCAGTGATTGTGTTTGCCGCCCCATATCCGCCATCTCCTGATCAATTGCCAGTGCTTTGAGATGGTATTCGAGTGCCCGATTTAAATCGCCCAAACCTTGATAAGCGATACCAATGTTAATGTAGCAGTCAGACAACCCCAACCGGTTTCCCACTTGTTCATACACCGCAAGTGCTTTTTGATGATACTCCAAACCGTGCTCAAACTTGTTCTGGTATGTGTAAATGTTGCCGATCAAAATATAGGAATGAGCGATCTTTTTCGGGTCTCCTGTTTTTTCAATTATGCTCAGGCTTTTCAGGTAAAATTTTAGAGCTTGAGCATAATCACCTTGTTCGGCATAAACGATCCCGATATTATCGTATGGGTATTCTAACCCTTTTCCGTGGAGATGCGCTTTTCGGATACGCACCGCCTGATGAAAATAGTCCCACGCTTGGGAATACTGCCCTTCCCGCCCATAGATAATACCGGTTTTGTTATGGCTGATGGCAAGCCCCTCATAATCGGGAACGGTTTTAAATAGGTCGCCTGCCCGTTGAAAATAAGAGATTGCCTTTTGATATTCACCCACCTCTTCGGCAAGTTCGCCGAGTCTCAGATAGCTCTCACCGATTTTTTTAGGGAGATTAAATTTCTTTGCTAACGCAAGTGCTTCTTGTGTCCATGTTTGGCGCTGGTGGTGACTCCGCGAACGGATTTTGGCGAGTTCAAGCAGAAGTGCGACTCGTTCTTCACCGGTTGTGGAGGCGAGTTTTTCTGGCAATGAGTGAAGATCGGTGTGCATGTTGACCTCAATATTTTCTATAAAAAAAGACCTGACATCACCATCTATCAGGTCTATTATTCATAATTCACAGGAAAAGTCAAGTGGATTATAGTGGTAATGTCTTGCTAATCTTTACCCTCTCTGGTGACGCAGATCGGGTCGATATGGACAAATGCCCGGTCCACAATATCGAGGGTTTCCAACTGGGCTTGTACAGCGGTGCCGATATCGTGGGCTTCGCGGACGGTGAGTTCACTGGCAACATCAATATGCACTTCCACATGGACAAAGTGCCCCACATAGTGCGCCCGGATTTCGTTAAAATCGAGCACGCCATCCACGTTTAACATCAATTTTTTCATCCGTTCCACGTGTTCTTCTGCCGGGATGCTCCCCATCAGGTAGTCCAAATTTTCCTTGCCGATATCAAAGCCGGCGTAAATGATGAACCCACTGATGATCATCGCAGCGACATCATCCACCGCCAGCCAGCCCATGGTTGCCAGCAGGTATCCGATTAAGGCAACGCTGGAAATGAGAACATCATTGCGGCTATCGACGGCACTGGCCCGAATCGCCGGAGAATCTGCCTGAGTGCCCACGTGCTGCAGATAACGCGCCAAAAACAGTTTGCTCAAGATGGAGATAACCAACACCAAAACAGGTACTAGCTTAAATTGATGATCGTGCGTCGCGGTGATGAGATTCATAATGGCGGTTTGGAGAATTTCAATCCCCAGCACGCCTGCCAACACGGCGACCACTAATCCGGCAACGGGCTGGGCGCGTGAGTGCCCAAAGGGATGATTCCAATCCGCCTCTTTGTAGGAGACCCGTACCGCCGCCCAAATGGCTACCGATGAGAGAATATCCATGAAGGAGTTCATCGCATCGGAGATAATCGCTAAACTGCCGGCAAAGATTCCTGCCAGCAGTTTGACGAGGAAAAGCAACGCATTTGTCAGGATGGTGATCCGGGTAGCCCGGCTGGTTATTTTTTCCATATTTATCAGATACAAAAGCCGTCACGAGTGGCAGTGTGACGGCTTTTTAATACCGGAATATATAAGGCGGTTTAGATGTCTACAATTTCGAGGTCATAGATTTCGATGATCGGGTTATACAGCAATTTTTCGCACATTTCCCGGGCTTGGGTTTCCGCTGTAGCCCGGTCCGGTGCGGTGATTTTGAGTTCCAGATATTTCCCGACACGCACTTCTTCTGCGTTCTCAAACCCGATGGTATTGAGCGAGTGCTTAATCGTCGCTCCCTGCGGGTCAAAAATCGATTTTTTCAGTAAAACTTTGATATTCGCTTTAAACACCATTACCATTCCCTTCGTGAGGATCGTTATTTGTTAGAGCTATCGTTAACCGATGGTTTTACCCAATAGCCGGTAATACATTTCCTGATAGGCTTCTTCTACGCCCCCTAGGTCATGCCGGAACCGGTCTTTATCTAGTTTTTTGTGAGTTTCTGCATCCCAGAAGCGGCACGTATCCGGGGAGATTTCATCCGCCAGCACTATTTGACCGTCTGCGGTGGTTCGCCCAAATTCCAATTTAAAATCGATCAATTTGATGCCGATATTGAGCATTTCCTGTTGTAGAATCTCATTAATTCGGAACGCCATTCCTTTAATCTGATCCAGTTCTTCCTGACTGCATAAATTGAGTGCCGTGAGGTAAGAATCTGCCATTAAGGGGTCGTCCAACTCGTCTTTCTTGTAGGAAAATTCGATGGTGGAATGGGCGAGAGCGTGCCCTTCTTCCAATCCTAAGCGACGTGCCATGCTCCCCGCCACTTGGTTACGAACGATAACTTCCGCCGGAATGATTTCCACCCGTTTGACCAGCGTTTCCCGCTCAGAAAGCTCCTCAATAAAATGGGTAGGAATACCATGACCCGCTAAAATTTGGAAAAAGTGATTTGAGATGCGGTTATTCACCACTCCTTTGTTGAGGATCGTTCCGGTTTTTTTGCGGTTGAATGCGGTCGCATCATCCTTATATATGACTAGCACGATGTGAGGATCGTCAGTAGTGTATAATTTTTTGGCTTTACCTTCGTATAAAAAATCTTTTTTCATTATCGTTCCTCGGTTTAAGTTAATATTCCTCGATCAACTGCTTGATTTCCTCGATCCGTCGCTCAGTCATCTCGGTAAGACACCCATAGTAAATGGCGGTATAAATCGTCCCGCCGCTGAATTCGTATGCCTCACAATCACAATGTGCATCCCGAAACGCAATCCAAGCGCGTTGGGCAGTGGTTAATTTAGCTTTCATTTCCGCATCTAATTGGGCACGCACTTCTTGGTAAATGCGGTTTAATTCTGCGTCGGCGGCATCATAGGCTTCTGCCGCACAAACATTCATCTCCGCTTGAGTCATGGCATTGGCACACGGGTCATCACTGCAATCGGCTTCATAAAGTTGCATATAATCCATGATGATCGTGATTGCCGGTTGGCGTAAATCCGGTGTCAGGGTGGTGCTTTCTACGACTGCCCGGGGTAATTCCCAGCGGTCACACCAATCCTCAACGGATAACCCTTGGGTGACGGTTAGGGTGTAGATCAGATTCACGGTCAAGCTAGTGGGATTTTTGGCTTTTGCCGCTTCCAACAGCGGTAAAGCCTGCTCTGGATGGAAATAATCACTCAATGCTGTCAGATAACCCCAGCAGAATAACTCGTCTGCCTGACATTTTTCCATCAATTGGGCGTCATCAGTAAGATTGTATTTTGTCTGCAGATACTGTTTGTAAGTAACGGCATAGGAAGTGCCCTCTATATCCCAACCAAGAGCGTTGATAATTGCCGCTTTCACATCGATTGGCTTTGCCGGATCGGATAAAAATTGTGCAATTTCCGGACTGAGTACCCGATTTGATCGAGCCTGAACGACTATATCAACATCCTGATACGCTTGATAAAACGGCGTGGAAGTTAAAGGTGAATCCGCGTAACCGGATGATATATTTAATATTATGATTATCACTATGAGAGAAAAGACTCGCATGAGATGTACCTTTTTTAAGGAAATGTCATTCGACGGAACCCTGTGTAAAATACGTTATTTATATTGGCTTTACAGGGCGGCTAGCCCTCCAAAACGCATTCTACACGGTCGTGAGGTTTGGTTGGGATCATACGAAAAAACGGAAGGTTTGTCAAAAACAAAATGATAAGGCTAGGATAAAGCGGTGAGATTGCCATTGAGTACCACAGCATCCAGACGCATGGCACGAGCACTTTGGAGGGCATCCGTGGTGGTGTGAACAATAGGTTCACCGCGCCGGTTGAACAAGGTGTTAATCCGTGCCGGTATCTGCAATGTGTCGTCTAAGTAGGTCAATAGATCAAATAGGAATGGATTATTTTCCCGCTGAAAAAGGGTCTGGATGCGTGCCGTACCGTCCACGTGTACGACACCAGCCAATTCCCGCCGGAACGAAAGAGAAAAAGTCGGGAATGGTCGTTTCCGCAAATTGTGCCGCTTTTGCTGATGATATTATGGCGGAGACCGAGTTATTTGGTTATGTGGAAGGTACGTTCACGGGTGCCCAAAGAGGTGGAAAACCCGGGCTTTTTCAAGAAGCACATGAAAAAATTCTCTTTTTGGATGAGGTACACCACCTTTCCAAACGAGTTCAAGCCAAGTTGATGAAAGCAATTGAAACGGATCAGGATAACTACCTTTCCGTCCTGCGGGTAGGGGCTTCTAAACCAGAAAGAGTGCGGTGCAAACTTATTTTTGTCTCCAACCAATCTATTGCGGTATTGCGGGAGATGCTACTTCCCGATTTTTATGACCGGATTTCCCAATTGGTGATCGAGTTACCACCTTTACGGGAAACCCCTGAGGACCAGGTGCAAGACTGGCAATCCATCTGGGAGCAGATGCGATTTTCGGAGTCTATGGAATGCCCCCTAGAAGCAGAATTGATCGAATGGTTGCAGCAAGAACAATTACCGGGTAATTATCGCGATCTGCAAAAAATCGCCATCTATTACAAAACATACTTGAGTTTTGATGCCGCCACTCGAAAACTTATCCCGGCCAAATCGGCGCTGGAATTTGCCCAACAGGAATTTGCCAAGTACCATTCCCCACCACCAACACCAACACCCCAATTCAACTTTGAGCGCGGGCGAACCGCCAAAGAGATGTTAGCGGATTACCATAAAGCACTTGCGGAGTGGGCAATACGGACATATCGCACCAATAAAGCCGCCGCTAAACACCTAAATGTCACCACCCGAACCCTGTATAACTGGCAAGACCGTAAACATACCTAAATCCGAAAACTCTTGCGTTTTAACCGTCTCCTGCTTAATTTCAGCCCCAGTTCCCGTAATGATTTTTTTCACTTTATGATGCCTCAAGGAGGATATTGTGAACAGCATTTGTTGTGTCAAACATGTGCCGGATACCGCGGCACAAATCAAAGTGGCAAGTGATGGTGTTAGTATTGAGACCCAAGGTGTCACGTTTGTACCTAGCCCTTATGATGAATTTGCGGTGGAGATGGCGATTCGGCTGCGGGAAGCAGAAGGGGGCAGTGTCCAGATTTTATCACTTGGCTCCGATGCCGTGATCGAATCCATGCGGAAAGCCATTGCCATGGGCGGCGATGGAGGGATTCATTTGAAAACTGACCAACCGGCTCCAGATGCTTATACCACGGCGAAAGCAATTGCCGATAGCATCAAAGATAAAGGATTTGACGTGCTCTGGCTCGGGTGGAAAGCGGTCGATACGGATGATGCCCAAACCGGGCAACTAATTGCGACGATGCTCGGCATCCCGTGCGTGACCTTTGTAACATCTGTGACAAAAGAAGGCGATAAACTGATCTGCCAACGTGAAATTGATGGTGGGCACCAAGTGGTGGAGGTTTCCACACCGTGCGTGATTACGGCTCAAAAAGGTGAGTTTGAACCCCGTTACCCCAAACTGATGAATATTATGAAGGCAAAAAAGAAACCGGTGGAAACCATCGATATTACATTTGACGAACCACGGGTCGTCATCAAAGAAATGACACCTCCGCCCCCCCGTGAAGCCGGCAAAATTGTTGAGAGTGCCGCCGAATTGGTTAGATTGCTTCGGGAAGAAGCGAAAGTTTTATAAGTCGAGACATTAAAATCAGGAGAAAAAAATGGGAAATGTGCTAGTTTATGCCGAACAACAGAATCACGAATTTAAAAAATGGGCGTTTGAAGCGGTTGCCGAAGGTAAACGGGTAGCCGACCAACTGGGCCGTGAGTGTGTTGCCGTGGTTATCGGGAACGGGGTGAGCGATATGGCAGCTACACTGGGACAGTATGGCGCGGCTAAAGTTCTAGTGGCAGATGATCCCCAGTTAGCTGAATATGCCGCCGAACCCTATACCCAGATTATCGTTGATGCGGTACAACAAACCGGTGCCGATATCGTCTTTCTTTCTGCTTCGGTGCAAGGGCGTGATGTCGCGCCACGAGTGGGAATCAAACTGGATGCCGGGGTCGCAACCGATTGTACCGAATTTAAAGTCGAGGGTGGCAACCTGCTGATCCGGCGCCCTATGTATGCCGGAAAGATCAATGCGACGATTGAAATAACCTCCGCCATTAAAGTGGCAACTTTGCGCCCTAACAACTTTTTACCCGGCGAACCGGATACCAGTGCCTCGCCTGTGTTGGAGCACTTAACGGTGCCTGCAGGTGATGTGCCGGTGAAGGTGCGGGAAACCCATGTCTCCGGTGGGGGACACGTTGAATTGACCGAAGCCGATATTATTGTTTCTGGCGGTCGTGGCTTGGGTGCTGCCGAAAACTACAAACTGATCGAAGAACTCGCGGCACAACTTCATGCTGCGGCAGGCGCGTCCCGGGCGATTGTGGATGCCGGTTGGGTCTCCCATGATCATCAGGTCGGGCAGACTGGAAAAACCGTTTCCCCACAGTTGTATATTGCCATCGGGATTTCCGGGGCAATTCAACATCTGGCAGGGATGTCGTCTTCCAAGTGTATTGTGGCGATCAACAAAGATGCCGATGCGCCGATCTTCAAAGTGGCAAACTACGGCATTGTAGGCGACCTATTTGAAGTCGTACCCCAATTAAAAGCGGAACTTGCCGCCGCCGGATATACCGGTTAAACGAATGATGACGAGACATTGAAGGATGATTTGAGACACCCCGGTTTTGACTTGCTGAAATCGGGGTGTTGTTATTGGGGGGTTGGTGATGAACACAAGAGAAGAAATAGAAGAACAGAGCCGATCCGACCGGATTACCCGGATGGTTTTAGCTATTGGCGCCGCTAGCTTTGCCGGCATCGCTCTTAGTTTGATGATCGATTTGGTGAGTTTGCACCGGTGGCGGGACATTTGGTGGATGACGGTCCTTCCGTTGGGGATAGTGACCGGGGGGCTGGAGATTTACCTGAACCTGACACCCGTTGGACTGGCGCGCCGTACATTTTCCGCCTTTGTTGTGGGGTCGTTGGCGGCAATTCCGGTGGTGATGCTCTTACACCGTCCGGTGGGGATTGCTTTCTGGTTGGGATTATTGCCGGTCAGTATCAGCTACGTCTTTTTAATTATCCGGCAGTTTGTTCCCGTGATTCCAGTCGATTGGGGTTTGAAAGTGGGGGGAATCGGATACACCATAATTTTGCTTTTGCTGATCCTATTGACCCTACAAGTTTAGCCTTTTGCCACTAATCGATCAGCACCAACACATTTGCCTTTTTCAAAAGGGTTACATTGGATTTCAACGTTGCCGCATCCGCATTGGAAATAATCAAATCAACCTTGTTTTCTGTTGTCCGTATTACCTTTATTTCCAACGGTTTATCCCCGTGGCGGGGGTCTTTTTTTGCCTGTTCTGGGTCGGTATAATACCCCACAACGCCATGTGTGATGGCTTCTGTGCGTGCCACTTTATTAAACCCATAGACCGGTTGTTCCTGCTCGTTTAGCACGTTTGGCGCTAATGCCGGTTGAACATCCAAACCGCGTGCATCCAAAACCACGCCGGTGTAGGTTGGCGTCTCATCACGCGCTGTCGGAGGGGTTTCCGCTGCGGATTGAGGGGGCAATAGGATATCCGCCAGTTCGCCGTATAAGCTCAGTTGGACGGTGATTTCCACAGTGCCATCATTCCGGTATTGGGTATTGGTAACCTCAAAATTTTTGACCACCCCTTCCACCTGCGTGTGGAGGTAATCGCTGGCTAACATTTGGCTCTCAACGGTAGTTGTGCCATCTAATTGCACCCGCTTGACCTGATCCAGCAGATTCCGAAAAGCATCCAATTTAGCGGCTTTAATTGCCACGGGGCGTCGCATCTGTTCCGGTACATTGGGATTGAGCGTCCCGATGCCGGTGGCAGTGACAATGCCTTTCATGTAGTCAATCTTACCGGGGGGTACGGCTTTTTGGGCTAAAAGAGTACCCGCGCTTATCAGTCCAATAAAAAGTACCAACGGTACGGCGTACTTCATCCAAACCTCCTATCTCCAAAACGTCCATTTGGACTTTTCTTCGTTCATGTGCTCGGGGAGTTGCTCGATCATTGCCATCAATTGGTGATTACGTTTTTCAATTTCTTCTAGTTTTTGCAATAGCCGGTCTTGCATGGCACTCATTTGGTCTAGCCGTTTTTCAATCATTTTATTCATCATCAAAATATCTTGTTGGTTTGAGAGCAGTTTGTCAATGGTTTGCTGTTCATTGCGGGAAATATGCTTCAGTTCCACCAAAAACTCCGCCAGTGCCTCTCGACTACGACCGTTTTGTCCACTGAGTTGCACCAATTCTTCATATTGTTGATGGGCTAAATCGTATAATTCGGCTTTGTCCAGCACGGTGGCTAAGCGATACCGTAATAACGCATCTTCTGGTCGTTGTTGAATGGCGTTTTCGTAATATTGCCGGGCTTTTTCGTACTGTTTCAACCGGTAGAGTAGCTCCCCATAATCACCTTGCAATTCAGGATTTTGCGGGTTTTGTTTGATTGCTCGCTGGAAAAATATCTCTGCTTCATCATAGCGACACTGTTTTTTCAGCACATTGCCCATGATCCACAGTACTTGCGGGTGATCCGGCTCCATTTCCAGAACTTGGCGATATGTTTGCTCGGCTTTATCGATCTCGTTGTTTTGTTCTTGATTTTTACCTAACTCAAGATAAATCTGGATGTTATGGGGTTCTTTTGCTAGGGCTTGCCGGTAAACCTTTTCTGCCTCGGAGTAGCGCTGCCGATCCCGCAGAAAATTTGCCAGTAACATATGGTGGTGGATGTTATCCGGTTTAATCGCAATTGCACGGCAATAAGCCTTTTCTGTGCGGTTATAGTCCCGTTGATGATAATAGATGTTACCGAGCAAAACGTGTGCGGCAGAATCATTGGGATTAATATCGATAGCGTGTTCGAGGTGTCCTTGGGCAATGGAAAAATCCTTTTTCAGATAGTATGCGACGCCTAAATGATAATAGACTTCTGAGTTTTCTGAATCAATAAGGATTGCTTCCTTTAGTTCTTGAATGGCTTGAGCGGCATGATTTTCCCGCAAAAATATGCTCGCAAGCGCTGTCCGGTAGCGGATGTCTTTGGGGTCGAGGCTTTGTGCGGTGTGCAGGTGCTGCATGGCTTCCTCAAACCGCTCCTGATCGCGGTATAATAGGGCCAGCCGGTAATGTACCTCACCGTTGTCTGGATTGAGTTTGAGGGCATGGCGCAACATGACTTCTGCATCGTCAAACCGGTGTAACAGATGTTGCAATGATCCCAGTGTTTGGGCGATCTCTACATCACTGGGCTTGTACTTATGTGCCAAGACCAAATTGGGCAAAGCACTTTCGTAACGCTGTTGCTGTTTGAGCAGGAGACCCAGCTCATAATATGCCTCGCTACGTTCGGGCTGTAACTGAATCGCTGTTTTGAAAATCGATCCGGCATCCTCGTATCGCTCCAAATGGCGAAGGACATTGCCCAAGGTGATGTGGTAATCATAATTTTGGGGATCATATTGTAGTGCGGAGTAATAACACTCCACTGCCTGATCCAATTCCTGCCGGTTTTCCAGTAGCTTTCCTAAAAAATAATGATTTTCTGGGTTTTGTGGATTTTGCGCAATCTGACGCCGGTATTGTAATTCTGTTTGTTCCGCGCTAATCGATTCCGGGGAAAGTGACATGACCTGACCCACCTTCAATGACATAAGGTTGCATTGCTGATTACTCTTAAATTATTTCTCTGATCCGGTTAAATGTCAAGTAAAATCCGGTAATTATGCCTATTTTTCTTGATTCCCATTCCGATCCGCGTTACATTTTATTCTTCACGAGTTGTCAATCCCTGATCCCTAATCCCTAAACCCTGATCCCATGATCACCTTTTCTAAGCCCTTATTTTTGCTGCTGTTACCGTTGCTTTACTGGATATTTAAATGGTATCGTCACAGTTTATCTGATATACCTTTTTTTCGACGGGTCATTTCCTTGATCTTGCGGGTGACTCTCTTTTTGTTATTGATCTTCAGTTTGGCAGGGATACAGTGGGTCAAATCCAGCCAGAAATTAGCGGTGATCTTTTTGGTTGATGTGTCGGATAGTATTCGCCACCAAAGCGAACCGTTTGCACAGAGTTTTATCCAGTTGGTGGCGGCAGAAAAACCGGCGGATGACATCTTGGGTATTATTTTATTCGGGAAGAATGCACTGGTCGAACAAACTCCTGTAGCGACCCCTGTATTAGGTACGTTTACATCGACTCCAATACGGACGGCTAGCAATCTGGCGGAAGCCGTGCGTTTAGGGATGGGGCTTTTCCCACCAGACGCCCAAAAACGGATTGTGATCATCAGTGATGGGAATCAAACGGAGGGTGACTTGTTGCAGGAAGCCTCGTTAGCGGGCACAAATGGTATCGAAATCAGTGTGATTCCGCTCCAGATGGAAGTTACTCAAGAGGTTCTAGTGGAAGATGTCATTACTCCGCAAACGATCAACCCCGGCGAACCCTTTGAGGTGGCAACGATTTTACGGAGTTCCGGCAAGGCGAAAGGTACTCTTTGGCTTTACCGGAATGGCAGCCCGGTTCGTGAACCGGTAATGGTAAAACTCGATCCCGGGAAAGAAGTCTATCGTTTTCGGGAAGTTCTCGATGAGACGGGTCTATTTACCTATGATGTGCGTTTAGAAACGGATTCGGATCAGATTGTCGAAAATAACCGGGCGGGTTCGTTCACGCGGGTTGTGGGGCGTTCCAAGGTCTTACTGATTAACCCTTCGGAGCCACTTCAGCAGGCACTCTTGCCGCTCACCACTTCGCTGGATATTGATGTGGGTTCGGCGGGACAACTGCCGGGCTCGTTGATCGCGTTACAAAATTACGACGCCATTCTGATCAACAATGTTTCTGCCCTTCAGTTTTCGGATGACCAAATGCGGGCGGTGGAAAGCTACGTGCGGGATTTTGGCGGGGGCTTTATCATGGTCGGGGGAGAAAATAGCTTTGGCGTGGGAGGTTACTATCAAACACCTGTTGAGCGTGCCTTACCGGTCAATATGGATTTGAAGAGCAAAACCTATTTTCCTTCGCTGGGGATTGTGTTCGTGATCGATAAATCGGGTAGTATGGCAGATTTGAGTGGCGGTGTGGAAAAGATTGAAATTGCCAAGGAAGCTACTATTGCCTCTATCTCTTTACTTTCTGATACCGACCGGGTAGGTGTTATCGGCTTCGATGGCGCGGCAAAATGGATCGTGAAGATGCGGGCGACAAATGAGCGTAAACGAATTATATCCGAGGTGGCGACTCTGCGTCCGGGAGGCGGGACAAACCTAGAACCGGCATTGGCAGAAGCTATTAACGCCTTGAAAACGCTCGAAACCCAACTTAAGCATATTATTATTTTATCCGATGGACGCACTGCCCCGGGAAATTTTGATTCATTGGTGCAGAAGGCAACCGGCGCCAATATTACCATCTCTACAGTGGCGATTGGTGGGGATGCGGATGACCTATTAATGCAACAACTAGCCCAACGCGGGGGCGGGCGGTATTATGCCAGTAAAAATGCGCGTCGTGTTCCCCAGATATTCACGAAAGAGACCCTCTTGGCATCGCGTTCGTACCTGATTGAGGAAGAATTTGTCCCGCGGCAGGTGCAACCGCACCCAATGTTGAAGGGAATTCCCCCGCTAGTACCCCCACTGTTAGGCTATGTAGGGACCTCCCCCAAGTCCACCGCAGAGACGATCTGGGTTACCCACCATGATGCTCCACTGCTGGCAGCATGGCAATTTGGTTTGGGTCGGTCGGTGGCATTTACTTCCGATGCAGACACACGTTGGGCGGTCAATTGGCTGAATTGGGCATATTTTCAGCCCTTTTGGCAGCAAGTTCTCCGCTGGACGATGCGCAAGGTTTCCACTCAGCCCTTTGATGTGCGGTTAGAAGCCATCCAACAAAAGGGGCACGTGGTTATCGATGCCATAGATGCCGCCGGTAATTTCCGTAATTTTTTGGAATTAGAAGGTGTGTTGGTCAATCCAAAACTGGAAAATAAACCGCTACGCATCCGCCAAACCGCCCCGGGACGGTATGAAAGTGAGTTTGCCATTAATGAACCCGGAATTTACCTAGTTCATATTTTCGCTAAAGACCAAACCGGATTTGAGACTGCCGGCTTAAAAATTCCGTATTCCTCTGAATTTCAATCTTTTGAGAGTGACCCCAATTTGTTGCAACATGCCGCCCAACAGACCGGAGGGACACTGATCCGGTCTCCTGAAGAGGTGTACCAACACAATTTAGAGACCGTTACGTTACCGGTAGATATTTGGGAGTACCTAGTTCAAATTGCGATTGTGCTTTTTTTTCTGGATGTTCTCATCCGCCGGTTGATGATCGAGTGGCACCAATTTGACCCACTTGTGGCGAAATTAGCTGGGATGAGGAGTTATCTGACCCCCAAACCGCGTCCGGAAAACCGTCCTTCTCGGAGTGCCGGGATGTCACAATTGATCCACCGCAAACAAGAATTAAAGCATCACAAGACGCCCGCTATATCCACTTCTGAAGAACCTGACCTTTCCTCACATTCCACCGAAACCACCGGTACGGTGTTTATGCCCGATATACCGGATATCGAAGCCCCCGCTCCTCCACAACGTGATGTGACGGAGCATGAACCGCCGGATGAGACCGAAAGCTATACGTCACGATTATTGAAGGCAAAACAACGAGCGAAACACCAATAATCCTAAAATTGCAAATTGCAAATATGATTTGTATCTTGCAACCTGCATCCAGATTAAAAAAACGTAAACGTTCGTAGCTTTAAGCTTTTACCGGTATTTAATATCAGTTAGTTACAAAGGTTACTGCCGGTATGGTATAAGGGTTGCGGTTTCTCCTTGCCCAGATGGTGGAAATAAAAAAACACCGATGTGTAAATTCTTTCTCAATTCACTTTTCTTCAATCTTCAAGGAGGATGTCTCATGAAGAACTTTCGTAATAGCAAGAGCGGTTTCACGCTCATCGAGTTGATGATTGTTGTGGTCATCATCGGTATCCTTGCCGCTATCGCGATTCCGAACTTCCTGAAAGTTCAGAATAAAGCGAAGTGCAAAGCTTGTATTGCTAACCTGAAGCAGATTTTGGACGCGGCTAACAAGTACATGACCGATACCAGCGCCGATGTTTCGAGTGTGGCGAATTTAGTAGCCGCAACGGGTCCGTCTGGCTATGATGGCCCGTATCTGAAGTCGATCCCGGCGAATCCGTTCAACAATGACAGCAATGCCACTGCTTATGTGATCTCTACAAGTATTGCTAATGGTAAGATCAACGTTGCTGCCGCAAACAATGGTGTTGGTAAGTGCTGTGTGTTGCAATAATTAATTGGACGAACTAGCGTTTTGTTCACGTAGAAGCAAGGGTAGGTTCTAAACAAACCTACCCTTTCTTGTTCCTATTTAATCGTGATGCTCATGATGAAACGATCTGTCGGTTTTACTATCGTCGAACTCATTATTGTCTTAGTTATTCTCGGCGTGCTTGCTACCATTGCGATCCGTTCATTTGGTACGGTTCAGCAGAAAGCATTGTGTGCCCGAGCTAAAAAGGACATGCGCGAAATCGTTCTCCAGATTGAATTGTACATGCAGTTTACCCAGCAAAATGTGGATGGTAGTACGGACGGTTGGACAAACCTGATCAACGCACATCATTTTACCAAGATACCTGAAGTTGCTGGTGGTAAACCGGGGCAGCAATATGGAATTTGGGGGGATGTCTCTACGGGGAATATTATTGTCTGGTCGCCTTTAGGTCCTGGGGTCCGGCCCGATAACGGAGACCCGTGGCCCTATGATCCGCCGGATGCGGAGTATGATAAGTTTCCTTGCCATGCGTTGGATTATCAATACACCAATGATTAATAACTTTTATAAACTAGACCCATATGGCTAATGATCGGACGGAACCAGTTGTTTACCTTCTTTTAGCTCTTCTTGCTTTCTTCTTACCCGCTCTCTATTATGTAATCCTTGTCCAAAATGGCGTTTTAACCTTTTATGGATTTGATGGGTATTATCATATGAGGCATGCCCAGATGATCCTGCATCAAGGGTATATTGCGCCGTTGGATTTCTATAATAACTATCCCGAAGGGTTGCCGATGCGGCAACATCTTTTTAGTTATTTACTTGCCGGCCTCACCTTTCTGTTGACCTTAGGAGACCCCGTTGGTGAAAAGTTTGAATGGGCGGCAGCGGTTGTACCTCCATTAATGAATATTTTTTCCATTTGGTTACTATATTACCTCGGAAAAACGATTGCGGACCGCCGCACCGGATTTTGGGCGGCAGTTTTATTCATGTTCTTTTCCCCCCATTTGGCATACGTGTTATTTGGACGCCCCGATCATCACTGTATTGAAGCCATCTTTTATATGAGTCTTGTTTTGTCAATGGTAAAAGGGATTCAAAGTGAGTGGAAAGCCATCCGGTGGGCGGTTGTTTTCGGTATATCACTTACGCTTGCCTTACTAAACTTTACCTTTATTGTTGTTTTTCTCACCATTTTTTTGATTTTTATCTATCTGTATTTTTTCTTTTTTAAGGAGCATAAAGCGTTCACGTCGTTTATGGCTCTGGGATTTTTTATCACATGCGTAAGTATCTTACCCTATTATCTTTTGGATACGTCTGTCCATTTGGATCGCTTTATTTTTAACCAGCTTTCGGGTCTTCATTTTTTGCTGTTTTTTTATACCTTTCTGGCGTTATTCCTCTATCGCTTATATCTACAGGTTCGTCCCGCTAATCTGATTATCATTAACGTGATGTTGATCGGTGTTGTCATTCTATTTATGAGTCAGGTGCTTGAGTCCGTGATGGGGGGGGCTAACTTTGTGGCGGGTACTTCCATTTTAGAATTTGAAAACCTGAGTGCCGATGAGTTTTTCCAGCATTTTTCATATAGTGTTGTTTCTTTACCGTTTATATTGGGTTTTCTTTTTTACCAACTGAATAACCGAAAACTCGTGTTATTGTTCTGTATCTGGAGCATCTTATTTGGTGCGTTAGCCATCCAAGGGTTCCGGTTTGCCGAGGGGTTTTCGCTGGTTTTAGCTCTATTGCTGGCGTTTGTGATGGTGAAACTCTGGGATATATATCAGGAACTAGATAGTACCGACCGGATACGGTCTCGGGTAGCGATTTTTTTCCTGATTGGGTTTGTATCGATTCTGGCTATGGGCTATTATTCCATCAAAATTATCTTTAAACCCGCACATTACGAAGCCATTAATGAAGTTGGAGCGTGGCTAAAAGAGCATACTCCCCCAACCTGTTGCTATTATACTTCCGAGCATGTCCCGGAATATGGTATTTTGACCCATTATAACGATGGGTTTTCCATTATTTTTCATGCGCACCGACCGACTACCGGTAGCAACATGCGGATGGAAAGTGCCGGTAATCGAGCATACCATACCTTTTTGCTTTCCGAAGATGAATCTGAAGCATACCAGTTATGCCAAGATTTAAATGTTCGGTATGTGATGGTACCCGGTTCCTTCTTTTATTCCTACCGGGTTTTTGAGTCTTTGGAAAAAGAAGGTCGTCTGCAGCAGGATTATTTTGATAGTGATGAAAGCGAAGAAGGGTATGTTCAATTTGAGCTTTATGATCGCTTTTATCGAACAATGGGTACCGCGTTAGGGGAAATGAAAGGGCATCAGTATCTTTTGGATAAAGACCAATTGCAAGGTTTATCGCATTTTCGGCTTGTGTTTGAAAGTTCATACTTGATGACAAATGAGGTAGTCACCGGTTCTTATGTGGCTTATTTAGTTTATGAGCGGGTGCCGGGTGCCAAACTGGTATTCCACACGCTA
Source organism: Gemmatimonadota bacterium (assembly GCA_003697105.1). GTDB lineage: Bacteria > 4572-55 > 4572-55 > J002 > J002 > J002. The sequence goes on along the minus strand of RFFQ01000170.1, from coordinate 38,749 downwards.
CCGGAGGCATCCTTAAAACTAACTGCTCCCTTAACGACAAATACCGGTAGTCATTATGAATATCAACAACATCTGGTTGCTGATAGTACCGGCATCGTTCAAACGGTTGTTCCCTATGCGACGGTTGATTTGTCAGTGAATATGTCTGATATTACAACGGCGGGTCCGTACACGGTCACCACCGAACAGGACACCGTTACGTTTGAAGTCACGGAAGAGATGATTCAGAATGCCGGCTTTTTGCAATTTGATTTGAGATGAGATGAACTGATGGGTAAAAAAGTGGCAATTCTCCAGTCCAATTATATCCCGTGGAAAGGATATTTTGACATTATTAATCAGGTCGATCTCTTTATTTTTCATGATGACCTCCAATATACAAAGCTGGATTGGCGCAATCGGAATCGAATAAAAACTCCCCAAGGGCTAAAATGGTTGTCAATCCCGTGTGGTACGGATGAACACCGGTTGATCAATGAAGTTGAGTTGCGGGATTCTTCATGGCAACGCAAACATTGGAATATTATTGAAGCGAATTATTCCAAAGCACCCTTTTTCAAACAGTACGCACCGGTCATCAAAGATTTTTATTGGGGGCAGACGTGGCGGAGATTATCCGAATTAAATCAAACTTTTATTAAATTTATCAGCCACCATATATTGGGGATCACGACTGAATTTGATAACTCCGAAAATTATGCTTTAACCCACAAAAAAGCCGAACGTGTCATTGAACTACTCAAAAAAGTCAACGCGACAAGTTATCTCTCGGGACCCGCCGCTAAAGCCTATCTATCCGAGGAAGTATTTCGTTCGGAGAACATACAGTTAGAATGGATGGATTATTCCGGTTACCCTGAATATCCCCAGTTGTATCCGCCGTTTGCCCATGAGGTCAGTATTATTGACCTGATTTTCAATACGGGACCGGACGCCACAAAGTACATGAAAAGCTTTTCCCACTCATGAACGCATCTGCCCCCTCTACCCTTTATTCGATAGTGGTTCCGGTTTACAACACTGCGCAGAGTTTGGTCGAACTTTCGGATCGGGTCCATGCCGTTTTTGAACAACTACCAGCGGCGGATTATGAATTAATATTTATTGATGATGCTTCGCCCAGTCCAGAGACCTGGCGGGTATTAACCCAATTGGCTCAATCCAATTCGCACATCCGAATTATTCAGTTAATGCGGAATTTTGGTCAGCAAGCGGCGACACTTTGCGGAATGGCACGTGCCCGCGGCGATTATATCATTACCATGGATGATGATTTACAACATTACCCCGAAGATATTCCCAAACTGATTGCCCAGCAACATCATGATATTGTCATTATTGAATTTCGCAAAAAGTACCATAGTGCTTTTAAGCGTATCACCAGCAAATTAAAAGGTTGGTTTGACCATATTTTAATTGGCAAACCCAAGCATATTCAACTGTCCTCATTCCGGTTAATCCGGCGATCCGTCATTGACGCTATGCTCACCATTCATACCCCCAATCCATTTATTCCGGCATTGATGTTTTATGTCAGCAAGGATATTGTGGGCGTGCCGGCAGAACATGGGAAACGGAAAGAAGGTAAAACCGGATATACCTTTGGTAAGTTGGTCCGTGTATTTAGTAATTTGATTATCAATAATTCTGCCTTTTTATTAAAATCAATTGGCTATATCGGTATTACAATTTCTCTATTTAGCTTTTTGCTGGCGCTTTATATCCTGATTAAAAAGGTGGTTTGGGGGGTCGCCATTGCGGGCTGGTCTTCGCTGATGGTAACCATTTTATTTATCGGAGGGCTATTGCTGTTTGCGATTGGTGTGATTGGCGAATACCTTCTCCGTATTATATCCGGTGTAGAACATAAACCCACCTATGTGATCCGCCAGCAGCAAGGATTGGAGGCATGAAGTATCTTTTCCTCACGGGGATGTTACGGTCGGGGACAACCTTGCTGGATAAATTACTCTGTAACCATCCTCAACTATCGGTGTTATCGCAACCCTTCCCGTATTTATTTATTCAAGCCAAACGTGATTTTCTCCGCCAAGAATGTGGTGAAGATGAATATTATGCGCTGACGCATGGCTTCTTAGAAACTCGATATACTCTGGATCAATTCCATCGCTTTTTACAGGATTATACGTTGACGCCGCATCAAGTAGAACGTCTATTTATCGCGATGGAAGGGTACACTGGGCAAAACACAAGGTTGGATCGTCTCTCTGATTTTATCGATCATCTTACTAAGGGGGTGTGGCTCCACATTTTTAAGGCGTTTTTATATTTCTTTCGCCAAAAGGGAAAATCTGTAGAATATGTAGGCTCAAAAGAGGTCCTTTGTGAGGAATTTTTACCGTTTCTCCTCGATCAGGGCTTTAAATGTTTGATTGTAATTCGTGATCCGCGCGATGTACTGACCTCGATGGGTTATGGAAACGGAAAGACCTATATTGGGAGCGCACGCCCCACCTTATTTAATCTCCGAAATTGGCGTAAAAGTGTGGCGTATGCGTTGCACCTGCAACACCACCCAAACTTTGTCTGGGTGCGGTATGAGGATATCGTAGCGAAGCCGGTGGAGATGCTCAACCGACTGGCGAATTGGCTGGAGATCGCAAGCTTTCCTTCTGATCTATTTCAGGCGGGCATTTTGGATCAAAATGGTGAACCGTGGATGGGGAACTCCTCATTTCAACCGGTAGCGGGAGTAACGCCTCAATCCGTGGGGAAATATCAAGCCCTATTGCCGCCGGACCTCATCCAATATACCGAATATACCTGTTTCCCCGAGATGCTGGCTCTGGAATATCCGTTAATGTACCCTGACATCAAAACCAGTTATGACCCCCGTTCGTTTACGGAACCGGTGTCCATTCAACGTGCCCATTTTTCGCTAAATTATAGCACAGACCCGGTGCATGTTGCTCAGGAACAAACTCGAATCCAACTCCTCTGTAATGAATCTGAGTTATTACCCCACCATACGGCTTATTTTTTATTTGAAGATGTCTTTTATACGCTGAAATCTGTTTTATAATTTCAACAGGATAGGTATCACATGATGGTAGATCGAAATCGGATTGTAATTCATGCTGGGATGTCCCGATCTGGGACGACCTTTTTATATCATAATCTTCAAAAGCACCCGCATATCTACGTACCTCAGCGTAAGGAGCTGGCGTATTTTGCTTATAATTTTGATAATGGGTTGGAATGGTATCTAAATTTTTTCACTGACATGCGGGATAACCAAATGGCAATTGATATTTGTGGAAATTATTTCATGGACCCACGAGCGATTGACCGCATCTTAGACTTTAACCCAGATTCCAAAATTATTCTGGGGATCCGAAAACCGACTGAATGGATTTTTTCCTTATACGAACAATACGACGGAAATTTTGTGGTGCCGCCGTTCCAAGAATTTTTAAATGGGTGCACGGTAGAACGCGAAGGAAAACAGGTCATTTTTAATTTTGATGATGGTAAAATTCGCAATACCATCTCCCGCTTTCGGGATGAATTTGGCTCAAACTTGTTTTTATACGATTTTTCCATTTTAGGCACGCATTCCTTAGCCTTGTTGCAAGCGCTTGAACGGTTTATCGGTGTTCCCCCTTATTTTGAAGAAGGAAATTACACCAATAAAAAAATAAATGCGCGGGGTCGTCGCCGGATTGAGTGGTTTGACCGCCTGTTGCAAAAACGGGGTGTTGTGGATGCCCTAATCAAAACTATGCCGGCACCGGTTCTTCGCGTTGTCCGAAATTGGTTTGATTATTTGGGTTCTACCCAAACTTCAACAGCGCCAAAACCACCCACTGAAGATAAATACTCCGAAAGGGATTACCAGCGAGTTGCGGAGATGTTCCATTCCGATGACCGCTATGTAGATGAACTTTTTCAGAACTCGCCTGTCATTTTAGGGGATGGGCGTCCTGTACCGCTTGCTTAAACCATGTAGTGCGCAATACTTCAGAACTTCAAGATGAATGTAAATCAATTAAATCCAAATTTATATCAAGATGATCTCGGAATTTGGCGAAGTGAGAGGAGTACGTCTGCCATCTCATATCCTGAAGATGGTAATCTGAATTGTTTTCAAATTGAAGATGATTCGTTTTGGTTCCAACACCGTAATGAGTGCATCTCAACGATTGTACGTCGATTCCCGCCAACTGGTATCTTGTTGGATGTCGGTGGGGGGAACGGGTTTGTTACACGCCGCCTCTTGGACGATGGGGTGGAGGCTATCTTACTCGAACCGGGGGCTACGGGTGCGTTCAATGCTAAAACGTATCGCCAAATCCCAAATGTGATTTGTAGTACACTAGAAGATGCCCATTTCCCGGCGAAATCGGTGAGTGCGGTCGGATTTTTTGATGTGCTGGAACATATTCCAGATGACGACCGCTTTATTCAATTGATTCACACCATTTTAACGGATCACGGGCTTATTTATGGCACGGTACCCGCGTACTCGTGGCTCTGGTCATTTAGTGATGTTCGGGCGGGTCATTTCCGGCGTTACACCTTCAAAACGTTACAAAAATGCTTACTGGATCGATTCGAAATGGTGTTTTTTACCTATTTTTTTCAGCCGTTAATTGTTCCGATTTTTCTGCTACGGACACTCCCCTTCCGGTTGAGACTCTTCCGGAATAACCGGTTATTATCGAGTACATCCGAACATGGTACGTCTGGCGGTGTAGATTCTAAACTGATTCGCCGGTTGCTACGCCCGGAACTTGCTAAAATTAAACAGGGAAAGACGATCCCAACCGGGACGAGCTGTCTATTTGTTGCCCGAAAAAACGAATGCCCACATGAAAAAAAACGTTTTTTTTATTCTTAAACTCGTCTTGGTTCTGGGGTTATTTGGCGGGTTAATTTATCATGTAAATTTCAGCAATCTCGTTGAAAGTTTCCGAAATTTAAGGTTTCAACCCTTTTTTATCGGGCTTGTCTTTTTTATATGTGCCACGTTCTTTGATATTCTAAGACTTTATATCCTATTGAGAATATATGAGTTATCATTCCGTTTTGTATTTAGGCTCTATTTTGTTGGGCTATTTTTTAGCAACTTTTTGTTTAGCAATGTCGGTGGGGATGCCTACCGGGTATTTGCACTCCGGCAAAAATATGATGAATGGATGAAACCCATTGTTCTGATCTCTTTTGATCGCTTGATGGGACTCGGGATATTGGTCACTGCGGGTTGTTTGATCGTATTAATGGATTTCAACCGGATTGTTGACCTCGCACGTCAGCACCAACTTAGTTTGCAGGTTAACATTCACCCCGTCTGGTTATTGGTATGCGCAGGTTTGGGCATCCTCATCGGGGGTTACTTTTTCCTTTTCAAAAAGTCATGGTTTGACCGGTTTCTCCGGTTAGGCTGGGAGAAATACGATTCTTTCCGGCACATTATCGCTGGTATTCCATTCACCCGGCTTAGTTCCGCATTTTTCGTTGCCGTTTTATTCAATATTGCCCGGTTACTCCGATTTTATTTTTTTATACGTGCTTTTGGCGCAGATATTCATCTCTTGGATTTAGTGGTTGTTTTGTCTTTGACGACGTTGGTTTCGATGTTACCGGTAACGTTGGGTTCTTTGGGGATTCGGGAAGGTACTATCACGGTCTCACTTGCGATGTTTGGTGTAGCGTTACCTCAGGGGCTGGCTGTTGCGCTTTTAAACCGGGTGGTGGTTTGGGTAGTTTCGGCACTGGGGGGCATCTTTTTCATTCAGGAAGGTTTGTCATTACGGTCTATTCAAGCGAGGATAGAAACAGTCCATGATCCGGTTTAATCGACCCCACATGACGGGGAAAGAAATGCAGTATATGACGGAAGCAGTAGAACGCGGCAAAATTTCGGGTGACGGCGTGTTCACTCAAAAATGTCATGCGTTTTTACAAGATACGTTGGGTGTGAAAAAAGTATTGCTGACAACATCTTGTACCGATGCGTTGGAAATGTCCGCACTGTTGCTCAATCTTCAGCCCGGGGACGAGGTGATTGTGCCGGCATTTACGTTTGTCTCGACGGTCAATGCGTTTTTAGTGCGAGGAGCAACCCCGGTGTTTATTGATGTCCGTCCGGACACACTCAATTTGGATGAAACCCTATTGGAGTCCAAAATAACCCCGCGAACCCGAGCCGTTGTACCCGTCCATTATGGGGGGGTCGCGTGCGAAATGAATGCGATTGTGTCCATCGCAAACCACCACAACATTTTAGTTATTGAGGATAATGCCCACGGGTTATTTGCAACCTACTATGGTCAATATTTGGGTACGTTTGGCGCTCTGGCGACACAAAGCTTCCATGAGACCAAAAATTTTCATTGTGGCGAAGGGGGCGCGTTGCTCATCAATGCGGAAAGGTTTATTGAACGCGCTGAAATTATCCGGGAGAAAGGCACAGACCGTAGCCGGTTTTTTCGAGGTCAAGTCGATAAATATACGTGGGTGGATGTTGGTTCAAGCTTTTTACCTTCCGACCTATTAGCCGCATTTTTATTTGCTCAGTTTGAACATAAAGACCAGATTCAAAAGCGACGGCACGAAATCTGGTCAACGTATTACACCGGACTTTCGGATTGGGCAGCGGCACAAGATGTCCAATTGCCGGTGGTACCCGCACATTGTCATCATTCCGCACATCTCTTTTACTTACTATTGCCTACGCTGGAAAGCCGGGACCGGTTTATCTCATTTCTGCGAGACCGGGGTGTGCAAACTGTTTTTCACTATTTGCCGCTCCATCTCTCTAAAATGGGACGCCAATTGGGCGGCCAGCCGGGGATGTGTCCGGTCACCGAGTCGGTGAGTGACCGGCTTGTTCGCCTTCCGTTTTACAACGATTTGACTCCCTCCGATCAAGCACGCGTGATTGAGGCTATTCAAACCTTTACGGTATAAAAAAGACCTGCTGGCACCACTTCAGCAGGTCTTTTTAGGCAATTATGCCGTGTAAGTTCATCCTAGTATGGCTTCTAATCGCTTCACAATCTTGGGTTTCTTTTCCAAGCCGATAATCCGATCCTGTTCTTCTCCGTTTTTCAGAAAAATCACCGTGGGTACACTCATCACATTGAACTGGGCGGCAATATCCGGGTAATTATCAATATCAACCTTCCCAAATACCGCTTGGTCTCCATATTCTTCGGAAAGCTCTTCCAAAATAGGTTCAATTTTTTTACAAGGTGCGCACCAGCCTGCCCCAAAGTCCAGTACGGCAGGTTTACCGGCATTTATAATTATTGCCTCGAAATTATCAGTGTTCAGTTTTGCCATTGACATTGCAATAAACTCCTTCTAGGTTAAGAAATAATGAGGAATTAAAATTCTATTCTGCCGAATAAATCTCACGAAGTCATTTGGAAATAATCACAAATTTGCCGGAAAAGATAATCGGTTACGCTGAAATAAACAAGATTTTTATGGGGATGCTCACAACGTGAACCTCTTGAATGTAGAACGCTACAGCTTAAATGCCTTCGGGCTTGACATTATGCATCTCCGCGGTTATTCTATCGCTGGGAATTTGACTATCTCTTTTAGCATGAATGCGGGAAAGGACGGTTATGACACTCACAAATAAGGTGGCATTGGTCACAGGGGCAAGCCGGGGTATTGGGCGAGCTGTAGCTTTAAAACTGGCTTCACAGGGAGCACATGTGGCGCTGGCAAGCCGCTCCCGAGAGGAATTGCGAGCCGTTGCCGCCCGCATTCAACGGTTTGGGCGAAAGTGCATTGTCATCCCCACCGATCTGACGGATAAAGACCAGATTGCGGCGATGATCGATCAAACTTTGCGAATGATGGACACCGTTGATATTTTGGTCAACAATGCCGGGTTGGGGATTTTCAAGCCGGTGGTGGAAGCAACGGTTGAAGAATGGGATTTGATGTGGAATGTGAATGTCCGGGGATTGTTCCTTTGCACCAAAGCGGTGTTACCCACCATGATTCGTAACCAGCAAGGCGCTATTGTCAATGTGGCATCCTTGGCGGGTAAAAATCCGGTACCGGGTGGTTCGGGTTATTGTGCTACCAAACATGCGGTACTCGGCTTTACCAAATCACTGATGATGGAAGTCCGAAAACACAATATCCGGGTGTTATCGGTTTGCCCGGGATCAGTTGATACCCCGTTTTTCGATAATGCGGGCTTTGAACCACCAAATCGAGATAAAATCCTCCATCCAAAGGACGTCGCCGATGTGATCATCAGTGCCCTGATAATGCCGGAACGAGCTTTGGTCAGCGATATTGATATTCGCCCCACTCACCAAAAGTAAGGCGGAAGGCATCGGAAGGATGAAGGATGAAGGATGAAGGATGAAGGATGAACTCATCAAACTCGTAAAACTCATAAACTCGTAAAACTCATAAACTCGTAAAACTCATAAACTCGTAAAACTCGTAAAACTCATGAACTCGTAAAACTCATCAACTCCCAAACTCGTAAAACTCGTAAAACTCATCAACTCGTAAAACTCATCAACTCCCAAACTCGTAAAACTCGTAAAACTCATCAACTCCCAAACTCGTAAAACTCCTATGACTTGGTATCGTGACTGGTTCAACGAAATTTATCTTCGGGTATATGCTCACCGGAATGTGGCAGATGCCCGGCAATTGTTAGAATTGATCCAAAACCGGCTTTTACAATCATCAACAACATGGATATTAGATTGTGGATGCGGAAACGGACGGCATAGCTTGGAATTGGCAAAACGAGGGTATCCGGTTATTGGGATGGATTTATCCCCAGATTTACTCCGCGTAGCGCAAAAAGCTATTCATAAGGCAAAATTAGATGTCCCTTTTGTTCGAGGAGATATGCGCCAATTACCGTTTCGAGATCAGGTTTTTTCGACCGTGCTAAGCCTGTTTACCAGTTTTGGCTATTTTGATGATGATGAAAATAAAGGAGTGTTCCTCGAATATGCCCGAGTCCTCCAGCCCGATGGAACATTGATCTTAGATTATCTGAATCCATCGTATGTTATCGCGCATTTAGTCCCGTTCGACGAAAAGCATGTCGGGAAGTATCATGTCACCCAACGTCGTTGGGTTGCGCACCATCGGGTAGAAAAAGAGATTACCGTCTCTGATGGGGAGAGTGTCCGAACATTTTTAGAATCCGTGCGGCTGTACTCCTTACCTGAAATGCAGGATTTGTTTGATAATGTGGGACTTACCCTTGATGAGATATACGGTTCTTACACCGGTGAACCTTATGACCCCCAACAAAGTAACCGCATGATTTTATTTGCTCATAAATCTTAACCACAGGAAATCATCATGTCTCACACCGTGAATGCCTCCGAATTGCCCGGTACCAGCTCACTGTATCAGGATTATTTGAATCAAACCGAATCTATTACCCCGTTTTTTGAATATCGCTTTTCAGATGTGGATCACCTTTTCTTGCAGGAGGAGTCGTTCCTGCCGGTGTGTTCCCCCCAGTTGATTACGGTTCTGGAACGTCAAAATCGAGAATTTGGAAGTAGTGAATTGACGTTCACGCACATCCAACATTTGAAAAACGGTGCTCGTACCATCGTTACCGGACAACAACTTGGGCTTTTCGGCGGTCCCTTGTACACAATCTATAAAGCATTAACTGCCTGCAAGTTGGCGGCGCAATGGCAGGAGATGTATGATGTCCCTTGTGTGCCCGTTTTTTGGTTGGAAGCCTTTGATCATGACTTTGCGGAAGTGAATCACATCGATTATGCCACTCTGCAAAACGAGTTACGCCGGCTGAGCCTCCCCCAACCCGATAATTCGGCACAAATTGTGAGCCAACGGAGATTGGGCGATGAAATTCGCAAGATTATTGACTCGTTTGTAGATGATAATCCCGTAACTGATTTTTTACCTGCCGTATTGGCGCTTTTGAACGATACCTACCGCCCAGAATACACGTTTTCCGGGGCTTTTGGGCGATTTTTGGCGCAGTTAATGGCAACCTATGGCTTGGTGTTGTTCAATCCATTGGATGAAGCCTGTGCGAATCTATATATACCGGTATTCCAAAAAGCCGTGAGTGACGCCTCCGCTTTGGATTCTGCCCTTCAATCTCAAACCAACGCTCTAAAAGATGCCGGCTACCACCAACAGATTCAGCTACGAGATTCTCAACTTCATCTGTTTTATACTGTTGATGGAATACGTCAGCGTATCCGGATTGAAGGGGATCAGTTTCAGGCGGGACTTCACGCTTTTAGTGAAACGGAATTATGTCAGGAAATAGAAGCACATCCGTTAAAATTTACGACGGATGTAGTGTTGCGCCCCATTCTGCAAGATATACTGTTCCCGACGGTGGCATACGTGGCAGGTCCGGGGGAAATTGCCTATTTTGCCCAACTCAAAGCGGCGTATCACTTGTATGAACAGGCGATGCCGTTGATCTATCCACGGGCGTCCTTTACGATTATAGAAGGCAAAATTCGTAAATCCTTAGCCAAATATCATCTCTCACTGACCGATGTGTTTCTGGATAGTAAAAGTCTGTTCCGGCGGGTTATCGGTGATGTGGATATCGATTTAGCGCCGGTGTTTGCGCAGGTTCATGCGAATATGAGTGCCGAGTTGCGCTCGTTGGCACAATTGGTGGGGTCAATTGACCCCAATTTGGCGTCTGCCACCGAGAACGCTTTACAAAAGATTAAATATCAAATTGATAAGTTGGAAGAGCGTTCCATTGCGGCTCAACAAAAAAACCAGAAGGTGATCACCGGACAGCTCGCCAAAATACAAGCTCACCTCTACCCGAATGGGAATTTGCAAGAACGTGTGTTTAACATTGTGTATTACCTGATTCGCTATGGCTTTGATCTGATAAAAACCATTTATGGCGCAATCGATGATCGACCGGTAGCGCACCGACTTATTGAATTATAGAGGTCATTATGCCGGATTCAAGCACGAAATTGGATATCCTCGTGTTTGCTCCACATCCAGATGATGGGGAGCTTTTTTGCGGTGGAACTTTGCTCAAATCCAAACAACACGGGTATCGTACCGGTATCTGCGACCTTACCCGCGGTGAGATGGGCACGCGCGGGACACCCGAAATCCGTGCGGAAGAAGCACAAGCGGCAAGTACGCTTCTGGGGTTGGATGTTCGTGTTAATCTGGAAATCCCAGATGGGGGTATTGCGCAGACTCCCGAACACCGGTTACGAGTGATTCAGACGTTACGCGAATTTCAACCTCACTTGATTTTGATCCCCTATCCAGAAGACCGCCATCCCGATCACGTCCATGCGAGCTACTTGGTAAAAGAAGCCGCTTTTTATAGTGGATTGCGGGCAATTGATACCGGTCAAACACCGTATCGACCGCTTAAGATTCTCTATTATTTTACCCATTACATCCCAGTGCAACCCACGATTATTGTGGATGTCTCGGATGTGTTTGAGTACAAACTTGTCGCCATTCAAGCATACCAGAGCCAATTTTATCAAGCCAATGCTTCCACCGGTGAGCCGGAGACGTACATCAGCAGTAAAACGTTTTGGGAAGGCATTACCGGACGGGCAAGTTATTGGGGCTCCAAAATTCAAGTGCGCTATGGTGAACCGTTTTGGATGTCCGAACCGGTTTCAACCCAGAATGTCATGGCTATTTTGTCATTATAACCTATTTGTCAAAAGGAACTTGCATGAAAATCGGTATCACTTGTTACCCGACCTATGGCGGTAGCGGCATCATTGCGACGGAGTTGGGCAAGGAACTCGCCAATCGAGGTCATGCGGTGCATTTTATTAGCTATGCTATGCCGGCTCGCCTTCATCATTACTTTCATGAAAATATCTTTTTTCACGAAGTGGAGGTCATGAAATATCCTCTGTTTGAGTACCAACCGTATGCGATCTCGTTAGCCGCCAAAATGAGCGATATTATCCGCCACGAAAACCTCGATTTGCTACATGTTCATTATGCCATCCCTCATGCGACCAGTGGGTATCTGGCACAACAAATTGTCGGGGCGGATAAGGTTAAAGTTATCACTACCTTACACGGTACGGACATTACCATTGTGGGTACAGACGCCTCTTTTTTGCCGATCACCCAATTTTCTATTGAAAAAAGTGATGGGGTCACGACCGTTTCGGAGTGGATGCGTCAGGAGACGATCCGCACTTTGCAAATCCAGCGACCCATTGAGGTGATTCCGAATTTTATTGATACAGATTTGTTCTCTGGAGTTCTCTCCCGTAATATGCGTCGTTGCCAGCTTTCTCGGGGTAAAAAAGTGCTGATTCATATCTCCAATTTCCGTCCGGTCAAGCGGATCAAAGATGTGGTGGATATTTTTTACCGGGTCCAACAAGAAGTTGATGCCATTTTGCTGATGGTCGGTGATGGTCCAGAACGGGTTTCTTCGGAAACCTATTGCCGGCAACTCAAGATTTGTGATAAAATTCGCTATTTGGGGAAGCAAGATGGCATACCCGATTTGTTAGCCCTCAGTGATCTGATGCTTTTCCCCAGCGAACACGAAAGTTTTGGGCTTTCCGCGTTGGAAGCCATGAGTTCGGGTGTGCCGGTAATCGGTTCCAATGCGGGTGGTCTGCGAGAAGTGGTACTATCCGGGGAGACCGGTTATTTGGCGGAAGTCGGTGACGTGGATACGATGGCTGATTATGCGATCCGGTTGCTGAAAGATCACGACCTCCGGCGTGAAATGGGACGTAAAGGGCGCGAACATGCCTTGCGATCATTCTCTCCGCAGGTGATTATCCCACGTTATGAAGCTTACTACCAACGCATCTTAGACCAATAGAAGGATACCATGATGGATAAGAAACAGATTGCCCACGTACTTAAAGAAGTTGGTATCTTGCTGGAACTCAAAGGTGAAAATAAGTTCAAAACGCAGGCATACGCCAATGCGGCACGTGCTGTGGAAACCTTTACCGGCAACGTGGAGGCACTTCGCACGGAAAAAATTCGTGGTGTGGGGAAAGCCACTCAGGAAAATATCATTGAGCTGCTGGATAGTGGCACTTTAGGGTTGCTTGATGAACTGCGGGCGGAAGTGCCTGCCGGCGTGCAACAGATGATCCGCATTAAAGGGTTGGGAGCAAAAAAAGTCCGGCAGCTTTATGAAGCCGGTATTGAGACCGTTGACCAACTGGAACGCGCCTGTCACGCGGGACGGATTGCCCAAATGTCCGGCTTTGGACGAAAAACCCAAACAAACATCCTGGAAGGTATTGCGCTCTTGAAACAGTATGCCGGTAAAATGCGGTATGACCAAGCCCTAAGCCTCGCCGAACCCCTAATGACGATCTTACAAAATGACTCTCGGGTAGATGCGCTTAGTTTTATGGGCAGTCTGCGCCGCCGGTGTGAGGTTGTCCGCGATATTGATATATTGATCGGTACGGATGATCCCGCCGGTTTGACCCAGTCTATTTGTGAACACCCTGCGTTTGGCGAGGTGATTGACCGCTCCTCGCAGCGAATCCAAACCCGCTTGGCGGGTGGGCAAGAAGTTGACCTGAGTCTGGTGGCACCGGAGCGATTCCCGGTAGCACTTTTTTATACTACCGGACATAAAACAGTGGTGAAACAATGGCAGACCCAGCTTGAACAGGCCGGTTTGACCTTGGAGTGGGACCAAATTTTACAACAAGGTAAACCCTTGTTGTTTGCGAATGAAGCCGCCATTTTCAATCTATTGGATTTACCGTATCTCCCCCCCGAAATACGTGAACCGGAATGGACCGATTTTCGGCATCTGCCGAATCTTATTAATGCCGGTGACCTACGGGGCGTGTTGCACGTGCATACCACTTACAGTGATGGTGTGCACTCGGTGGAAGAGATGGCACAAGCCGCCGCCGGTTTAGGTTATCACTACGTGGGAATTACCGACCACAGCCAATCTTCTACGGTGGCAAATGGAATGAAACCGGAACGGGTCTATGCTCAATTGAGGGAAATTGATCGACTCAATGCGTGCTTGGAGACCATCGAGATTCTGAAGGGGATTGAGTGCGATATTTTAGCCGATGGCTCGCTAGATTATTCCGATGACCTACTGGCAGAATTTGATTTTGTGATTGCTTCCGTTCATACCAAATTCAATATGAAGGAAGGGGAAATGACGGAACGGATTATCCGAGCAATGTCGAATCCTTATGTGCGGGTATTGGGGCATCCCACGGGACGGTTGTTATTGCAACGTGAGAGCTATCCTGTGAATCTCGAAGCCGTAATAGACGCTGCGGCGGAGTATCATGTTGCACTTGAACTCAATGCAAACCCGCGCCGGTTGGATTTGGATTGGCGTTGGTTACGGAAAGCGACCGAACGGGGCGTGAAAATCCTGATAGGACCCGATGCGCATCGAATGGGGGGTTTAACCGATACCACCCAATATGGGATTCCGATTGCACGGAAAGGGGGATTACGGAAGGATGATGTGCTGAATTGTTTCACACTGGAGCACATCCGAGCGTTTTTTAAGAGATAAAAAAAGCAGGTACTTGCGCCCACGAGTACCTGCTTTCGAAAGGAGAAACCAAAATGAAACTGATGTTGAATCATGCCCTTCAACATCTGAGAGCAAAGAATAACATAGTGGCTTTTTATTGTCAAGCCCTTTTTCCGGATGGTTTTGCGGGTAGCCGCGCCTGCTCGCGCCGATCTATATCAGGTTTAATTAGTTTATTATCAGATAGTTACCTATTGTTCGTATATGTAAAATTTTATTTGACAAATTACTTGAGGTATGCTACACTAAATATAGCAATCACAAAATCTTGTGCTCTGATATAGTGGAGGTTTTATCGAATGAGAAAAAATATTTTATGGGGGCGCTTTTTTACCCTGTTGGGGGTTGTTTTGCTGGTTGCCAGTTGCGCCGGTAAACCCCGCGAGACCTATCAGCCCCCCCAAAACGAGTTTGATGTGTTTGCACGGGGTGTGCAGAACGGCGATGCTAAAGAGGGTGAAGTACAATATGATCCCAAGCGACGTTCTACCTCTGGAAAAGACGTGGAAGCCATCCGGCAAACGTGGTTTACCGGATATGGGGATACTGAAGGTAATTTGATCGATGGTGAGCGGTATCTTTCGGTGGGGCTACTGGACAAAGCCCAGCAGGAATTTTTGATGGCTATTGATTATGACCCGTTTTTCGGACCGGCATACATTGGGTTGGGGCGAACATACCTCAAAAAAAATATGCTTTCCCATGCCGAACAGACCCTGCTCCGGGCAATTGAACTCAGCCCCGACCGGGCGGAAGGATTTTATTATTTGGCTCTGACCTATTGCCGGTTGCTCGAAAACGAAAGTGACCCGCGCCTAAAACAAGAGTATCGGCAAAAAGCACAACTCCATGCGAACACTACCCGGCGGTTAGAAGCAGATTTTGCGGATCCCGACGGTATTTTGGATGGCGATTGTACCCAAACTCAAACCGATACCCGTCCCTCGGTGTTGATTCAAACCGACCCCTCCCCGGCTGAGGTCTATCTTGGACAAACATACGTTGGAGCGAGTCCGGTGACCATCAAAATAGACCTTGCCCATATCCATGATGTGACCGCGGAAAAAGAAGGTTACATCTTGCAATCACGACGGATTCGGTTTGAGTCTGATAGTTTGGCGATCTTATCGATTTTGCTTGAACCGGAAGATGTATATGTCCCCATGCGCCCCAGCAATATCCCGCTGGAAACCTTTGAACTTTCCGACAAAGTGATGTTTGACCTAAACAAAGCTGACTTAAAACCAGAGGCGCAAGCCCTGTTAAATGAAGTAGGTATGGCGCTGCAAAACCACCCGAACAGTCCCATCCGTATTACTGGACATACCTGTGATTTGGGAAGTGCAGAATATAATCAGAAATTATCTGAAAGACGAGCACAAGCGGTAGCAGATTACCTTTCGCGGAATTTCAATATTTCCCAAGAACGCATGATTGTTATTGGGAAAGGTGAATCTGAACCGTTGGTGCCCAATACCAGTGAAGAAAACCGTCGGAAGAATCGCCGCACTGTCATTGATGTCATGGATAGTACTTTCAATGAAATGGGAGAATAGAGTCATGAATGTTCGCTTTATCTGGATGGTTGCTCTCGTATTGGGTCTGCTTGTGGCGGGATGTGGTCAAAAGTCCCAAACAGAATCCACCCCATCGAATACAAGTGCATCCTCTACCGAAGAAGAAACACCACCGGTGTCCCAAAAGGTAATTACCGATGACGATTATATCACTTATGTGGTGGAATATACCCAATTGAAGGATAAGTTAAAGCAGGCACGTGAGGAGAATGATGTGGAGCAGATACGCCAGTGTCAGGAGCAAATGCTGGCGTTAGACCAGAAATATCCTGATGCGGCACAATATCCGACTTCCCTCCCTCCGGAGCGGATGGATGAATTAGGGAAAAAGTTGGAAGAAGCCATGATGGCGTTGGAAAACGCCAGTACCAACTGATACCAGCTTGAAAATCAAATATTCAAATTTCGCCCACTGTATTGATTCCGGTACGGTGGGCGTTTTTGTTAGATTATGTCGTATGTAAGGGATAGGTTTATCTTTTTTAACCAGGCTTCACTGCTGTTCTGAATTATTGTTTTACTCAACGAACCAGACAGCGTTAAATTGATGTGTCCTTCCACGTAAAAAATCAGATTTGTACTAATGGCATGTTGGGCGAGTTCTGCCCGGTGAAGATTCGTGAATTCTAATGATAGCTGGTACGTGGTGCGCCAATCCACCCGATCACTGGCTTCATACGTTACATTCAAAGTAGAAAGCAATGAATTTTCTTTCAATAAGGGTGAAAAGCGGGTCAATAAAGAGAGGTTATGCGACAGTTGGGTTTTAGAATTAAATGGGTAGGCATAATTGGTGTATAATCCCATTCCGGCATTTTGATCGCTTTCTCCAGACCGGCGGGAGATAACGACATATTGGGTCACAACCGCCGCATCCCAGCCATACGAGCGGTCATTGATATTTTCTGCCAATACCTGTTGAATCCGCAGGACGGCAAACGCCGAAAGCCGGTCTCCTTTTAGCAATCCAGATGTTAGCAGCACTTTTTGAATATCCGCATAATAGTAGCGTTCCCATACGGAAGGCTCAAATCGATTTTGGTATTCCCGTTGTTTTTCGGGGGTCAGCAGTTTAGCCAGCTCAATTAAGGTTTCGTTGGGCAAGTTACCCATCAAGGCATCAATACGTGCCAATTCCTGTTCTACCCGGATTGCCCGGACTAAGGGGGTTGCGTTCACAAACTTTCCATAACCGATACCAGTTGCCAGCATTACCTCGGGGCGGGCGTATGTTTCGCTCAGGACGGCATAGGTTGTATCCTTTCCGGTAACTTGTTTTTTCAAAGATTCGCCTTTGCCTCTTACATACCGCATTTGGGAACTGATTGTCCCAAATAGCTTTTCAAGCAGGATATATTTTCGGAATTCGCTACGGGCATCCACCGTCAAGGTGGTTTTGTGACGGTTCAATACCACCGTTTGTTGGGTGGTTGGGTTATAAACCGTTTGGTCTTCATTCAGACCGTCATAGCCCAAAACGGAGTTAAATTCGAGGCGATACGCAAAGGGTTGGGAGTCAAATATACGAAAATACCGGACAGAGGCACTACCCACATCTGAGGTAGTGGAATCTTGTCCGGCATAATTATAGGATGCATCCAGTTGCAAATTTTCACTTTTGCTAATGGGTGGGCGGTACTCCATCAGAGAGATTGCCCCAGTGCGCGAAACCGGTATCCAGAGGAACGCCAGCACCATGAAGATGCCATATTTACACATCGGTTTCCAGACCCACAACTTCATATACCTGAATAGGACGACTTTTGCCTTTGACACGGATGGGGACTAAGCGGTTGGCTTTAATGACTCCGGCGGCGAGTTCATAGGTCATATCATCAATCAAAATTTGTCCTCCAGAAGCCGCGCTTTCCAATCGGGATGCCAAATTGACGGCATCTCCAATGGCGGTATAATCCATGCGGCGTTCCGAACCGATGTTACCAGCAACCACCGTTCCACTGGCAATTCCAATTCGGATTACCAGCGGTTCTTTGCCTTCTTTAGCCCACTCCGCGTTCAATTCTTTAAGGCGTTCTCGCATCCCAATAGCGGCTTTAATTGCCCGTAGCGCATGATCTTCATGCGGGATGGGTGCCCCGAAGATGGTCATAATACCATCCCCCATAAATTTATCGAGAGTGCCCTCCTGCTTAAAAATTTCGTCGGTCATGAGACTAAAATAAGCGTTTAGCATTTGCACCACTTCCCCTGCCGGCATTTTTTCGGCTCGGGAGGTAAAACCTTGAATATCCGAGAACAAAATCGAAACAAAACATTCTTCTCCGCCCAATTGAATCTGTCCCTGATTCATCATTTGATTTGCCAATTCTGCCGGTAGATAGCGCTGTAAATTCTCCCGGATGCGCTCTTGTTCCTGAATACTGTTGTACAACTGGGCATTTTCAATCGCTAACGCGGCTTGATTGGTAAACGCCATCAGAAAATCCAAATCATCTTGGGTGAAATAGCCTTTGGAAATACGATTATCCACGTAAATCACACCAATGATCTCTTGCTCTTTAGAGCGCAACGGGACACAGATCACGGAGTGGATGTTATACATAATGACACTTGCCTGACGCATAAAACGCGGGTCATTGGAGGCATCTGTTGTTAGAATCGGCTCACCGGTTTCGATCACTTGGGTTGCTATACCCTGACTGATGGATGTTCCAGAAGATTCGGATTGGAGCAGGCTTTGATCATCTTCGGGATCCATGTTGCGGGCAACTTCCGTTCGCAGTTCGCCGGTCTCTTGATCGATCAACATGATAAACCCTCGTTCCGCATTCATCACTTTCAGAGCTAAATCCATTACCAGATTGAGCAAGCGGTTCAACTCGAAGACGGTATTGATCATTTTGCCCACTTCGTACAAGGTGGCGTTGATTTGACTTGCCTTTTCCAGTTCCGCCAAATTAGTATGAATTTCGGCAATCGTTTGACCGAGATGATCGACGCGTTCCAAAAGTGTGGTCACATCTACTGCTTTTGAGTCACGAACGGCTTGGAGTTGATCCCGAATATCATCAAATTCGTGTTCGATTTGGTTAAATGCCTTCATTGCCTGACCGGCGTTTTGCTTATTGACCAATTGTGCCAATTGTTCATTTGTCTGTTCCACCTCATCGCTAACAAAATGGAGTACGGTTTCACCGACTTTAATTTCATCTCCATATTCCAACAATACCCGTTTTTCCTGTGTACCGTTGACATACGTGCCATAGGTACTTCCGCAATCCTCTATGTAATATCGATCACTCTCCACGGTAATTTTTGCATGATAGCGTGAAACGTAAATATCAAGCAACGCTAAATCATTATCTTTGCTGCGTCCTATCAACAGTTTTGAACGTTCGATAGGGACTTGGTGTTCCTTTCCGTGTTCATCGGTATAAATAAGAAGAGCCATAGTGCTACCTATTTCTGTGTTGAGGTCGTAAGGGTGATTTTTGCGAAAAAAGCGACATCGAGATGTTTAACTCGATGTCGCCATCCTCCCTTACCGGCGAGATGTTCCATGTTACCGGTGTTTCAAGTCTGAGGTAGAGATCGAGATTTGATCCCCGACGTTCACACTGACCTTTTTCACATAATCGCGATAAATCCCTTGCGGGTCCACGATTCGGATGATGTGATCCCCCGGTGCCAGTTTGATACGTTTGCTTAGTGGCGTACTCGCTTGATAGTGCCCGTTGATATAAATATCTGTTACGGTGTCAATAGCGACCCGTAATTCGGCGTATTGGGTTAATTCGGCGGGTAGTTGTGCGGTTGACCCTAGAAGTTTAACTCCCCGCCGGTAGGATGTTGGTAGCGCGGTTAATTGGGTGCTGGGTTTTGTGAGATCGATCTTCTGGGCGCCGCTTCGCCCCATATTGCCGTTGATACTCGCAGATGCCAATAACGGGGGACGGCTTACCGGTTGTTCCGGTGCGGGTGTTTCCGGAGCGGTGGCTAAACGAGGTGTCTCTGCTTCCAAATTCACCGTCAACTCCCCTAAACCCGGATAGATGTTTTTGGTGACCGGTTTATATCCTTCGATTTCGATCCGTACCGGATAATCTCCGGTAGGTAGCTCCAAGGACAGTGGGGTTTTTTGATCGTATGCTTTCCCTTGGACATACACCGTTGCGCCCGGTGGATTCGTAGAAATCGTTGTGGAAAAGGTTGTTTCTTCGGGCTGGTCCGGTGTGGTGGGGGTTTCCGCCACAACCTCTGCCGGTTGTTCTATGGGCGTGAGCGTAATTTTAAGTTCTTGAGGCGTCTCGGTATGCCCGATTTCGGTCACGTAATCTTCATATCCCACGGCGATCAGTTTGACTTCAACGGTACCCAAAGGTAAATTTACTGTGCTGGGTGAGGTGCCTGCCGGCTCACCATTGATATAAATGTACGCTCCCGAAGGTTCCGATAATATTTTAACTTGCCGTAAATTTTCGCTCTCTTCGGCGATGACCGTTGGCGTGGATGCCGGTTCTTCCATCTCTTCCAATAGCGAGGGGTCATACAACGTGGCGACGAGCCGGTATTTTTTTCCACCTTCGAGGGTGACGGTATGCTGAAACACCAGATCACCATTTGTCAATTCGATCAAATGCTCGCCGGGTTTCAACGCTCGTATAATGGCTGGAGTTTGAGATGCCCGCACAATTCCATTAACGGCGACTTTGGCATTGTCCGGGGTACTTTCCACCAGTAGCACGGCTTCCTGCGGGTTCCGAAGTCCGAAAAAGAGACCGGCATTGATGAGAATCAGGAGACCTGCCGCCCACACCAGGTATTTTACCCACTTTTCATCGACTGGCGACGAGGGGTGGGGTTTTACCGCTTTGGGTTCGGGTTCGGACGGTTTTGGTGTTTCCGCTTTTGGTTTGGGAGGTGCCGGTTTCGGTTTCGGTTTTGGTGTTTCCGCTTTTGGTTTGGGAGGTGCTGGTTTCGGTTTCGGTTTTGGTGTTTCCGCTTTTGGTTTGGGAGGCTCTGGTTTTGGCTCTGGTTTTGGTTTCGGCTCCGCTTTGGCGGTTTGAGGTACCGGTTCGATGACTTTTGTATCTTCCAGCTCAGGGATGTCCTCTAAAATTTCGACATCTTCGTTAAAATCCGTGAATTGTAAATCTTCGTCCAATGGCTCTGGTGGTGGCATGGGGGGTTCTTCGGAGCGGGCGCTGGGTGCCTCTACGGGAGTGGGTTCTTTGAACTCACTTGCCAGATCAACATCGGATAAAATGGAGGTTTCTTCACTAGCAGTGACCCCCGCTGTAAGTTCGATCTCATCCGTTTTTTCCGTAAAAATCAGATCGTCAGATGTATCACTGGGTGGTTGTTTTGCTGCTACCGGTTCCCCGGTTTGGAAGAGTGGATTTTCAAATACGGCGGTTTCATCGACTTCTTCGGGAGTCACCTGCTCTGGTGGACCTTCAACCGTATTGAAAAAGGCATCATCTTCAGCCGTATCAGGCGTTTCAACCCCTGCCGGTTCAGAAGCGGGTGCGGCCGGTGGTGCACCAACGTCAAAAAAGGAGGTTTCTTCTTCTTGTTGGGGTGGTGATGCGGGTGTAATTTCCGGTGCGGGTGCATCCAAATCTAAAAAATCATCGTCGAGAGTGGCGGGTTCAGGAGGTGTCCCCGGGGTTTCAGAGGCTGGCGGAGGTGTATCTAAATCCAGAAAGTCATCATCTGTGGTGGAAGCAGGCGTGGGTTCCGGTGTTGTGACCGCTGTCGGAATATCTAAATCCAAAAAATCATCGTCGGTACTGGATGAGACGGGTTGGGTGCCCCCATCGACCTGATCCGCTACCGGCGGGGCGGGTGTTGGGGCTGGAATATCCAAATCCAGAAAATCATCATCCGCACTGGAAGATACCGTCTCCACCGGTGGTGCCGGTGCGGCGGGCGTATCTAAGTCTAAAAAATCGTTAGCGGTAGAAGCTACCGGTTCGGCGGGTGGGGGGCTGGTTACCGGCACATCCGGTGTCATATCCAAATCCAGATCAAAGCTCTCATCTGCTGGAGTGACAGGTTGTACGGGCGGCGATGCGGGAACATCAACTTCAAAAAAAGCGGTCTCTTCGCTGGTAACCGGTGTTTCTACCGGAGTAGAGGGTGGTGGCGCCACGATAGGTGGTTTTTCTGCAGGAATCGGTGTTGGAGCATAGCTTTCTGGACTTTGCATGTATTGTATTAGTAGTTCTTTGCCGCTGGGCAACGCCACCGATTTTAGGAATGACGCCAGATCATCCAGAACATCATCGCATGTTTTATACCGGTCATTGCGGTTTTTCTTGAGCATCTTTTGGACGATGGTATTTATCCGTTCTGGAAGCTCCGGGTTGAGGTTCATCAATGCTTCCGGCGGTTCCTCGGATTTCAGCTTGGTAAACGTAGCGGCAAACGTCTCTGCCGCAAAAGGATTCACTCCGGTCAACATCTCATAAAAGATGATTCCCAAGGAGAAAATATCTGCCCGCTGATCCAGCTTCATCCCCAGAGCTAATTCACTGGATAAATAATGCGCCGTGCCAATCTGGGCGGGTACCAAATGAATGGACCCGAGTTTTTCATCGTTGTAGGCTAGGCCAAAATCAGAAATGCGCACAATGCCATCCCGGCCGACCAAAATAAAATTGGGTTTTAAGTTCCGGTGGATAATGTTCTCCTGATGCGCTTTTTTCAAGCCTTGGCAACTTTGGATGATAATCTCACAACTGACTTCCAGCGGGATTTTCTTGACACGTGCCAACAGTTTGCTTACGGTTAACCCGTCGTGGTAGTCCGAAACATTGAACACTGAAGTTTCTGATTTTCCAAATTCAAATGTATTCAGAATATTATCATGTTGCAGAAATTCTGAGGCTTTTACTGCTCGTTGGAAGCGACGGACAAAATTATCATCGTTGGCATGTTTGGGGTATAATTCCTGAATTAAAAATGATGTTTCATTAACCAAATCCTGCACTCGATAGTATGTCCCGACATCTCCTTTGTCCAGTTCTTCCACAATTTCATATTTGCCGATAGTTTTCACCGTACCACCTCAAATGGTTCAAAGACAAATGGCTGCTATATTATGCATTGTTCAGTTTAAAATATTACCAAAATGTGAAGAGGATGTCAAGCAGAGTTTCTCCGCTTCTCGGAGGAATGACCCCTGTTAGATGGCTTTTCCTGAAAGCGTAGATTCAATTTGGGGAATCAGTTCAGACCATGAAAAGAGCTGGGCTTTTTTAATTTGAATTTCTTCCGGGGTGATGGTGACTGCCTGAACGCCATCAATCGCAAAAAGTTCTATGGCAAGGGGATCGGATTTAACCATTGCCGGTGCTTCGTAAACCTGTTTTTGCTGGAGATGGGGTAGCGAATGGTGGAAGGATCGTGTTTGGTCGCCCAACACAGGTTGACCTACCTCCGAGACATCAAATTGAGTGCTCAATATGCGTTCAATCGGTGGAATTAACGGTTGCCATCCGGCGGATTTTGTTTTGCGCAACCAGATGCGGTAAGGCATGATGTTGATCTCAATAATATCATTTATTTCCAGCAACTTATGGACAAAATCCGGTGGCTTTGCTTGGGATCGGGGGTGATACGTTTCAATGATAGCTGAGGTGAGGCGATCCCGTACATGGTAGATCAAAATTTGCGGGTTCACCGGAAATTCACGGATAATGGTCATGGTCTTCTCATTCAAAAAGGCTGGCGATGATCTCGGCAATTGCTTCAAAAATGCTACCGGCAAGCTCCGCACCGCCTTCAAATACCGCGCCAGCCATCTCCGGCGCGTTGGAGATCGCCTCGCCGGAAATATCCAAAATGGTTCCGCCAACTGCCGCCCCCACATCTAAGGCGGTATCGACGGCGATAAGTGTCAAAAAGGGGTCGTAGATCAAGGCTTCGGTGAAAAGTTCTGCGGCCTCCTCACCGGCTTCACCCGCGGTTGTGAGCACACCTTTTTTGCGTTTTGCCAGGTGGTCTAGTTGGATGTTCCAGATTTGGGCTAACTCAATCTGATCAAACCAGACCCCTTTACACGTTTTGCAGATATCCAACCGCAACCCGCTATGTTCCACCGGTTTGAGGGGCTGGTGGCAACAGGGACAATTGATGATATTTTTCCAATTACAGTTGGGGCACTTATCCAGATTGCGGTCCATGCGGGTGTGGCAACTGTGACATTGCATCTGATACGCTTCTGGCTTGAGGTTGATCTTCCGTGCCAGCACTTTGGCACTGGTTTGCCGCAGGAGTTGCACTTCACCTTGATCAAACCACATTCCCCCGCACCGGCGACAGTGATCGACCAAAAACGTTGCCTGTGGTGCCACTTTCAGTTTGTCCATTTTTACCCCTAAACAGACCGGGCAGTCGTACCGTTCTTCAAATTTAGTCATCTAACACTCCTTTCGCGGTGGATTTATCCGGTAGATTTTGCACATCATAGAAGGAGTAAACAATCATGCCACGTTCGGTTACTTCCGGTTCTGCCAACCCTTGTACACTGAGGGATTCCAACGCTTCTTTGGCGATCTGATTATCAACCGCGAGCGCACTGACGACCTCGACCACGGTTAGTTTGCCCCCTTTTTGACCGCTTAATTTAATGATCTCGGCTTCAAGCGTTTGCATCTTCAAGCGTTTTTTACTGCCCTTCAGTTGCTGTTTTTGCCGGTAATGGCTGTATAGCAGATAAGCACCCCCTGCTGCCGGTAATCCGACCGCAATGAGCAGGGCGGCAAGTCCGGTTGCCGTAAACCCAATCCCAGATTGAAAAAAGCCCACCAGCATAAAACCCGCTAGGGCAAACAAAGACATACTGCCGATCAATTTACCCATGTAACACTCCATGAAGTTATTGAGGTATTAATTTAAGAGTGGAAGAAATCTGTACAGTCATAACAAAAATATTTTTCTCATCTTACCGAGTACCCGCCATCGACCAGCGGAATTACCTTGCCACATTTTGCGCAATGGGTGGGTTCGTATTCCGGGGGATTTTCCAGCACAGTAAAATTATACTCATTTGTGCCGTACCAGACATACATCTCGGTATCGAACTTGGCTTTGCACTCTTCGCAATCTTGCCAGTTCCCTTTGTGCCCCTCATGGTAATGAAAGGAACACAAGGTGTGCCGGTCATGGTTGCGGTAACCGCTATTTCGGGCGTAGGAAAATAACTGGTATTCGTGAGCATCATCACAAATCCATTCCCCACAAAGGGGGTTCGGGTTAGATTTTCCTGTTTTCCACCTAAGCCACAGCGCGGTTTATTGGGGTTGCTTTTTTTAGGTTTTGAGGTTTTTCGAGATGCGGGTGCAGAAGACCGAGGGGGGGTGTCGTCCAATTCGTCGTCTGGCTCATTTGTCATCAGTTCCATGATGTTTTCTATCACCTCTTCTTCATTCGGGGGGAAGGGCAAAATACCTTCTTCGTATAAGGCTTGTCGTATAATGGCAGGGAACGAGCGGGAATCCAGAATGAGTCCTTCTGAAGTTTCCACCATCCACGCAAATGGGTTATTTTCAATTTGGCTTGGTACTGTCCATGCGGGGTCTAGGCGTTCGATACCACCAAGGGCTTCCCGAACTTCTTTGGATTTGGTGCTACCGGTACTTGTACTGACCCCAAATGCCGCACACAGGTCTCCCATAGACATGTGGGGGTCTTGGCTGGAGTCGGAGAGGAAATTGACATACCCCATGGCATACGCAATACCGCACGCCCAGCTTTTAACCCGTCCCTTTTCCAGTGGTGAAGGACGTTTCCGTGCCAAAGCCGCCGCGGCATAACGGCAAAGTTGGGCATATTCCTCGTCCAGATGTTCCGCGCAGAAGGTGTTTGTCAACGTGATAATCTCCTCGTAACGTGCTTTCATCTTGGAGGGCACTTTTTCTGATTTTTTCTTATGTGTCATTTGAAAAGTTCTCCTTTTGGTGAAAAGCAGATATTTGCCTCAAAACCGGAACACGGTTATTTCTTCTTTCTAGAAGACTTTGCCACCAGTACCACCGTACTGCGGGCGGCAATTTTATAATGTTGCGGGTTGCGCACGGACTTTTCTTTGCCAGTTTCCATAATATCATACGGTTTTACGAAAGATGTGTCAATCTTCAAATGCCATTTTTTGCCCTTTGGCAGTATCGGTAGTTCAAATTTCAGGGATTCCCAATGGGCATTGCAGATGATCATCATTTGTTGAATCCGGTGACGCTTATCGCCACTAATAATCTGCATTGCTAGGCTACGGGAGTCATACGACCAGTCCGGCTCGTGTAATTTTACCCCATGAAAATAGATTTCCACTGCCGGATCATGGTAGTATTGTAGCCGTAAATGTTTGATCTCGTGCCGGAAGGCGATCAACTCGCGCGTGAACCGGAATAACTCAGCGTGTTTATCCGCCAATGTCCAATCAACCCACGTGAGCGGGCTGTCATGGCAATAGGCGTTGTTATTGCCTTGTTGGGTACGGGCGAATTCATCCCCCGCTGTGAGCAAGGGCACCCCGTTGGAGAGCATCAGTAAGGTCAGGAAGTTTTTCATCTGTTGCCGCCGCAAGCGCTGGATTTGCGGGTTGTCTGTCTCGCCCTCTACGCCACAGTTCCAACTGTAATTATCATTACTTCCATCTTGATTTTGTTCGCCGTTTTCCCAGTTGTGTTTTTCGTTGTAACTGACCAGATCATGCAGGGTAAAGCCATCATGGCAGGTAATAAAGTTAATGCTGTGGAAGGGGTGACGTCCGCTTGGCTCATAAATGTCGGGGCTGCCAAGTAGCCGTTGTGCTAGTGCTGGTACCAGACCGGGGTCACTCTTGACAAACCGGCGGATGTCATCCCGGTACTTGCCGTTCCATTCTGCCCACCGTCCCCATGCTGGAAAGGTGCCTACCTGATACAATCCCGCCGCATCCCATGCTTCGGCAATCAGCTTTGTATCCGCTAAAATGGGGTCGGCGGTAATGTGATCGATTAAGGCTGGATTTGCCATCGGTTGACCGTCTCGCCCGCGGGTTAAAATGGATGCTAAATCGAACCGGAAGCCATCAATATGCATCTCGGTCACCCAGTAGCGCAGGGCATCGATGATCAGGTCATGCACGACCGGATAATTGCAGTTCAGTACATTGCCACAACCGGCGTAATTCCGGTAGTGCCCTTGCTCATCCAACATGTAGTAGATCGGATTATCAATACCTTTGAATGAAAAGATATGCCCCGTTTCGTCACCTTCACCGGTATGATTGAACACCACATCCAAAATGACTTCAATTCCCGCTTGGTGGAATGCTTTGACCATCTCCTTAAATTCTCGTACCGCATTACCATTTTTACCTTCAGCGGCATATCCGGCTTTGGGTGCAAAAAAGTTGATCGGGTGGTAGCCCCAAAAGTTGAGGTGTCGCTCCCCCGTCTGGGGGTTGAATGTGTCCCGATCCAGTTCTTCAAACTCAAAAATGGGTAATAATTCTACGGCGTTAATGCCTAGATTTTTCAGGTATGGGATTTTTTCGATCAATCCGCGATAGGTGCCGGGATGATCGACTTGCGCCGATTTATGCCGGGTAAAACCGCGGACATGGAGTTCATAAATCACCAATTCTGACATTGGGCGATTGAGCGGTCGATCCGCACCCCAATCGAAATCGTCTTCAATGATCAGATTCCGGTATTTGCGGACTTCTACATTTCGGCTTGATATTTTGGGATGATCGTCTCCCTGACGGCGTTGCCATACCCCCCAGCGTTCGCCGCCGGTCAACGCTTTGGCATAGGGATCAATCAGGACTTCATTGGGATCAAACCGGTAGATGTGAGGTGCTTCATTAGGTTGGCGGTCCATCCGGTAGCCGTAACGTAACGTTGATCTTAGGTGTTGAAGGGCAGATTTCAGGTCGGTAGTCCGGCGGAAGTCCGCCTGGAAGGCGGGATGCAGTCCCCGCAAATCTGAGAGCAGAATGTGCCAGACATCACCGGTGCGGTGAACCGCGGGGTCGAGTTCGATTTCGACAAGGGGATCGTGCTTTTCGGATTCAAACAAGAGAAGCCAGACATGGGTGGCGTGCCGGGAAAAAATCGCGAAATTCAGTCCATCCGGTTGAATGGAAACTCCCAAGGGTAAGGGGTGTCCCTGTTTTGTTTTGAAAGTGGGTTTCATGGTGCTGCACGTTTTAGGGTGAGGTGGTATGAAAATAGGGGCGTTGAAAGAACGCCCCTGAAAATGGTGGTCGCGGGTCAAATCCGTGGTTTAATTGGTTAGATGTCCTTGAAACAGATTGTGTTTGTTCGGGGTGGATTGAAAAATGATCAACACCCGTGCTTCCGCTGAAAACGGATTTCGCCAGCAGTGCCCTTGGTCGCCTTTGAAAAAGAGCGAATCGCCTTTTTCTAGGGTGAATACTTGATGTTCTACTTTATATTCCAGCTTGCCTTCCAAGCAATAGACGAGTTCGTCGCCGGCGTGGCTCACTGGGTCTGTAAAACGGCGTCCGCCGGGTTTGATCAGCATGTGAAATGGTTCAAGTTGCTGGTGGATCAACCCGCTGCCGAGGCTTTGCATCTCAAATCCACTGGATCGCGAAACGATCCCTTCATTATGTTTGGTAAAAATGATCTTTTGTTCCACCTCTTTCATAAAAAAATAGGTAATCGGTACACCAAAGGCGGTTGCTAACCGGTGCAAGGTCACGACGGAGGGTGAATTCTCGCCCCGTTCGATGCGGCTAATCGCATTAAATGAAAGACCGCATTTTTTAGCCAGTGCCCGTAACGAGAGAGATTGGTCCTCCCGCAACGCTTTAATGCGTTTACCAATATCAAAATCCATCTGTAACGATTCCATGAGCAACCTCGTGTGAATGGGGGATTCAGTGTTTCAGTGAGCCCGTTACCGTATAACATGTACCAAAAGTTTGATTTTGTCAACTTTTAGTTTTACAGTTCACCATAACGGATGGGGGCGGATCGGGCGGCACGCGGGTTGTGGCTCACGATAGTTTCATTTATCTTGAGGGTGATAAAGCGGTGAGTTTTGCTGGCAATGTCTCATTTTTTTGAATTGATACCGCTGCCATCTGTTTTTTGTAATCGATTACCTTTTGTCGCAGGGTGGGGTCACTGGTTGCCAAAATCTCAATTGCCAGCAAGCCGGCATTTTGGGCGTTGTTGATGGCTACGGTGGCGACTGGTACGCCCCGCGGCATCTGTACGATGGAAAGCAACGAGTCCAGCCCATCTAAGGATTTCAATTTGACCGGTACGCCAATCACCGGCAAGGGGGAATAGGCTGCCGTCATGCCCGGCAAATGTGCCGCACCTCCTGCGCCAGCGATAATCACTTTAATGCCGCGTTCGTGGGCAGTAGAACCATATTCTGCCATGACGTGTGGCGTGCGATGGGCGGATACCACGCGGATTTCGTAAGGTACATCAAATTCATCACAAATATCTGCCGCGGCTTTCATCACGTTCAGATCGGAATCACTGCCCATAATGATGCCAACGAGAGGGGTTGAGGGGTTCATTCTTTTTGTTCATCCTTTAGGGTTAAGGTGTTATTTCTAAAGCCAAATTTGAGATTCGATGGTGTGTAATTGATCTAAAATGGGATTCAGATTATCACCCAGCATCGTGATATGTCCCATTTTTCGCCCGATCCGCGATTGTGCTTTGCCATAGATGTGCAGATGCAACTCGGGATGGTTTAAGGCAATCGCATAATTCGGGATTACTCCCGTACCTTCTTTTTTGCCTAATAAATTGACCATCACCGCATGGGGTTTGATCATCTCCGTAGTGCCGAGGGGCAATCCAAGGACAGCTCGGATGTGATTTTCAAACTGTGATGTCACACACGCTTCAATGGTATAATGCCCGGAATTATGCGGGCGCGGCGCCATCTCGTTGAGTAAAATTTGATGATCTTCCGTGAGGAAGAATTCAATCCCATAAATCCCGAAACCATCCACCGCTTTGACCGCGGCGATACCCATTTCGACCGTTTGTGCCGCCAATTGAGGGTCAATGGGTGCCGGAGCAATCACCGTATGGCAAATATGGTTTTTTTGAATGGTTTGCACCACCGGGTACGCTCGAATTTCTGCCGGAGTGCGGGCGATCATCACTGCCAATTCCATGTGAAAGGTGATAAATTTTTCCGCAAAAAGTGCGGCGTGTCGTGCGGTCAGCCGTTTAAAGGCCGTGTCAAAATCCGCTTGGGATTCGATCTGGGCATTACCGTACCCATCGTAACCCATTTTGCGGGATTTGAGGACAAAGGGCACACCTAAGCGGGATTTTACCGCTTCAAAATCGGCAAGGCTCTGGACTGCCATAAACTCCGGTACGGGAATATTTTGGTCCGCAAGGGCACTTTTTTGCAAATATTTATCCTGAATGTTGGCAATTGTGGCGGAATGTGGTACCACCGGTGTGCCCAGCGCTTCCAAAAATTCCAGTCGCTGATAATCCACAAACTCATTTTCGAGGGTGATCACATCGCTTTTGGCGGCGAAATCCCGCATAAGATGATCATCATGGAGCCATCCCACAATTTCATGGTGGGTCAGTTGTCCGGCGGGCGAGTTGGGGTGTTTTTCCATAATCGCCACTTCAAAGCCGAGGCGGTAAGCGGCGTAGGCGGACATTCGGGCTAACTGTCCGCCGCCTAAAATGCCGATTCGATCCGGTCTATTCTTCATATTTGCCGCTAATCCCCACCAATTTCATTTCTTCCACGTTAAACACGCGTTCGCAATAGGCACAGCGCAAGCGTACCGGTGTACGAGAGACCCGCAATAACCGCGTGTGGATGGTTTCGTCGCTGGTGACACAATTTGGGTTGGGGCAATGCATCAATCCCTCGATCTTTTCCGGTAATTCAACGGTCTTTTTCTCCGTGACTTCAAAATCTCGGATGATATTCAGGGTGGCTTCGGGCGCGATCAGGGCAATCTGGTTGACTTCATTCACGGTCAATTCACGGTTTTCAATTTTAATAATATCTTTACGTCCGTATGCACCACTAATGAGGTTCAAGCCAATGGTAATCAAATCCTTTTGCTGGTCTTCTTCGGATTCCAGAATTTCCAGCACACGCAGACCGCGCCCGGCAGGGATGTGATCGATCACCGTGCCGTTGCGGATGGCATCTACTTTCATCGTTTTACGGTCGTTCATCATCGTTATATCTCCCCCAATAGAATGGAAAGAATTGCCTGACGCATGAATACGCCATTTTTCGCTTGTTGAAAGTAATAGGCGTATTTGGTTTGATCCACATCAGTGCTGATTTCATTGACCCGCGGCAACGGGTGGAGTACTTTCAGGTTGGGTTTAACATTTTGCAGCAGTGCCCGGCTGATCACATAGGCATTTTTGACCCGTTCATAATCCACCGGATCGGCAAATCGTTCGCGTTGAATGCGGGTGACATACAGAATATCCAGTTGGTTGATCACATCTTCCACATGTTCGCCTTCTTCAAAATCGACCTTCATTTCGCGGAGTTCGTCCTTGATGTAGCGTGGCATTTGCAAAGAGGGTGGGGAGATAAAATAAAATTTTGGCTGGGTATGGGCTAGGGCGTGGACTAAGGAATGGACGGTGCGCCCGTACTTTAGATCACCGATGAGGGCAATAGTTAAACCCGTCAACCGGTTTTGTGTTTTATAGATGGAGTACAAATCTAGCAAGGATTGTGTTGGGTGCTGGTTCGCGCCATCGCCTGCATTAACGACCGGTACAGTGACTTGTTCAGAGACGTACCGTGCCGCGCCTTCTAAAGCGTGGCGGATGACAATAATATCCGAATATTGATTAATGACTTTGACTGTGTCTGCCAGAGTTTCCCCCTTTTCCACGGAGGTACCTTTCGTACCGCTCATGGAAATCACCTCGCCCCCGAGCCGCTTCATCGCGGTCTCAAATGACAAATGGGTCCGGGTGGACGGTTCAAAAAATAGGGCGCCCATCACCCGACCGGTTAAGTCGGGCTGGAGTTCGCCCTTTTCAATTTTTGCCGCCGTGGAGATAAATTGCTGAATCTCCGCTTTGGTCAAATCGCGCATAGATATTAAATGGTTCATTTTACCGTTGCGGTTCCCTCCTGAAGTTAAAGTTTGCGGATTAAACGTGCCGGATTCCCGGCGTAAATTCCGGGTATTTCAATTGATTTTGTCACAACGGCGCCGGCGCCGATGACCACATTATCGCAAATGGTTACCGGTAAGATGGTGGCGTTTGTACCGATGCTGACCCGATTCCCAAGGGTGGTTGTGCGCCAGCGGGTTTTATCCCCACCAGCCGGTGCGCCACTGGCGAAGGTGTCGTTGATGAACATTGCCCCGTGCGAGATAAAGCAGTCATCCCCTAGGGTCACCAGCTCGCAGATGAAAGTGTGAGATTGAATTTTGCACCGTTCACCGATCACGACCCCGCGTTGAATCTCTACAAAAGGACCTATGAATGACTGCTCTCCGATGGTACATCCGTACAAATTGACCGGTTGCACGATCGTGACGTTCTCACCAAAATTCACATCAATAATACCGCTATGTAAGATACGTGGCTCCGGCATGGTACTCTTATTTCGCTAAAATGACCCCACCGGCAAAACCTAACACACCGGTCACAACGCCAAATTGCCATGACGGTAACCCAAATTTTACGGTCGGGGGTTGTTTGAGGACACTGATATACTCCTGATTTAACTGCTGGTATTGGAGATACGCTTTTTCGTAACCCTCCTGATAGGCTTTGGCTTTTTGCTCGGTCAGCAACGTGATTTGATCGGAAAGTGTTAAGTTTCGCTCTAAATTAGACTCAATTTTGCGGAGGGCTTCATTTTGTTGGGCAAGATTTTGCGCCTGTTGGGCATTATCGATGAAGGTTGCCACAAATTGCACCGGAAAGACAAAATACTCGATACCAAAATCGTCTGGGGAGCAGGTACCGTACGTGTTGGTTTCATCGTTATAGCAGAGTTCAATCGTGCCGAGGGGCTCATCCCCCAATTCTGGGAAGGTTTCCTGCATTTTCTGGGCGAGGTCATCTACGGCAAACAGGTCGTCTAGGGCGGCTTCTTCGCGCTGGCGTTGAGTTTCAAGGGAATCGACAACGGCTTTCAGGCTGTCTCGTTCGGCGGTGAGGTGGGCAATTTGGGCTTGTAATTCTGCTTTTTGGCGTTCAATTTCTGCCACTTTATCTTCGACCTGTTGGCGTTCATTTTTGAGGTTCGCCATTTTGACTTCGGCTTCCGTGATCTTTGCCTGCATTTCGGATTTGACAAAAAAGTAGGATGAAAATGACCCTAACAGGGCGATGATAATCAACAGGGCAATCACAAATTTGATCATGAGTTCACCTCCAGTTGATCTGCCGTCCAACTTTTAAATCGTAGGGCACGAGCGGCTTTAGGAATGAGTTCCGCATTGCCCTGCACGACCCGGTAGTGCACCACATGACCATCTTCTACGGCATCATACAGTTGGATGTAGGTGTTACGTCCCTTGCGTTGTAACTCGTATAACAGACTTTTGACCATATTGCCGGCGGCAGTGTTCATCTTGCTAAATTGGGCTTTATTTTCCTCAAACAGTTCATCAATGGCGGCATCGGTCAATGGGGTTTCGTAGGTTTTTAATTCGGGCATGGGTCTCCTCCAATCAAAATGGGATGGCGATAATGTACGGTGCTGAGGCTCCGGTTTGGAATCGTTAAAACTATGGAAAAAAATTCCTTTATGTCAATGGTTTTGGTGGGTCTAATAACGGAAATTCAATGGTGAAGGTACTCCCCTGATATTGTCCGCTGCTTTTAGCCTGAATGGCACCGCCGTGCATCCGTACGAGTTGTTTGACAATGAATAATCCCAATCCAATTGAGCTTTCTTCACCGGTGGGTTTGGCGGAAAGGCGCTGAAATTTACCAAATAGCCGGTGTTTGTCGTCTTCGGTAAGACCAAGTCCTTCATCCTTTACCTGAAACCGTGCCAAGCCATTACTGGTGACCAGTTCCACCCAGATCGATTTTTGAAAGGGCGAATATTTGATGGCGTTACTCAATAAGTTTCCGACAATCTCCCGGAGCCAAATGGGGTCGCCATAAACCCAGCAGGGGGGGTGTCCTGTAAAATGGATTGTCTGGTGTTTCCGTTTGGCGATTGCTTGATAGTGATCGATTTGATCCGAAACCAACTGGTAAAAATCGACGGACTCTGGTTCCAGTTTGAATTTACCGCTTTCAATCAGGCTGGCGTTCATGAGTTTTTGGACCAACATGATCATTCGTTGTGCGGATTCTTGCGCCCGTTGTTGGTACTTGGCGATGTTCGTGTCTGGGTCCGTGTGACGGAGTGTCAGTTGGATATAGCCTAAGATTGTTTGCAAGGGATTACGCAGATCGTGGGCGACAATATCGATGAGTTCACCTTTAAATTCGTTTGCTTGTTCGGCACGGTTACGCTGGATTTCGGCGGTTTTGAGAGCCTCTTGTAATTGTTCATTCAACTGCGCCAATTCCACATTGCGTAGCCGGTAGATTTCCGCCTCTTTTTGGGCTTTTTCTACCTGATATGCCAGTTGGAGGTTTTTGGCACGGCGGTCACTTTCATCATTGAGGATGTCCCGTTCTTGCTGGTACGAGGCTTTTAGTGCGTCAAATGCGTGGTGGTAATTACCCTGCTCATAAAACAGGGTGGCCAGATCATTTTGGATTCGGGAAAGGCGGGCTTTGGATTTGATGGCTTCGGCAATTTCCCTTGCCTGTTCCAGATGTGTTTGTGCCAGATCATATTGCCGTTGGCGGGTATATACCCGCCCTAATCCTTCTAAACTGACGGATTCACCGTGCCGGTCACCGATCTGTCTTTTAATCGTGAGGGCTTTGGCATACACCTGTTGCGCCTCATTGAGTTGGTTCAGATGTTCGTACACATTTCCCAAATTGTTCAATGTGGCGGATTCCCCAATTTGATTTTTATGATCGCGGTAGATTTCTAAACTTTGGTGGTAGGCTTGCCGGGCTTGTTCATTATTGCCCATGCTAAAATGGGTACTACCGATATTGGAGAGGATCGCGGCGATGCCTTGTTGGTAGTTGATTTCCCGATACCGGATTAAGCCTTCCTCATAACATTGGAGTGCTTGCTGGTAATCTTTCAGTTCATGATATGCGTTTCCGATATTGACGAGCGAGACCGCTTGTCCACGTTGATCCGATAGCTCTTCTTTTATTTTCAAACTTTTCAAGTGATACGACAATGCTTCCGTAAAATGACCTAAACCCTGATAAACATTCCCGATAATAGTGAGTACAGACGCTTGTTTTTCCTGATCCGGTAAGTCTGAGAACAGTTCCAATGCTTCTAAAGCGAATGCCAGTGCTTGGTCATATTTGGAGGTCATCACATAGCAGATACTCAGTTGGCGCAGACTTTCCGCCAATCCTGCCGTATAGAACGGTTGCTGTTTGGTTACCTGCTGGTGGGCACGTTCACCCCATTCAATCGCCTGTTGGATATCCTGATTCCGCCAAGCCGCGGCTAACTGATTCATGATATCGATCCTCTGGCGAGGGTCTAAATTATCTTCACCATCTTCGAGCCGCTGTTCTAATTCCGCAATAGTAGGCATCTGCTTCGCTCCTAAAATAAAACCCGCCAACCGGTTGGGGATGACGGGTTTAATACGGAATACCATTCTACCATATTAAGGGTACTCTGAATTGAAAGTTGCCACATATGCATCTTATATCGTCGTGGTTTCACCGATAGATGCCTTTTTTTTCTTGGCGGAATAAAGTAGTTGGTAAGCCGTAATTGCTTTTATGTCGTTAGCGTGTAATTTCTGCTTTCGCTCATCTTGTCCTTTTATCACAAAATCGAACGGCCCCTTCCGGATAATATCGGCGGCACGCCGGGCTTCTAGCACTTTGTTATAATATAACGGATTTCGCGCCAGCGGGTTCGCCGGAATTTCCGCCTCATCAAGGATATAGAGTTTAATATGATACCCATCATCGAGGGGTTCCAAGCTGATAATATCAAAGGGGCCCCGCCGTACCACTGTCCCTGAATGAGCATGGATAAAAAAGGACGCCATCGGGTAGGCCTCCTGGAGATTTTCCTGTGACATGAACGTATTGATGGCTTCTTTCGGATCAAACATTCTGAACATCCTTAGTGCTATAACGTATGATATATTGATGAGTTGGTATCAAATCGGACATAGAATAGCATAATGCGGTACACTTGTCAACAGACAATTGCGGTTCGGACGGGCAGGTGTGCCCATCTTCGATTCTCATAACTTCCTAAAAAAACCTTGCGATTTCGGAAAAATGCGATTAAAAATACGGTCAATTAAGATGACTCTTGACTCCATACCTATTTGAGGAAAATCAATGCGAGGACAGAAAAAATGGGTATTCCCGCCCCCGGTGGATGCCGGGTTACAAAATCAGTTAATGGATGCCCTAGATGTGCCGCCTGTCATTGCCAAAATTTTATTACAGCGGGGTTGGAACACGCCTGAAAAAGCGCACCAGTTTTTAAATCCCAGCTTGGAGAGTTTGCATGACCCGTTCTTGATGAAAGATATTGCTATAGCAGCAAACCGCCTTGCCAAAGCGCTTCAAAACAAAGAACGGATCATGGTCTATGGTGATTATGATGTCGATGGCATCACCGGGACGTCTCTACTTCTTTCTGTGTTGCGACGTTTGGGTGGTGATGTCGATTTTTACATCCCCGACCGGATGAATGAGGGCTACGGACTTTCTATTGAAGGCATCCGGCAGGCACTTCGAGATGGGATTTCGTTGATTGTCACGGTAGATTGTGGCATTCGAGCCACCGACGAAGCAAAATTTGCGGAAAAGGTCGGAATTGATATGATTGTGACCGATCACCACGAACCCGGTGAAAATCCCGTGGAAGCATTGGCGGTGATCAATCCCAAACAGACGGATGATACCTATCCCTTTACGGATTTATGCGGTGCGGGGGTGGCGTTCAAACTGCTTTGTGCCGTGACCCGGGTAATGAATAAGCCCTTGCAAATTGTGTTCGATTATTTGGACATTGTCGCTCTCGGAACGATCTCCGACATTGTGCCCTTAGTGGATGAAAATCGGGTGATTGCTCATTATGGATTGCGCTTGATCAACACTTCACCTCGAGTTGGGCTAAAGGCATTGATTCATGTTGCCGGACTGAAACAGCGGCGGATCGGTAGTTCTGAAATTGTGTTTAACTTGGCGCCGCGAATCAATGCCGGTGGGCGAATCGGTGATGCTAAACGCGGGGTCGAATTGCTGATGGCGACAACCTATTCCCACGCTTTGAAGATTGCCAACGGTCTGGATGCTGAAAATAAACGCCGCCAAAACATTGATGAAACTATCTACGAAGATGCGAAACGCATGGTCGAGGAGATGTACGATATTGAACATACTCGGGGGCTAGTCCTTGCCTCAGAAGAGTGGCACGCCGGTGTGATCGGAATTGTCGCGAGCCGGTTGGTGGAAAAATACTACCGTCCGACTGTCCTTATCTCGATAGACCCTGAAACCGGCGCGGGTAAAGGAAGTTCAC
The DNA here is from genome assembly GCA_003697105.1 of Gemmatimonadota bacterium. Taxonomy (GTDB): domain Bacteria; phylum 4572-55; class 4572-55; order J002; family J002; genus J002. Next base: position 1,048 of record RFFQ01000170.1, on the reverse strand, counting down.
GCAGCATCCCCACCTTTCATCTGTATGAAGCGATGGTGCAGTGTAGTGACCTGCTGGATGAATTCGGTGGGCACCAACACGCGGCGGGATTGACCATTCGTAAAGAGAGAATCCACGCTTTCCGCGAACGCTTCAATGCCGTTGCAACCAATGCGTTGACACCTGAGGATTTGATTCCCCATTTAGAAGTGGTAGGCGAAGTTACGTTGGATGATGTCATCAATGGCAAATTATATGTTTATCTTAAACAATTTGCGCCTTTTGGACCCCAAAATATGCGTCCGGTGCTGGTGACCCGCCGTGTGGACGTTGTCGGGACGCCACGCATTGTTGGGCGTAATCATCTGAAGTTTACCGTCGGGCAAGGGGATGTTACCTTAGAAATTATCGGCTTTGGTTTCGGTACTATCGCTTTAGTGGATGAACTCACTTACGCCCGCCCCAAATTGGATATTGCCTATGTCGTGGAAGAAAATCGCTGGCATGGCCGGATCACCCTTCAAGGGCGACTCAAAGACTTGAAATTTAGTGAGTAGGAGTTAGGGAGTTGGGGAGTTGATGAGTTTTACGAGTTGGGGGTTGGAGATAGTGGGATGCAATCGTATCGTGAGTTGAAGGTCTGGCAAAATGCAATTGAACTGGTGAACCAAATTTATGTTTTGACCCGCACGTTTCCTAAAAGTGAAGTGTTCGGGTTGGCAGGACAACTACGGCGGGCAGCGGTTTCCATCCCCTCAAATATTGCTGAAGGGTGGGGACGTGCTACTACCACTGATTACATTCGTTTTTTACGGATTGCAAGAGGGTCGCGGTATGAAGTTGAAACACAAGTAGTTATCGCCCGGAATTTATCGTATCTCAATGGAGAGGAGTACCAGCATCTGGTAAATACTATCGCTGAAATCGGCAAAATGTTGAACGGCTTGATCTCACGATTGTCAAAAGCATCCTGAAGTCTCCGCAGAAATCTGCACTTGAATAAAATTGAATCAAATAGTTTGATTATTGCTCACTTTACTGAAAGGAGCTATCATGCAATTATCACACT